>NZ_JAILWC010000002.1 GCF_025699125.1 Nitrosopumilus sp. | reverse complement strand
AACACTGCAAATGAATTCACTGCAACACTAGATGAAACCTTGACTCCATCTGACACCGTCAACACATCAAGATCTGTTACTCTATCTGAAACCTTGACCCCATCTGATGTCATCACCACAAATGCAGCTCAGTCAGCAACACTCACAGAAACACTCACCCCATCTGATGTCATCACCACAAATGCAGTAGCATCAGTCACCTTATCTGAGACACTCACACCATCTGACACAGTCAACACTGCAAATGAATTCACTGCAACACTAGATGAAACCTTGACTCCATCTGACACCGTCAACACATCAAGATCTGTTACTCTATCTGAAACCTTGACCCCATCTGATGTCATCACCACAAATGCAGTAGCATCAGTCACCTTATCTGAGACACTCACACCATCTGACACAGTCAACACTGCAAATGAATTCACTGCAACACTAGATGAAACCTTGACTCCATCTGATGTGGTATTTACAAGTAGATCCCAAACTGTTGTCCTATTAGAATCTCTAACAATTACTGATGTAATATCATTACAATCACAATTCACAAGAATTCTTGAGGAAGCACTCTCTTTCTCTGATAACTTTACATTTGCAGGTTCATTGAATATTAGAGTTGTAGATGATAATCAATTGAAAGGCGGTGCTTCATTTACCATTTCACCAAATCCATTAACAGGAACTGGAAGTCTAAATATCACTGACAATGACATCAATGATGTAAATGCAACAAGTGGCGAGATAAGAATTACGTCTGTACCATTTGACGATTATACTGTCACTATGACAACCATTCCAACAGGTTATGTAGTTACAATTGATCAGACGTCTGCACCTGTCTGCTGTGTTAACGTAAATCCTTTGACAATCTTTACTTTAATCGATGAAAACACTGATCTATCAATAGCTGATCCAAAGATAGGTTCATCTGCACCCTTGCTAAACTCAACTGGACTAAATATTTTACAAGGATTCAATGCAGTTATTGTTAATAGTCAGACTCAAACTACAATATCTAAAACTGATCAACTTCCAGAAATTAATACAGTTGGCGTAAATAATCCATCAGGAAAAACTACTGCAACATCATCACAATCTAACATCAAATATGTAAAAGATTGGAGTAAAGGCATCAAAGGTTCTGATGTAATAAACTCATTCAAGATGCAACCATATATACTTCCAATAAACAAATCATCTACTGCAGTCATTCCTGTCTTCGTTTCTGCAGAAACAACCACTCATCAAGTCATATCTGCTCAAATCAAAAAAATTACTCCGGGTCAACAGATGATACTCCCAATACAACCTTCACTCATTCCAAGCTTTGGTGGTCTATTAAAACTTGACATTACATCAAAGAATTCTTCATCATCAGTCGGGGTATTTGACAAAGACTGGATAGTGATTGAAACTGATGATGAACATATCAACTCACCAACTCTGGCTAGTAGTGGAATTACAAATGAATTGGAATTAGAAATTGATGTAAAGTATCGTCATGAAGAAGATTCTGTTGGATTCAACTATAATGATGAGAATAACTTTGCATCCAAACCACAAATGACATTACTTGTTCCAAAACCAACATCTTCTGATATCATTACACTTGCTAATGGATGTGCAGATGTAGAAGCACATACTCTAGTTGGAACAACATGGACATCTGGCATGGATAGAATCTTGTCAAATACACCATCTGAAAAGAGTGGATTCTGTGATGTAGTGGTAGAGTCTGATCACTATTCCAAGAAATCCATATCTTCCAAGAGATCTACATCATCTGCTGCAGGAGAAAGTTCTGCAGGTACATCAGGCCTTGGAGGAGGCGGAGGAAGAACTAGTGCAGGAGCTTCAGTATCTGGTGCATCTGTAGGATTTGGAGGAATTCTATCAACACCACTTGCAATCAATGAGGTATCCTATGACAAATGTAATGAAAATATGGCAAGAATACTAGTCTCAAGTGATGCAGATACTCCACCAGCAGTAAAACTTGCCACTTCAAAGTCAGGAATTGTATATGCAACATTAGCCGAAGTTCAGCCATATGCGGACTTGAACAAACTAACCAATGTTGACAGATACCTCTATGAGGTTCCAATCTCTTCAGATGAGACATTCTTGATGATAGTAGTCACAGAAGAGAAAGGTACAACAAAGAATGTTGTACAGGCATCAGTCAGACTACTTTCATGTGAGGGAACTACAGTGATTGTTGAGATTCCAGATGAGTTGCCAGAAATTGCAGAAGGAATTCCAAGAATCTTTGATGCTACAATCCAAATTGCCAATGGCACAAGATACAGTGCTGATCTGGAATCAGAATTCCTCTACATTGACAATCAGGACATGAAAGTTTCTGCAATTATTGACAGTGCTGTTCCTCTGCAAAGAGTTGAGCTTAGATCAATTACCATGGGACAAACAGAAGATCAGTACATTGGAATTAATATGAATGTGGAAGTATTACTAATTTCAAATTCCACATATCTAGTTAGTGCTGATATTCCATCATTCGTAATGAGTGAACCTGGAATGCAATATTGGTTACACATCATTGATGAGAACGATAATAGATCTGAATCAAAGCACTATAACATTGGTGTTAAACCAACCATAGTATCTGATATTTCAGTTGAGATGGATGTTCCAAATATTATTCCATCAGGATCTCTGATCAAACCAGAACTATACATCTTTAACGATGACACACCATCATATGGAATTGTGTCATTAGTAGTTGATGGAAAAGTAGTTTCAAAGAAATCACAAATATTTGGAATAGGACAAACCCAAGTAATCTTTAACTGGAATGCTCCAATCTCTGATGGTTATTCGACTTTAGACTTGCAGGGAAGAGTTGACTTGTATGATCATTCTACTGTTACAGTACCTGCACAAGTTTCCATACATCCAAAGACCATTGCAATCTCAGCATATGAAATGGAATCATTACAAGTAATAGAAAAAGATGGTCAAGTGTTAGCTGATCCTGCGTTAATCTATGCATCCAATTCTGCTTCTGATTTGAGATTCAGAATAACTGATCCACAAGGACAATGCATAATTGGTGGAACAGAAGAGTGTCTCATCAATGACAACACTCGAGGAAATCGTGGTGGCTTAGAGAGTATTCCATATGGCGATCAAATACTTAGAGTCAGATACAGTGGTGCAGATAACACGCTAGAGAGATTCTCAATTACTTCAATTGATCCAATTGTAGGCCAGTGGAACGTATCACTTGAGACTGAAGATGGATTTATTCCACAAGCACATGCAACTGATGATACTTTAGTGAAGGTAAAATACAGATATCACTCTGAAATAATTACTGTGAAATCACATAATGGATCAAATCCGTGATTTTATGTTCTTAAAATTATTGTCAAACACTCCAACTTGGTACCTGTAACTCCAAAATCTTCCATTTTGGCAATACCCATCTTTGGGATTTTTCGATAACTCTTTTATTACAAAATATCATGAGCACTTCATGACACAGTTGATGCTTTCATTACTATTGTTAACTGTAGTTGGTTTTAGTATAGTCGGAATTCATGATTCATTCGCTATTAATTATAGCATTGAAGATGATGAGGATTGTGGTGCATCTGGTGGATTTCCTGGATCATGGAATGATGATGATGGAGTATGTGAGCTTGATAATGATTTTGTTCTTACTAGTGATGATGAGTTGGAGATCACTGAAGTTACACTTGTTATACCAAATTCTATTTCCCTTGAAAACAACGGATCAATGGTCGTGGATGAAGCCGGTCTTTCAGTAGATGGGACTTTGAATAATTCAGCAGAGATGGAATTTAATGTAGTTGAGTTTAACATCTCTGGTGATTTGATTAATTCAGGAACCATCAATATTTCAGATTCTAGTTTTGAGGTATCTACAACTGGAATTATTGAGAATTTAGCTGATGGCGTTATTATGAATCAGGATACACCCATAGGCATATCTGGCGAATTAAACAATTACGGTGAACTAAATAATTTTGGGGGATATAATATTGGATTAAACGGTAAATTGACAAATTTTGGAACAATAAATACAGATGATGATCGGGAGTTTACCATATCGGGCTTTTTGCATAATACAGAGTCTGGAAATTTTATCCAGTCACAAGGCATATTTACAAACAAAGGATTAGTTGAAAACTATGCATCTGATTCATTTGGTGGGCAATTTTATCTATACTCTGGTAATCCTTTTGTAACTACAAAAGTTAACGTTGAAGGAACATTAAGAATTTTATCAAATAGTGAATTTTTAAACGAAGCAGAAATTAAACTAAAAAATCCTGGTAGGATTGAAATTTTTGGTACTCTACAAAATGATGGAATTCTACAAAATGGGCAAATTACACCTACTCCAGAGCTTTGTGGAAAGATTATAGGAAATACAGTTTCTGGAACTCCTCCAGTGGACAAGTGTCCAATCAAATCAATCACCATATCTTCTCCAGCAACTAACAGTAACCATGGCAATGTAGTTCCTGTAACTTTTACTGGAACTGCTATCGATGTTAATGCATATGGCAATGAAGTTCCTGTGACATCATCAATTATCTGGACTAAAACACCTTTACCACAACTAACCAATCAAAATGGCGGCTCAGTCTCCAACCAAATAACCACTCTTGGTCTTAATACTATCAGAGCAACTGTTACAGATTCTGGTGGTAACACAAAATTTACTACTATCACAATAAATATTTTCAATGATGTTGACGGAGATGGATATCTGGCTGCACCAAATGGCAATGACTGTGATGACAACAACGCTGCAATCAATCCAGGTGCAACCGAAGTATTTGGTGATGCAATAGATAACAACTGTGATGGAAGTATTGATAATGGATTCACCGATGGTGACTCTGATGGTTATGTAGAGGAAACACTAAACGTCTTACCAGGATTCACTGACTGTGATGACAACAACGCTGCAATCAATCCAGGTGCAACCGAAGTATTTGACGACATAGATAACAACTGTGATGGAGTAGTTGATGAGGGATTCACCGATTCTGATATGGACGGTTATGCTACAACAACTGCTGGTCCTCAAACAATAGACTGTGATGACAACAACGCTGCAATCAATCCAGGTGCAACCGAAGTATTTGACGACATAGATAACAACTGTGATGGAGTAGTTGATGAGGGATTCACCGATTCTGATATGGACGGTTATGCTACAACAACTGCTGGTCCTCAAACAATAGACTGTGATGACAACAACGCTGCAATCAATCCAGGTGCAACCGAAGTATTTGGTGATGCAATAGATAACAACTGTGATGGAAGTATTGATAATGGATTCACCGATGGTGACTCTGATGGTTATGTAGAGGAAACACTAAACGTCTTACCAGGATTCACTGACTGTGATGACAACAACGCTGCAATCAATCCAGGTGCAACCGAAGTATTTGGTGATGCAATAGATAACAACTGTGATGGAAGTATTGATAATGGATTCACCGATGGTGACTCTGATGGTTATGTAGAGGAAACACTAAACGTCTTACCAGGATTCACTGACTGTGATGACAACAACGCTGCAATCAATCCAGGTGCAACCGAAATAGGCGGAAACGGAATTGATGATAATTGTGATGGAACCATAGATGACGGTGTAGATGAAGATGGCGATGGTTGGGTTACTGGACCAGGAATAGGATTTGATTGTCATGATAGGGTTCAAACTAATCCTGAATCACCATATTTTGGAATAGATCCTGCAGAAATTAATCCAGATGCTGCTGAAATCATTGGTGATAATGTCGATAACAACTGTGATGACACCATTGATGAAATAGTTCTGATTACTTTTGGTGATTCTTATGTTTCAGATGGTGATTCTGTACTTTCTATACCTGCAATTGGAATATTAGAAAATGACATAATTCCATTCTATACAGAAACAGTACCTGTAGTATACCCAGTATCTGCACTTCTTCCTGTAGATGTCAACTTGGAAACTCAATCAACCAAAGGTAATGCCGCATTAAATTCAGATGGAAGTTTTACTTACTCTCCAACAGATCCTCTCTTTGGTTCTGACTCATTTGAATATTCTATATCATATGTAAATTCTGATAATGAACTAATTCAGAGTGACATTTCAACTGTTAACTTGACACAGAAATTCTGTGGAAAAGACATCAGTGAATTTGATAATGTAATTGTTGGAACAGACTCGAAAGACAATCTTAACGGTAGTAATGATGATGATTTAATTCTAGGCTTGGGTGGAAATGACAAAATTAATGGAAAGAAAGGTAATGATTGCATCTATGGCGGAGACGGAAACGACAACATTAACGGACATGACGGAAATGACGAAATTCATGGCGGAGATGGCAATGACAAGATTAGAGGACATGCTGGTGATGACAAATTATTTGGAGATAACGGTGATGACAATATCACTGGAAACAATGGAATGGATGAAATTCATGGTGGAGACGGAAACGACAAAATTGTAGGAAACCAAGACGATGATCAATTATTTGGAGATAACGGTGATGATCGTATCACTGGTAATAACGGTGATGATTTGATTGATGGCGGAGATGATTATGATTATTGTAAAGGTAACAATGGTGATAACATAATTATTAATTGTGAAAAAGGTGATCTAAACACCATTCCTGATAGTAATTTAGTGTTTAACGGAAGCTTTGAAACCCCTGTAATTACTAACAATAATGGTTGGAATACCTTTCCAACTGGAACACCTGATCTACATTGGACTGTAAATTCTATATCTAATGATTGTGTTGCGGAATTAGAAATCGAACGTCAGATTCTTGGTGGTCCTGATGAGGGATTGCAACATGCAGAACTTGATGCACATTGCTCAGTAAAAATATCCCAAACAATTGATACTGTTTCTGGATACAAATACATGTTAAGTTATGCATCTAAAGAAAGACCAAACACCAATTCTCAAACAAATGGATTATTGGTAAATATCAACGGTGAAAAAATAAATAAAATTTCACATATGTCTTCTGATTGGAGAACTAGTACACACAGTTTCATTGCAACAGGTCCTACCATAATTGAGTTTGTAGATATTGGAATATCTGATAGTTTTGGAACTTTTCTAGACGATGTTCAAGTTGTACCATATAGGAGTGGACACGATGGAAAAGACGACAAAAAAGATGACAAAGATGACAGAAAAGATGACAGAAAAGATGACAGAAAAGACGACAAAAAAGATGACAAAGATGACAGAAAAGACGACAAAAAAGATGACAAAGATGACAACAAAGCAAAAGGACGAAAGTAATTATTCTAAATTTTTAAAATCTATGGAAATGCAATAGATTCTACAACAATTGATTCTAATTCTGAAATATTTATTCTGCTTTGCTCCATGGAATCTCGTTTTCTTATAGTAACTGTCTCATCCTCTAAAGTCTGATGATCAACTGTTACTGCAAATGGTGCGCCAATCTCATCCAGTCTTCTGTATCTTCTACCAATAGCACCTGAATGATCCAAAAATGCATCACATTTACGCTTGATTTGAAGGTAAATCTCATCGGTTTTCTCTTTTAGTCCATCCTTTTTGACCAGTGATAGAATTCCTACGTGAATTGGAGCTAGATATGGTTTTATAGATAATACCACTCTCTCATGTTCTTTATCTTCCTTGAGACTGTGCTCTAAAATTGTGTAAAGACTACGATCAATTCCCATTGAAATCTCAAAGACATGGGGTAATACTTTGTCATCATTATCCATAACCTCGAATTTCTCCTTGCTCTTTGCAGCATGACTGGACAAATCATAGTCAGATCTATAGTTGCATGCAACGAGTTCGAGCCACCCAATGGTTGTCTCTACTTCAAAATCAAATGCAACTTTGGCATAGAATGCCTTTTCTTTATCTCCAAGTTTTCTGAATCTGCTTTTTGCAATGTCAATTCCTGTCTTTTCATAAAACTCAGTCAATAATCCCAAATAATATGCAACAAACTTGTTTGGAATAATTCCAGATTCTACTGCTTCTTTGCAAGTCATGGCGACTGGTTCTGCGTCTGTCTGAACTCGAATTACTGTATTTTCAATTTCTGCAAAGTTTTCCACTTCTTCCAACTTTGATGGATTGCAAAACACTTCAATTTCTGCCTGATAAAATTCCCTCAATCTAAGCAAGCTCTGCCTTGGCGCTATCTCATTTCTGAAACTTTTTCCAACTTGAGCAATTCCTAGAGGAAGCTTCCCTCGCATTGTTTTGAATAGTCTGGGAAAATCCACAAAGATTGACTGGCACGTTTCTGGTCTAAGATATGCCTCTTCTTCTTGAGGACCAATGCCTACTTTGAACATCATGTTGAATTTTTTGGTCTTTTCAAAATCACCTTTGCACTTTGGACACTTTATACTATTTTGAATAATTGCATTATCAAATTCTTCCAAATCTGCACTTTCAGGAATTTCAATCTGTGAAATGTCTGCTATTGTCCTATCTGCTCTAAATGTAGAATTACACTTTGTACATTTTATTATTGGATCCGCAAAGTTTCCAAGATGTCCGGATGCCTCAAATACTGATTTTGACATTATCTGAGAGCCATCAATCTCAAGCATCCCGTCTCGCCTGATTAGTTCGCGTCTCCACAATTCTAGAAATTTATTTTTTAATCCTACACCTGATGGCCCATATTCCCAAAATCCAGCCTGAGCATCAGCATATACTTCACAGCTAGGAAAGTAAAATCCACGCTCAAGTGCTAATTTCATTACTTCTTCATAGTTCATTATACAATACACTTAAACCATGAAATAAATTTCTACGCAAGCTCCTTTGCTATTCTGATATTCTCAAAGTCATCTCTTTCATCATCAATTGGTGTTTCTAAAATTATTGGAATCTTCTTCTTGTTTGCAAACTTTACCAAAGCTGAAATTCCTTTCTCTCCAATTCCACCCAAGCCCAAATGATAATGTCTATCCAAATTACAACCAAGCTCACCTTTAGCGTCATTTAGATGCAAAATTTTCAAATTCTCAATTCCTACATATTTATCAAATTCATCAAATGTTTCCTTTACTTTCTCTTCTGTTCTCAGGTCATATCCTGAAACAAATGCATGACAAGAATCAACACAGATGCCAAATTTCTTTGCAGGCTTTAATTGCCTAAAGATTTCGCCCAACTGTTTAAAGTCAGAGCCGACAGAATTTTTCTGGCCAGCAGTATTTTCCAATAATATCATTACATCGTTTTTTGTCTTTCCAGCTTTTGTTAATCCTTCAACTAGTCTTTTAATTCCAGATTCTTCTCCTGTTCCCAAATGACTGCCAAGATGTGTAACCAAATATGGTATTCCTAACTGTGAACATCTCTCTACTTCGTTAATCAAAATACTGATTGATTTTTCAAATCCGTCATCTTTTGGAGTAGCAAGATTTGGCAAATATGGCATATGTGCACATGTTGCAAATCTGTCAATTTTACTTGCCTTTAGTTTTGTTTTAAAATTTGCAATATCTTCTTTTGATAGTTCTTTTGCATGCCATCCTCTTGGATTTCTGGTAAATATCTGAAAAGCAGTACATTCTCTTTCAACTGCATTATCGACTGCTTTGTCAATTGAACCGGAAATTGAAACGTGACAGCCGATCTGCATATTTCATCAATTTCTCAAAACATAATTTAAACCAGCATCAAAAACCAGATTTTTAAGTAAATCAAGTGAATCATTATCATGATTGCACTAGGCCAAGATGAAATTGCCAAGTATCCCTTTTTGGCAGATGCTGGTCAGTATCTCAAAGATCAAGGATTTTCGCTAGAACAATTTGGAACAGATCCTGATCTAAAGCAACTCATCGACAAAGCATATGATAGGATACTGGTGGCAGCTGACGGGAAAATCTACAAATCTGATATAATAGGTGATCATGTGTCAAAAGAGGCAGCGCTTCCAAGGGAGGTCTTCTCTTTTCTTCTAGCAATAGTGTTGCTAAAACTGTGTGGTATGCATACTCTGATCAAGAGATTTGCACTGGCAGAAGCTAGACGTGCAGAAAAGTATCTGGAACGAGATCTGTCAAATATTTCAGATGAATCAAAAAAAGAACTTGCAATCAAAGTAATCGATGATCTCTTTTCAGTTCAGATTGAAAAACAAGATGATTACTTTGTAATACCAATATCTGATTATCTGAAACATTCGATAAATTTTCATGAAAGAGAATGGAAGCTAATTAACAGACATGTAGAAAAGGGACTGGTATTTTTAACTCCGCATGAAACTGTCCGATTGATTAGAAAAGAATTGGGAACATACATCAATTCAAAAATTATTAATGCAAAAACCCCTACGATGATTCCTGGTTTTGAAGATTCCGTGAATAAACTTGCTTTGCTGTCTAAAAAATTTGCAACTTTTACTGTAACAACTGGTGAATATCCTCCGTGCATCAAACATGCAATTGAAATACTTGAGAAAGGAGAAAACCTGCCACATTCAGGACGATTTATGTTAGCTACGTTTCTTCTCTCAAAGGGACAGTCTGTTCAGCAAATAGCACCGCTTTTCAAAAACGCGCCAGATTATAATCCGCGTGTCACTCTTTACCAACTTAATCATCTAGCTGGAACTTCAGGCAGCGGAACTCAATATTCTTGTCCTTCCTGTGAGAAATTAAAAACACAAAGTCTCTGTTTTGCAACATCTGAATGTGATAATATTATCAACCCATTACAATTTGGAAAAAAGAGAAAATGATGCAAGATTCTGATATTAAATTCCTGGAAGACTCGTTCAAAAAATATTATTTTGAACATTTTGATCTAATTCGGGTACAAGAACGAACATCTGAAAGAGAATTCGGCTACCAGAAATTCAATTCAGGAATGACTCGTCATATTCAAATCAAAGACGACAAGGAGTTGCATTTGCTGTTCATGCAACATATCCCCTCTGATGTTTATTGCTCAAACGCTTACTATTCATTTCCCAATCTACCAATGAATGAAAAAGACTGGAAAGAAGCAGATCTCATTTTTGATATTGACGCTAAGGATCTCAATTTACCATGTAGGGAAAATCATACAATATCAATATGTAATGAATGCAGTCAAGTCTCAAATGATTCTAGACAATGCAGAAAATGTAATTCAACAAAACTAGAAAAAAAATCACTACCGTGCAAAAATTGCATTGATTCCTCAAAAATCCAAGTGGAAAAATTATCTGAAATTTTAGTTGATGATTTTGCAATAGATAAAGAAAACATTCACGTTTATTTCTCTGGCAATGAAGGATTTCATGTTTATGTGTATAACTCTCAATTCCAGAAGATTGGTTCTAGAGAAAGATCAGAATTATCCGATTACATCATGCTGCGTGGTGCAATACCTGAAACATTTGGAATGAAGAAATTCAAGCCAAACAGATCCTCATTCCCAGACTTTGATGATAACGGATGGAAAGGAAGATTCTCAAAGTACGTATTTGGAACAAAATCAAAACGTTCGAAAATCATCTCAGAGCTACTTGTAAATGGCTATTCATCTTTTCAAAAAACTTTAGATGATGTATCTGAAAACATTGGAGTCAAAATTGATCCAAATGTTACAATGGATATACATAGGATCTTCAGACTTCCCGGTTCTATTAACAGCAAGAGTGGCCTTACAAAAATTCTTTGCAAAGACCTAACAAAGTTTGATCCGTACAATGAAGCATCTTTCCTTAGTGATGACATGGTGGAAGTTTTTGCAAATTCCCCAATAGAATTTAAACTAAAAAACAAAAAATTTGGACCATACAACAATGAAAAAGTGACAGTTCCGACATTTGCTGCAGTCTATATGATTTGCAAAAAATTGGCAAGAATCGCTTAATTTTGCTGATAAGACATTAATTTACCGAATCTCAACTAACTTTAGCTATGTATAGTGCCTCTACTGATAAGCAAGCTCCGCCTCCCGATGCTGGAAAATTCATCAGATTAGGCATTGTAGTCATTATTGGAATAGTAATTTTTGCCATGGTGGGAAACCAGGCAGTAATTTTATCAATGAATTTCACTGAATTTGGTGATCAGTTTACCAAACCTCTCTATTACACGCTAGTCTCTACAATAATTCTTGCTGCAATTGCACTAGTTCGAATAAATATCTTTGGAAGATCCTCGATTTTTTGGTATGTGATTAGAACTGGAATCGGATTTATTGGAAGCGGCGGACAGCAACCTCTCTCAAATAACATCTCAAGTTTCAAAGAATACAGACTATCATCTCTACAATTTGTAATTTGGCAAATTACCAAAATCTTGCTTTTTGGCGCATTCTTTGCAAACATCATGTTCGGATTTGCAGCAGTATCATTTATTGATGGAAATTACTTGGGTGTTGAAAATCTGCCAAAACTGTTCTCATTGCCTTTTGTTACTCCTGGAAACAATCCAAACTATGCAGCTGAAAATGTTGTTCCAATGATCCCTGCACTGGTAATTTTAATTCCTCCATTACTTGCAGCAATTGGATTACGTCTAGTTTTGTATGTGGGAATTCATAGAATAATCAATGTAATCACTTCCTTTTTGCAAGATTCAAACGATGGAAAGCCAAGATATCTAAACTACGTTTCAACAATAGAGGGAATAATTGGAATTGGGATAATCTGGGCAGGATTCAATCTCTTTTTTACAGATCAAATTGATTACAATACGCGATATATCATTGGTGGAACACTATTCATAGGATTTGCACTAGTTGCATTTTCTGTAGTTGATAGAATTAGAGCACGTGTTCTAACTCATATGTTCAAGAGAGATGTTTACATTAGAATTCTAAGTATAATTGTTATTGCAATCATTGTTGCAGGAGTAGTGTCTGTAAATAACAGTATAGCTGATGCTAAAAAAATTGAATTTTTGGGACCATACACAGCTCAGCAAATAGGAGTAAATAGATATCTTGGTGAACTAAATGATATTCAAGAAAATACTCATAATGTTAAACTAACCTCAGTCTCTGCTAACAACATCAAAAATTACATGAATCAACATAGTGATGTGCTTGATGTAATACGTGTTTGGGATTGGGAAGCAGCCTTTGCAAAATTAAAGCCTGAGATTGGTCTTATCCCATATGTAGACTTTGAAGACAATGACATTCTCCGCTTTAACAATACTCTTTACTGGACTGCATCTATGAAACCAATTTTACCAACATCTGTTAGCCTTGAAAATAGATGGTACAACGAACATTTGGTATATACCCATGTCCCAAACGGATTCCTAACACTTGAAGCTACAGATGGTCAAATTATTGATAGTGGCGAATTTTTCAAACAAAGAGAAATTTACTATGGTGAGGGCGGATTATTTGAGCAAACTTGGTCTGGCTATCCGAATTCACGAGATAGTCAAAATAGTGCCGAACTAGGAGGAGTATCTTATTCGGGCATTGGTGGATTAGATGTTTCACCACCGTTAAGTTGGATATTTGAGCCAAACTTTTTGCTTTCTTTTCCAGCTGAATCAGTGCATATCATGAGATACAAGGATGTACATGATAGAATGGAAACACTATACCCTTACTTCCTGTATGATCTATTTGGAAATGAATTAGATTCACTTCCTGTTACTGATGGAACAAACTCTTACTGGTTAGTCCCATTAATTATTGGATTTGACACTCGTGATGTACCTTGGTCTGTTGGAAATCCATACTTGCGTTTGGTAGGATATGCACTGGTAGACACTTACAATGGTGACATTCAATTACTAAAGACTGGAGATGATTTCTTCTCAGAAATGTTTGCAAGTCAATATTCTGAACAATTCCAACCAATGCCATCTTGGTTAGAAGAACAAATCAGATACCCTGTTGAATTATTTAATTGGAAAACAGAGATGTATAACGTCTACCATGTAGATGACGTTGAGACATTCATTCAAGCAAATGAATTCTATGAAATCCCACGCGGATTAGATACATACTATATTGAAGCCAAACCTCCTGGCTTTGCACAAACTGAATTCCTAGGATTACTTTCACTTGAATTAAGAGGATCTCAAGGAAGAAATCTTGCTGGATACATGGTAGTTGAAAATGATCTTACTAATCTGGGAAACTTGCAATTCTATGAAGTTCCATTAAATTCTACTACCAAATTGATTGGGCCTACAGCAGTTAGTGAAGCATTAGATAGAGATCCAGAATTTGCTCAACTCAAGACACTTTTACGAAACCCAAGAATTGGTGATAACATTTTGTATCGCGTAGGTGATCATGATGTTTACTTTATTCCTGTATATACAGCAGGAGCTGGTGGTGTAGTTGCACAACTAGGTACAATTGCAGCAGTAGGAGCTGCATTTAACGGAGAATACTTTGTTGGGTTAGGTGAAACGCAAGAAAAAGCATTCGAATCATATTTGAAGAAAGTTTCAGGTGTTGCACCAACCATAACAACTGCAGATGATAATTATGTTGAATTAGTTAGAAGTGACAGAATTGATATTATAAAACGTGTATTTGAAGAAAATGGCATTACAGTATCTGAACCTACGTCAATTCAGATCCCACTGTCATTTAATGAAGGTGAGTTGTTATTCTTTACTGAAAGTGATCGTGAGAACACTGAAGAATTCCTCAATGAATTCATTGATGACTTTGTACAACCACGAAGTGATAGAGTATTCATGTGGCAAGAAGAAAATAATCTCAACATTGGAACAATTTTTGTCAAAGATGGAATATCTGAGATACACTATGTTTCAATTGAGGTAGGCAACTAATTGCTCTTAGTAGTTGATAACGGCTCTGTTTATACAAAAAATTTAACTGATTTTTTATTAAACAAAAACATTCCGTTTGAAAAACAAACTCCACAATCTCTTGACTTAAACTCACTTGAGAACTATGACTGTTTTATTTTATCTGGAAGAAGAAAGAATGAAAAAAAGACAAATGAAATTAATTCAAAAATAGTTAATTACTCTATTAAAAATAATATCAAACTGCTTGGAATTTGCTATGGCGCTGAAATCTTGGCCCTTACATTGGGTGGAACAATTAGAAAATCCTCCTCGCTTCAAAAGGGAAACGAAAAGATCAAAATATTAAATGACAATCCTATTTGCAGTGATTCTCTAGATGTATTTGAGAGTCATGGATTTGAGATATCCAAATTACCTGATATTTTAGTCTCACTTGGGGAATCAAATTACTGTAAATATGAAATCATTCAATATAAAAAAAAGCCAATTTTTGGAACACAATTTCACCCAGAAATGACCAAAGACGGTAACAGTTTAATTGAAAAATTCTGTTCACTCTGATTGATTTTAATAACTCTAAAAACATCTTTGATTTGTGGAACAAGATCATGAATTACTATTGCCTCTTGTTGAAGAAGAAAATATTTGTCTTCCATTGCCAATTAATGTTGTATCAAAATATTGGAATATTGAATTACCAATGGCCGAAGCTATAGAAACTGCAAAAAAGTATTCTGGATTTAATGGAAGTATACTTGTTGAAGGAATAGAATCAGCAGAAAGACATGGCCTGACTTGTAAGATAGTTAACTCTTCTTTGTCAGAGTTAAAAAAAATTATTGATTCTGGCATTCCTCCAATTGTTATTCTTCCGGGAATTCCAGAAATTACTCAACATGCATCTGTAATTACTGGATATGATGATGAAGAAAAGACAATTCTGCACTACATCCAAAAAGGTAACCAAGAAGGTGAACAACAAGAAGGAGCAATACCTGAAGAGATTTTTGAGAAAGAATGGTCTGAAGAAGGAAGACTGTTGATATTGCTGGCCCCACCAGACATTTTGTCTGCTGTTAAACTTGAAAATGATTCTAGTGATAAATCAAACCGATTATGCCTTATGGCTGAGCGACAAAATATTCTCAAAAACTCGTCTGATGCCCTTGAATCATTAAACAAGGCATTACAAATTTATCCAAATAATTCTACAGCTTTGCATCAATTGGGTTCTATGATGAATGAACAAAATTCTTCCGAGTGTGTAAAATTTTATGAAAAATGTTTAGACATCAATAAAAGATCATATTTGACTTACAACGGTTTAGGAAATTTTTATCTCAAAACAAATCAATTTGAAAAGGCGGAAAACTATTACACAAAAGCAATTGAAATTAATCCAAAAAGATCTGCTAAAATTTACAAAAATCGGGCTTATCTTAGAGAGAAACAAAACAAAAACTCTGAGGCAAAAGATGATCTCAAGAGTTACTTGAAGTATTATCCAAAAGCTCCTGATAGGGGAGTAATAGAGCAAGCAATTAGAGAGATTTAATGCGGAGTGCGGGATTTGAACCCGCGGCCTTCAGCTTGGGAAGCTGACGTCATACCAGACTAAACTAACTCCGCCTAGAAGGAATTAACTAACTATGATTAAATATCTTAATTTGAAAACTAATACATGGATGCAAGATGTCCTGAATGTGAAAAAGTTGCAATATTAGATGATGATATTACTAATGTGAAATGTCCCCATTGCAACTTTGAAGCAGATTATGATTCATATCTTGAAATCATGAAAGATCAGGCAATCAATATGGCAACAGACTATATTCCAGATCGACCAGGAATGTAATCACCAGTAATTTCCTTTATCAGAGCAATCTAAATGGGCACCGCAATTGGGACAAAACATATGACATGCTTGCATGTCTATCATAATTTTATCACATCTTGGACACCTGATTTCTTCTCCCATACCTAACTTGGGAAATCTTGATTTAAAAATAATGTCCAAAGGTTAATTAGTCGTTCAACTTTTTTTTGGAATAATTGACAAACTTCAAACTTACTATATCTGACATTAAAGGAAAATCAGTTTCAAAGGAGCTTAAAGACAGTGATGCTAATCCACTGTTAGGATTACAACTTGGAAATGAAACTGATGCATCAATAGTTGGATTATCTGGAAAATTAAAACTCACTGGAGGAAGTGACAAATCTGGAGTTCCTATGAGAAATGATGTTCATGGTTCTGCAAGAAAAAAAGTTCTTCTTTCTAAAGGTGTAGGTCTGCAAGATGCAGAGATTGGACAAAGAAAAAGAAAACTAATGCGTGGAAATACCATATCTGAAGAAATCTATCAAGTAAATTGTAAATTTGATGGAGAATTACCAGTTGAAGCACCTGCTGAATCTACAGAAGAAAAAACTGAAGATAAAAAAGAATAACTTAACATATACCGGTTCTACATTTTGAGTCATGCATTGGAGAGAAACACTTCCTGATTGGTACATCAAAAAATATGGATATCAGCCATGTGTTAACATTGGAACTGCAGGACATGTAGATCATGGCAAAACTACTCTGATTCAAGCATTGACTGGTTCATGGACCAGTGTTCATAGCCAAGAATTAAAACGTGGAATTACAATTCGTGTAGGATATTCTGATGCAGCATTTTACAAGTGTAAGAGCTGTGAGGAACCTCTGGGATTTTCTACAACCCCAAAATGTAATAATTGTGGAAAAGAAAGTGAATTATCTCGGGTTGTAAGTTTTGTGGATAGTCCTGGACACGAAAGTTTGATGGCAAACATGCTTTCAGGATCTGCTTTGATGGATGGTGCTTTGTTATTGGTTGCTGCAAATGAAAAAGTTCCAAAACCACAAACCAAAGAACATCTTTTAGCTCTTCAGACACTTGGAATTCAACAAATTGTTGTAGTCCAGAACAAAGTTGATTTACTTCCCTACCAAGAGGTGATGGCAAACTATCAGGATATCACTAAATTTGTAAAGGGTACTTTTGCTGCAAAAGCACCAATAATTCCAATATCAGCTCAATCTGGATTAAACATAGATGCATTGATTGGTTCTATTGAATCAACAATCAAAACTCCCGAAAGAGATGAAAAGAAAGATACTGTAATGCATGTTTTACGTTCTTTTGATGTAAACAAACCCGGCATAAAATTAAAAGATATCAAAGGTGGCGTGATTGGTGGCAGTCTGACTCAAGGGGTTTTTAAAATTGGAGATGAAATTGAGATTAAACCCGGTATTATGAATGAGAAAAAAAAGACGTATGAACCACTACTCACAGAAATCACATCTTTAGGCACTGCGGCAGGAATAGTAGAATCCGTAAAACCTGGTGGCTTGGTTGCTATTGGCACAAAATTAGATCCTTCAATGACTAGAAGTGATTCATTTATTGGCTCCGTTATCGGAAAGCCAGGAACACTTCCAGAAAACTCTACTGAATTAAAACTCGAAGTAAATCTGTTTGATGTTGCTGTAGGGATTACTGAAGATACCAAAGTCCAGCCAATTCAAGCAGGAGAGCTATTGAGACTCAACATTGGAACTGCTCCTGTATTAGGCAAAGTCACAAAAATTAAATCCAAAAATATAGAAATTGAACTTAGAAGACCTGCATGTATATTTGAAGGCGGCAATGTGGCAATCAGTAGAAGAATTGATGAAAGATGGAGACTAATTGGTGCAGGAATAATTGGTTGAAGTAATCTGTGATACTAACTTTCTAATCCATTTAGCAACTAAACGAATCAAAAACATTGACAATCTTGATGTTGAGATAGGATCAATTTCATTTGTTGTTCCAGAAGTAGTACTGGCAGAGTTGAATAAATTGCAAAAAATCGCTGAAAAAAAACAAGACATTACTATGACTCTAAATTTCATAAAAAATTTAAAAACAATTCCTATTTGTGGAAGTTTTGCAGATAAGGAACTATTGGATTATGTAAAAATTAATCATTCAATTATTGGAACAATGGATAAGGCATTAAAAAAACAGATCAAACAAGCTGGAGGATCAGTAATTTCCTTATCAAGTGACAAAATTGTCTTAGAATCTTAGAAAAATTTAACTTAGACTTTCTTTAAAGATTGTTGATATGATTATTGCCAGTCCTGCTTTTAAAAATGGACAAAACATTCCAAGAAAATATGGATATAAAAACGAAAATTCTAGTCCTCCGTTATTCATTGATAAAGTTCCAGAAGGAACAAAATCGTTGGCTTTAATCATGGATGATCCTGATGCAATGAAAGCAGTTGGCAAAGTTTGGGTTCATTGGGTTTTATGGAACATTCCTTCAAACACACAAGAAATTAAAGAAAATTCAATACCTGAAGGTTCGGTTGAAGGTAAGACTGATTTTGGTGAAATTGGTTATGGTGGACCGGCTCCCCCAGATAAGGAACATCTCTATATCTTCAAACTTTATGCATTAGATACTAAATTAGATTTGGAACAAAATTCAACAAAAACTGATCTAGAAAAATCAATGAAAAATCATATACATGCTGAAGCAAAGCTTGAAGGGAGATATGCTCCATAGCCACACATATTTTTTGAAATAGACATTAATTTTTTTAAAAAGAGTAATAAACACACACAAACGATTCAAAATATTGAATTCACACGTCAAATTATTTTCGATTGGAACCTTTGATTTTAAATTAAATCATCTCTTAATCATTGGAATTTTGTCACTTTCTTTTTCGATTTCCTTTTTGATTAGATCACAGCCTGCAAGTTACGGATGGGAACTAAATGAATTTGATCCTTTCTTTAACTATAGAGCTACACAATATGTTGTAGAAAACGGAATTAATTCATACTTTGAGTGGAACGATGATCTGAGTTGGTATCCTCATGGAAGAGATGTATCCCAAACTTCCCAAGTCATGTTACATATGACAGCGGCAACAACTTATTGGATTTTTGGTGGGGGTGGAAGTCTGTATGATTTCACTATTTTGTTTCCGGTAATTTTTGGATCCTTAACTGCAGTTGTTGTGTTTGCTTTAGTTAGAGTTATTGGAGGAACTACAGCTGGACTGTTTGCCTCATTACTTTTTTCAATTTCATTACCTGTTATCATTCGTGGTCAAATTGGTTGGTTCAAATCAGAACCACTGGGATTATTTTTTAGCGTTTTAGCAATCTATCTTCTTTTGAGTGGAATAAAATCAAAAAATCCTAAAATCTCCATTCCAAAAATAATTACTTCGGGAATCTTTATGATATTTGGTCTATCTGCATGGGGAGGGGATCAATTTTTCATTATCCCAATAGGAATTTTCTTTTTAACATTACCGTTCTTACGAACTGATCATAAATTTCTATTATGGGCAATTCCACTTTTCACATCTTCTGCTGTTATCACATCTCTTGGATTTGAAAGACTGGGAACAAATTTTATTTTGGGATTGGGAGGACTATCATTAATTATTCCTACTGTTTTCTTAGTTTCTTGTATAGTAATTCAAAACAAAAGCAATGAAAGATCTAAAAATAGAAACGGACTGATTTTTCTAGCAGCAATACTGGTAATTGGACCAAGCTTTCTTATTGTAAACGCAGATTCACAATTTGTTCAACTTCCTAGCCATAGATATCTGAATGCGATTAATCCGTTTTTGATAGCTTCGGATCCACTTGTTGATTCTGTTTCTGAACACGCAACAACCACAATTGGACAATCATTCCTCTTTCATTCAATATTGATGATCTTTGCCGGATTAGGAATTTGGATAATTCTGAAAAATTCCAACAAATCGAAATTTATAGAAAATGATATGATTTCATTTGCATTAATCATGGGACTGATTGGAGTTTATGTTAGTTCTGCATTTGTAAGATTGGAGGTATTTGCGTCAATATCCATAATTATTTTATCTTCTATAGGACTCTCTGTATTAATAAAAGAATTATTTTCCCATACAACAGAAATCAAACTATCCAAAAATATTTTCATAAAATCGTCATTTCTAATTGGTGTGGTGTTGCTCCTTACCATCCCGGTAATTTTTCCTGCTAACGGAAATGTTTTTTCCACTTCAAACAATCCTCCTACAATCCTTAATGGGGGGAGTACCTACAGAATTAGTACAACTGATTGGACTGATACTTTGGAGTGGATTAAAAATAATACTGAAAAAGATGCAGTCATTGCAACTTGGTGGGATTACGGATATTGGATTCAAACCAAAGCAGAGAGAGCCTCTCTTGCAGACAATTCAACTCTAAATGATCATATAATTAAAAAAATAGCTTCTGCTTTTCTAAGTACTGTTGATAATGGGGTAAAAATGTTACTTGAAATGGAATCTGATTATGTTGTTATTTTTATAGTTGGTCAAAGACTGGGAATCGATAATGGCGATCAACCACTTTATACTCTTGGTGGGGGTGGAGATGAATCAAAAAAACAATGGTTCATGAGAATTGCTAGTGAGCCTTTGCCAAAATATCTTCATTCTGACGGTGTAAGTGGGACCGATTATTTTTGGAATGAGACGCTATTGGGTAAAATGACTCCGTTTACACCATTAGGATATGTTAACTTGGCAAACAATCAGCAATCACAAGCCTATCAACCAGGATTTACTGGAATTTATACAAAAGATATCAAATTCCCTGAAGATGGAGATGGACCATTAAGATTGGTGTATTCTTCACCAAGTTTTGACACTGAAAAAGGTGGGCAAGTAATTGGAGTATTTGTTTATGAAATAAACAAGGATTATGTCCCATTAAATTAAATTTCTAGTTATATCTCTCAGCTAACCTATATCTCATGTATTTATCATCAGGTGAAAATTTAGCTGGATGTGCAGAAATTGTTTTTTCACCACATCTTGGACATTTTTCTTTCAAAGTGTACTGATTACATTTAATGCATTTTCTTAATTGAAATTTCATTTTAATTCTCTCTTGTTTTCTTTGATTCTTCTCTAGTGAATTTGAATGAGCCTTTTTTCTTTTCTATGTTATCTTGAATCTCTTCTATAATTGGTTTTAACGATTTTTCTGCAGATTTAAAATTCTCTGCAGTAATTGACAGTCTGTATTTTGGTGCACCCAAATAAGTAATATCTATTGTAGGATCTTTTTTGATTGCATCAAGTAATATTTTTTTAATTATTTCAACTCCGTCTGATTTATCACTTGTAATTTCCATTATTCCTCTAATTTCAACTGATGGGAGTTTAATTTTGGAGCATATTTCTCCAATTACAGTTGCAGTCTTTTTTGCAAGTTTAAGATCTTTCACAGACTCGATCCCATTTCTTCCAATCTCTATAAATGCATCATACACAGAATCAAATCTGGAATAAATACTGTCTTCTAATTTTTCAATTTCTTCATCAGTTAGTTTTGCTTTTTCCTGAACATTCTGTAATAGAGTTTTACCTTTCTCAAACTTTTTGACTTCTTTCAGTTTTTGCTTTTTCTGATCTTTTGATACTTGTTTTAGTGATAGATCTATGTCTCCTCGTTTGGAATTTACTTTCTTTACTAGCAGTACTTTTTTCTCCCCATCTTTGACAAATCTACTAACTGATCTAATCCAACCTGGGGCAATCTCTGAAATATGCAAAAATCCTTGAATATCATCATATTCATCCAGTGTAACATATGCACCATGATCCATTACTTTTGTAACAGTAGCAAGAACAATTTCTCCCTGCTCAGGCATTTCTTGTATTTCAGTGGACATTTCTTCTAAAACTTTTCATGCGTAAATTAATGTTGCTGGCTAGAAATCGATACCTTTCTTAGCCTTAATGCCCTTCTGAAATGGATGCTTTATCTCTCTCATTTCAGTAACTAGATCAGCTAGATTGATTACTTCGTCTTTGGCATAATTTCCGGTTAATACCAAGTCTACTTCTTGCGGTTTTGACTTTATTAAATTTAAAACGTCATTTACTGGAATTAAACCAAGATTAACTGCATAATTGATCTCATCCAAAATTACAATATCATATTTTCCTGATTGTATTTTCTCATTGCTAATTTTTATGGCCTCATTGGCAATCTCTTTATGTTCTTCTTTTGAACTCTTATCATCTATAATTCCTACAAACCCTTTACCAACTGCAACCATTTCAAATTCGGGCTCTAGTCTTTTTGATGAGTCCATCTCGCCATAATGCCATGAACCCTTGATAAATTGGATCATACAAATCCTCTTTTCATATCCAACTGCTCTTAATGCAATTCCTAATGCTGCAGTGGTTTTTCCTTTACCTTTTCCTGTGTATACAATGGTTAATCCGTCTTTCATAATTCCTATCCAAACAGTCTTGCTAAAAACATTGAGTATTACCCAAAGGTATCAGTTTAAATAAAAAATGATTATAGTCATTCAAATTGAAAATTCCTAGAATTGTAATTGCAGGTGCAACAAGTGGAGTTGGAAAAACATCCATTACATGTTCGATAATTCATTCTCTACAAAAAGAAGGTTATTCTGTTCAACCCTTTAAAGTGGGTCCTGATTATATTGATCCTAGTTACCTTTCAAGTGTTTCAAAAAAAGAAACGTACAACTTGGATGTATGGTTAATGGGAAAAAACCATCTATTAGATAGTTTTGTTTTAAATTCAAACTCTAACATATCTGTGATTGAAGGCGTAATGGGATACTATGATGGATTTGGTGGAGATACAAATTATGCTAGTACACATCATGTGGCCTCTATTACGAAATCTCCTGTGATACTGGTTTTAGATGCAAGTAAAACATCGCGCTCAATTGCTGCAACAGCACTTGGTTTTATTAAATTTCACAGAAATTCAGGAATTGTAGGCATAATTCTAAATAAAATAGGAAGTAAAAAGCATGAGCTTTTGTGCAAAAGTGCATTAGAAAAAACTAAAATCCCAATCATAGGTATTATTCCAAAGAATCCGGAATTAAATTTAGAATCGCGTCATCTTGGATTGATTTCAACACTAGATGATAAATCACTAAAAACTAAAATTCAAAGAATTTCAAAAATCATTTCACAATATGTAGATGTTCAACAAATAATTAAAATTTCAAAAAGTGCAACTCCATTAGAAAAAAAACCAAAACCTATCGCTAAAAAAACAAAAACTACAATTGCAGTAGCACTTGACACTTCATTTAATTTCTATTATCAAGACAATCTAAAAGCATTGCAACGTGAAGGGGCTAATCTTAAATTTTTTAGTCCAGTGGAAGATAGAGAAATTCCAAAATGTGATGGATTATACATTGGAGGGGGGTTTCCTGAGATTTTAGGTAGTTCATTAGAAAAAAATCAAATTATGAAAAAAACTATTAAAAAATTATCTGAAGATAATTTACCAATTTATGCAGAATGTGGTGGTCTGATGTATCTGACAAAGTCTATTCTATCTAATACTAAAAAACACAAGATGGTGGGCATATTTGATGCTGAAACAAAAATGACAAAAAAAATGAGACTAAACTATACCAAAGGAAGAATTTGTCAGAAAAATCTAATTTCAGAAAAATTACACAATTTTCAGGGTCACGAATTTCATTATTCTCAATTAGATTCAGTTTCTAATGACTCTAAATTTGCCTATACTTTGGAAATTGGCGAGGGAATAAAAAAACATCAAGACGGGATGATTGAATACAACACACTTGCATCATACGGTCATCTCTACTTTGATAGCTCCAACTATGCCAAAATTTTTGTTAAAAATTGCTTGGAATATTCAAGACGATGATTCTGCTCTAATAAGCTTGAATATTGCATTAATTATTGCAGAAGCTGATGAACTTCCACCTTTTCTACCAATATTTGTAATAAATGGAATTTCTTCTAACTTTGATAGCTCCTCTTTTGATTCTGAGGCACAGATGAATCCTACTGGAATTCCAATAATCAATGCAGGCTTGACTATGCCTTCTTTTACCATCTGAATCACTTCCAGCAAGGCGGTGGGTGCATTTCCAATTGCCACAACTCCTCCCTCAATATCTGATATGGCAGCTCTCATTGATACCTGAGAACGTGTTTTTCCTTCTTTTTTTGCCAATTCCATAATTTCAGGACTCGAAATATTACAAACTATTTTATTTCCAAAATCTTTGGGATTTTGTTTATTCAGTCCGCCTATCACTCCATTCACATCAACTACTATGCTACAACCGTTTCTCAAAGCATTCATGCCACTTTGAATTGCATCTTTGTGAAAAATTATTTTATTTTTATCCGCAAAATCAAAATCTGCCGTTGAATGAATTATTCTTCTGACAATGGGCCATTCTTTCTCATTATACTGGTGTGCACCAATTTCATCTTCAATCATTTGCATGCTTGCATCTTCAATAGATTGACCTTTCTTAGTTTGCATTTTCTACTTCCTTTGCTCTTTCTAATATCAAGTCTATCATTTTTTGATCACTTCCCAAATGTTTGGTAATGAAAGTTTTTTTCATCTTGGAATTTTCTAATGCAGGAAACAAATCATTATTGATATCTGTTTTTACATGAGCTCCTTCGTGAAGAAAGTAAAAAACAATAATCAACACCTTGGGATTGTCTTTCTCACACTTTTTGATTCCTTCAACAATATCTGGCTGTTCTATTTCTAACCAACACCTGCTTACATTTCTATACAAATGTTTTAATTCATTTACAATGTAATTCAATGACATTTGTGCATTAGGATCTTTACTACCGTGTCCAATTATCATTACATCTACATCTTTTTTTGAAAGTTCTACATTATTTTCTTCTAATGTTGTAGATATTCTATTTTCTACTATGTCAACTAGAGTTTTATGCATACTCATTGGTTTTGTAACAACAAATTTCACATTCGTGTCTTTTTGGAACTTCATTACGTCTGTTACTGCATTTTTTACTTTTTTACCTGGATACAAAAAATAAGGAACTATAGTCAATGAATCAATATCCTCTTTGAGACATTTAGAAATACCATCTTCAATATATGGTGGCTCTACCTCAAGAAAGCAAAAATCAGTAAAAACATAATCTCCTTTCTTCTTAATTCCTTGACAAATGGCCTCTAATTCCTCAGATGCCTCCCTTTCCCTGCTTCCTCTGTCAATTAGTAATAATCCTCGCTTCAATTCACAATCCTCGCTATTGCTATAGTCAAATTAGGTGGGAATTTCTGCTTTTCTACAATCAACTCTCCTCCAGAAACTTTCATTGCGGCAGCCTCTGAAACACTTGCAGTTCCCTCAAATGCTTTGACAGTATCTGATGGATTTGGCGCAGATATCTCAGCTAAATCCTCCCTGTTTACGTACTCTACTGGAATTCTCATTTCTTTTCCAAGATCAATCAATCCTTGCACGTCTTGAGGTTTTTTGATTGAGACTAATTTTGCAATAGATTTTGGGCTGAGCTTGAACTTTTCTAAACAATTTTCGATTCCTTCTTTGATTGTTTCTTTTGTGGTATCCCAATGTAATCCAATTCCTATGACTAAGCTTGGAGGACGATAAATCACAGACTCTTTGTATAGTTCTTTGTCAACTACTCTGTCAGAAATAATTAGATACGCTTTTGAGTTTGATTTTTTTAAATCATCTAGATTTTTATAAATTGAAACGTTCTTTGGTAATTCCTTGAACCAATTTTTGTTACCTGCATCCTGAAATACCCCTATTGGCTCTTCATTTACCATGTGTGCACTAATCTTTGTGACAGTTGAATCATCATCTATTTTCCAATTAAATTCTCTTCCAACAAGATCCACTGCTATGGTTTTGTTAACATCTGCTGCAGTAGTGACAACTGGTAATGCTTGTAATTTATCTGCGATTTCTTGAGTTAACTCATTTGCTCCTCCAATATGTCCTGATAATACACTAATTACAAAATTTGTTTTATCGTCAATTACAATTACGGCCGGATCTGTTTTTTTATCTTTCAAATGAGGTGCAATCAGCCTAATTACGGCACCCAAAGAAAAGAGGCATATCAGGGCATTACTGTTCTTAAAAAGTTCAACTATTTTCTCTGATGTAGGTTCGTGATACCAAATAATGTCCTTTCTTTCATTTGAAAATTTTGAGGGTGCAAAGATATTCCAGTCAGGAAATATTTTTTTAAGATTCTCTCCAATTTTTACTCCATTTTTAGTAATTGCAAGAACTGAAGTTTTATCCATAATCAAAACCTTCCAACTTTAATAAAATACCTTACTCTTCTGATTTTCTAGCCAAAATATTTCCATCAAAATCAAACAAAATAACATCGATTGGAACTTTTTGTTCTGAATGATTTCTCATATGCTTGTATGTTTCAGTACAAATCAACTCAAAAAATCCATCCACATTGTTTTCCATAATAATTTCAGAAACATGCCTTGCAGTATTTGCTTTTTTAATGCTCTCTATTACATTCTCATTGGCATTTGCTTTTTCTGCTAGTTTTGCTAGAAACATCATGTCTACTTTAGAACCTTTAACATGAGTTTGTTTAACTCCTGCAGCCATTTTTGCCAGTTTCCCAATAAATCCTACAACATATGCTTTTTTGATATTCTTTTTAGCGCATTGCTGAATTGTATATCCTGAAAAATCTCCCATTTGCACAAAGCAATGATCAGGCAAGTTTACTATTTTTTTTGCAAAATCTTCACTTCTTCCACCAGTTGTAAGTACAACTGTATCATTTCCCATTGCAATTGCTACATCTAGATTTTGTCTTATTGATGCTGCATATGATGCTGTAGAGAATGGAATTACTATTCCACTAGTTCCTAAAATAGAAATTCCATTAATGATTCCTAATCTTGGATTATCTGTTTTAGGGCCTAACTCTCTTCCTTTGGGAACAGAAATAATTACTTTAATTCCTTTTTGCACAAGAATTTTTTCTCCAATTTCTCTTAAATTTTCATTAATCATTTTTTTTGGAACTGGATTAATTGCAGCTTTGTTAATCTCTAGTCCCAAGCCTGGCTTAGTAACAATACCTACACCTTCACCTCCGTCTATCTCAAGTTGGTTTATTTTATCTGTAAGTGACAACTCTACAATAATTTCAGCACCATGTGTTACATCAGGATCATCTCCACCATCTTTAATTACAGAGCATTTTGCTTTATCAGATCCAAATTCACATGAATGCACTGGAATCTGAATAAAAGACCGTTTGGGTAACAATATCTCTATATTTTCTATTTTTTTCTGATCAATAATTGATAATAATGCTGCCTTAGCTGCCGCAGTTGCACAGCTACCTGTGGTATAGCCCGTCTTTAGTTTTGTTCTATCTTCCACATTAATTGTATTTATTTTACTGTATTAACTCTTATTTGATAAATTTTCAAATTTATCTAAATAGATTTAAAATTAAAACTTGATTAAAGATACTATGAATAAACTTAGAAAGATAGTTGTTACTGGAGCAACTGGTTTTGTTTCAAGAAATCTTAGAAAGTATTTATCTGAACAAAATGTTGAATTAATTTCAATATCTAGAAAGAATTTTAATCAATTCAAAAATGAGACTAAAATTATTTCAAAAAATTACGATGAGAAAAAACTTTTAAAAAAAATCAAAGATTCTGATGCCTTGGTTCATCTCATCGGAATTGGAAAGCAATCAGTAAACATTGATTATGAAAGGACAAATGTTGAATTTACAAGTCATATAGTAAATTTGAGTAAAAAAGCAAAAATCAAAAAAATTGTTTATCTTAGTGGTCTAGGTGTATCTGCAACTACCTCTTTAGGATATTTTATTTCTAAATATCAGGCTGAAAAAATTATTATCGATTCAGGAATTAATTACACTATTTTCAGGCCTTCATTTATTGTAGGAAAAGATGACTTGCTTACAAAATCTCTTCACAAACAGATCAAAAAAGGATTAATTAAAATTCCTGGTTCTGGAAATTATGAAATTCAACCAATTCACATTAATGATGTCATAAAAATTATTTTCAAATCAATTACTGAAACAAAGTATAGAAACAGAATAATTGACCTTGTAGGTCCTGATAATATCAGCTTTGAAGAATATGTTAGATTATTCTCAAAAAGAACAAACACTAGGATTAAAAAAATAAATTTAGAAGATTCTTATCATGATGCTATTACTAATCCGAAATCAGATTTTGGAATAGATGATCTCAATATTCTTATTGGTAATTTCAGGGGCAATCATAACAAATTAAAAAAATTAACTGGAGTAAAGTTTGAGTCTGTTGCAGAATTATTAGAGTCCGGCAGATTGCTTTAATGTTTCAGCCTTGTCTGTTTTTTCCCAAGTAAATTCAGGCTCATTTCTTCCAAAGTGACCATATGATGCAGTTTTTTTGTAAATTGGTCTTTTCAAATCTAATTGAGAGATAATGCCGGATGGTTTCATATCAAAATTCTTTCTGACTAATTTCTCTATTTCATTTTCTGGAATCTTATTTGTTCCAAAAGTATTGACATACAGTGATACTGGTTCTGCAACTCCTATTGCATATGCAAGTTGTACTTCGCACCTATCAGCTAGTTCTGCTGCAACAAGATTTTTTGCAATATATCTGCACATGTAACATGCAGATCTATCAACTTTGGATGGATCCTTTCCTGAAAAAGCTCCTCCTCCATGTCTTCCGAATCCTCCATAGGTATCAACAATAATTTTTCTTCCAGTTAAACCTGCATCTCCATGTGGACCGCCAATTACAAATTTTCCTGTTGGATTTATGTGGATTTTAATTTCATCATTCCAAAGACCTCCTAGAACAGGTTTGATTACTTTGTCGATGACTTCCTTTGCAATCTCTTCTTGAGAAATTTCTGGAGCATGCTGTGTTGAAACCACAACAGTCTCAATTCTTGTTGGTTTGTTGTCTTCATATCTCACAGAAACTTGTGTTTTTCCATCAGGTCTAGCCCAAGGAAGAATTTTGTTTTTTCTGACTTCTGCTAATTTCTGTGCAAGTTTTTGTGAAAGTAAAATTGGCATTGGCATGAGTTCTTTTGTTTCATTTGTAGCATATCCAAACATTAATCCTTGATCTCCTGCACCTTGCTCTTTTTCCTTGGTAGCTGTAACGCCCTGACTAATGTCTGGACTTTGGGAATGAAGACGCAAAGTCACTTCACAAGTTTCTGTATCAAACATCAAGTCTTTGTTGTTATATCCAATATCTCTAATTGTTTTTCTAACTAATTCTTCTTGAGCTTTTTTATCAAAATTTGCTTTAGATGTTACCTCTCCTGCAACTGCTACAAAATCTGTGGTGACCATTGTCTCCACTGCCACTCTTGAATCTGGATCTTGTTTTAGAAATTCATCTAAGAATGCATCAGAAATATTGTCACATATTTTATCTGGATGTCCTTCTGTTACTGATTCAGATGTAAATAGAAAACTATTGGTCATAAAATCACACTGTTAACTAGAGTTCATTTTCTAGTTTGATGAATAATACGTTGTTGCCTCTTACGATTACTCTTCCATAATTTGCAATTGTTTTACCATCATGAAGCTCTTCAGCATCAGTCATAATCAGATTCATGTATGAATCAACATTATCCATTTTCCCCTTGTATTCTACTTCATTTTTCAGTCTTACTGTAACTTTCTTCTTTGTACTTTTTTGAAGAGTTGTTAGAGGTCTTTTTGCACTATTTGATTGGGACACTAATTGTTCACTTGTTTTCAAACTTTTTTCTCTAGAATAAAAGCCTTACCTCCTTTGTGAAAATTGAAATTCCTTAAATTTTTTCTTCTTTTTCTAATAATTACACAAATGATCTCTACTGGTTTACAAAAATTAGATGAATTCTTGTCTGGAGGAATTTCTGGTGGCATAATTGTTGACATTTTTGGTGGCAATGGGACTGGAAAAACTCAGTTTCTCTTACAATTATGTATGAATTCAATCAAAAACGGTGGAAATGTTTTGTATTTGGATACTACCGGAGGGTTTAGACCTGAAAGAATTTTGGAAATTCAAAAACAATCTGAAATAGAATTTGATTTTCTTGACAAAATTACAGTCTCTAGAGTAAGAAATACTTCGGAACAAATTAAATCAATTAATAACTTTCAAAAAAATCATTTCTCGTTAATTGTAATTGATAACATAACTGATTTATTTTCATATGAATACAAAAATGAAGAATCTGTATTTGAAAAAAATTCGTTGTTTATGAAATACATGAATCAACTATCAAAATTTGCAATTAATAATAAAATCCCAATTGTAATTACTAATATGATTAGAATTCTTGAGGATAAAGAAGTTGAAAATATGAAAAGTGCCATTGATCCTTTTACACATGTCAAAATTCATCTTTTTAAGAAATCCTCAAAATTTGAAGGTAAAGTCTATACAGCATTTGATAAACAGTACTTTTCATATTCAATCAATACCTTGGGGTTAACTAATAATTCTGAAGATATTTAACGGTCAATCATAAAGTTTGTCTAATGGCAGGAATCTTTGATTCAATTCCAATAATCACTGTTGTATTATTTGCACTTGGATTGGTAGGTGTTATTGCTTATGAAAGATTACAAAGAAATACAACAGACAAATCAGATTCTTGAATCTTTATTTACAAAATTTGGATTTTCTAAATTAACTGAAATTCAGAAGCAAGCTTCACCTTTTATCTTACAAAAAAAAGACTGTCTAGTTATTGCTCCAACTGGTTCTGGAAAAACAGAATGTTCTGTCATTCCTATTTTTTCAATTTTGAAAAAATCAAAAAAACAGGGAAAAATCAAAGCTCTCTATATTACTCCCCTACGTGCATTAAATCGCGATGTTTTTAGAAGAATCACAAAATATGCCCAAGGAAATGAACTGTCTATTGAAATCCGGCATGGAGATACAACACAAAAAGATAGGAAAAAAATCACTGAAAATCCTCCAGACATTCTAATCACAACACCAGAAACTCTTGTCATACTTTTGACTCAAATCAAAATGCTTGATGCGTTATCTGATTTAGAATGGATAATAATTGATGAAGTCCATGAACTACTTTCTAGTGAAAGAGGCGCTCAACTATCACTTAGTATTGAAAGATTGGAATTTAACTCAAAATTCCCTCTCACAAAAATAGGATTATCTGCTACAGTAGGGAATTTTGAAGAAGCGGGAAAATTTGTTGTTGGTACTAAAAGAAAATGCGAGATTATTAGAGATACATCTGTACGAAAATATGACGTTGAAATAAAATATGTGGAAGGTACAATTTCTGATGTTGCAGAAAAAATTGTTGAATATGTTTTAGAGTTAGAATTAGACTCTCCTGTGCTTTTATTTACTAATACCAGAGGCGAAGCAGAATTTCTGGCTTCAATTTTGAAAGATAAATCTTCAATCCCTATTGAATTACATCACGGTTCACTCTCAAAAGAGGTTAGAGAGGAAACTGAATCTACTTTACGTGAAGGAAAACGTGGAATTGTTGTCTGTACCTCTTCATTGGAATTAGGCTTGGACATTGGTTCTGTTGAATTAGTAATTCATTACGGTTCTCCTAGACAAGTATCAAAATTTGTACAAAGAATAGGACGAAGCAGGCATAATCGTGATGCATCAGCTCAGGGATTGATCATAACTAATAATTCTGATGATGAATTTGAGGCACAAGCAATACTTGATCGTATTAAAGAAGGTTCAATTGAAGAACAAAAAATTCATGATGGCTCACTTGATGTTTTAGCTCATCATTTAGTTGGATTGACAATGCAATGTGGTGAAATTTCAATCGAACAAGCTTTTGATTTAGTTACAAAAGCATATCCGTTTAGGAATTTACAAATCAAAGATCTTATAGATGTGCTAGATCTGCTTGATTCCAATTATTTGATATTTTTTGATCGAACAAAAATGACTTTTTGGAAGAAGGGACGTTCATTCAAATATTATTTTGAGAATCTTTCTACGATTCCAGATATTTTAAAATTCAAAGTTTTTGACAGTGTAGGTAAAAAAATCATTGGGTCATTAGATCAAAGATTTGTTGGTGATTTTGGGGATTCTGGAAATATTTTTGTTTTAAAAGGCTCGCAGTGGAGAATTTTAAATGTCGATGAAAAATCATTCACTGTAAATGTTGAGCCATTTAGAGGAGGTGGCATAACTGTACCTTACTGGGAAGGTGAAAGTATTCCTATTGATTATAAAACTGCAAGAAAAGTAGGTGAATTCCGTAGTAAAACAAAGAACGGTTCTCTTGTGTTAAACAATAAACTTATTGAAAAATTAAATTTTGATGTAATACCTGACGAAAATAATATTGTCGTTGAATCAAGCAAATCTCAAGGTTCAATAGTAATTCATTCGTGTTTTGGAACTAAAATCAATTCTACTTTATCTGCACTGCTTTCCTCATTTCTTTCTTCATTGTTAGGTTCAATAGTTGATTCACGTTCTGATGGTTATAGAATTGTTTTATCTTCAAGATCACGTATTTCAGAAAAACTTTTCACTGAAGTTATAAAAGATGACTATGATCTACATTCGATTATTAGCGCATCTTTAGCAGGAACTCATAATGTAAATTGGCGAACATGGTGTGTTGCTAAAAAATTCGGCATAGTAGGACGTGGAGCAATCTATGAAAGAAAATCTGCCCGATTTTTGTATGAGCGATACTCCAAAACTGCACTTGTACGTGAAGCACTACGTGAATTATTTCATGACAAATATGATCTTAAAAACTCTGATAAAATATTAAAAAAAATTCGTGAGGATGAAATTCATATAAAGTGGTTAGAAGTTGATCAATTTTCTAAATTAGCAGAGCCAATATTGGATCATACAACGAAATATTACTCATCTCCTGCTAATCTTGACAAAGGCATTCTTGATCTTGTAAAAACTCGACTTCAGAAAACAAAACATCGCTTAATTTGTGCTAGATGTGGTAAATGGGAGCGTTTAGTTGAAACACATGAAGTAAAAAATATCCTTATCTGTCCTTATTGTAAAGGGAGGCAAATTACAGCCACCTATCACTCTGACTATGATCTTCCGAAAATAATTCGAAAAAAACATGAAGGAAAAAAACTATCTGCTGATGAAAAACACAAGTATGATCGTGCCTGGAAAGTCTCATCTCTGGTGGAAAATTTTGGCAAAATTGCCATTACTGTAATGTCTGGATATGGAGTCGGCGCAGATACTGCCGCAAGAATTTTACGCAATATGGTTGATGAAGAACATCTCTTCAAACAAATCTATGAGGCAGAAAGACAATATGTTGTAACAAGAGGTTTTTGGGATTCTTAATTTTTCTTGGTAATTTTAGAAAATGCAGTTACAAATAATTCAATTCTACCTTCAAGACCTGCTTTTGCATTCAATCCTGTGATTGAAACAATTTCTCCTAATTCACATTTGTCAATTAGTCTTGCTTGATTTCTCCAACCTTTGACCCAAATTTGACCTGTATCGTCTTCCACAAACATTTCTGAAAGTGATATTGATTCTCCAGTTTTTGTTTGGACTTCGCGTCTTTCAGGAACTTTTAAGATTATTGCCTCAATACAGTAATTTCCATCAACTTTGATATCGTTGATTTTTGTTCTAATTTGAGACAATGATGGAATAGATTCATCATTGTCTAATTTTCTTACAAACGAGTTATCGTCAAGTGTAATTGAATTTCCGTATATCTTTGATGGCATACATTCTATCACATCACCTTCTGCACAAATACTGGTTGAGTTTGAAAAATCACTGATATTGTATAGGTTCTTCTTATTATCAACTGCCAAAATCATATTCTTCCCATTCTCAGATGTTGATATGGAAAGAACTCTTGCAATTACTGGCTCTGCTTCTTTTCCTCCTTCAATTTCAATAATTGTTGCATCATTTCCATGAATTTCTAAACCTTGGTTTCCTGATTTCACTTTGACACCAAGCAATCTTACTTTTGCAGACTGTGAAATCATATTTGGAATGGATGATTCATCTTTACCCCAAAGCACTACTCTCATTCCACTTCCATCTTTTCCTTTTAGTCTCATTCTGAGTGCTTTTCCAGGCTGGCCTCTAGAATTAGTAAATTCCATTCCACTGATTACGCCATCAATCATGCCTGAAATAACAAGATCTTTTTGTCCTTCCTGCAATTCGCTAACATCCTTTGTAATGGATTCAATAGTTGGAATTTCACTTTTTCTATCAGCTGTTTCAATATTTGAACCAGAACCAATGTTTATTGTTGGAGACCCATCAAAATCTGATTTAACATAAGCCTTGATGATTTTAATTAAATCTCCTGGTTTTAGATTTTCAACTCCAGGTAGGTTTGCTTTTTCATCCCATAATTTTACACTTGCAGTTGAATTTCCATCATACACAGTCATTGTTCTAAGATAAAATGGAGAACCATCTTTTCTTGAAAATTGTTTTGCAGGAGAAAGATTCAAAACTCTAGTCTCTAATGAAATTTCTTTCGCTCCTGCATAGAGATCTTTTAAACTCATTTCAACTTTTAGTGGCTCAGCCAAAGTGACACCATAATCAGATGCAATCAAGAATAATGCTCCTTGATCAGTCAAGTATCCTGCACCGATTTTCTCTTTTTTGAGTTTAATCTGCTCTTCAACATCTTCTTTTGTTAATTCTGGTTTTAGTTCAAGTAATTTACTCATTAAATTTTCTAATTCAGACAATTCATTTTTTGTAAACTTGATGTATTAATAAAAATTTCACTAGTCTCTAAAATTTTCGCTTTAAAAAAAAGATCGCTTTATACATTATTTTTTAATTTTAAAATTCGAACATGCATCTTTCCAGACTGTTTCTTCATGGTTTGTACTTACAAATTCCATTTTTAAAGAATTTTCCTCATTAACTAAATTAATAGGGTGATCGCAGTTTTCTTATGTCTTGCATTGACGTTAAACATCTCTCAAAATCATATGGCTCGGTTCATGCTGTAAAAGACCTTGAACTATTAGTACGACCCGGACAGGTTTTTGGATTTTTGGGACCTAACGGTGCTGGAAAATCCACCACGATCAAACTTCTTACAACTCTAATTCCGCCTTCAAATGGAAATCTTTCTATTTTGGGAATTGATGCTGTAACAAATCCTCTTCAAGTCCGTCATAAAATAGGAGTGGTCCTGCAACAACCAAGTTACGAGCCTACTTTATCAGTTGAAAAATCTCTTGATAAATATGGGATGATGTGGAATGTTCCAAAAACTGAGCGTAAAAAAAGAATGGAACAACTTTTGATAGATTTTGATCTTGTAGAGATTAGAAAAAAAAGAAATGAAGATCTTTCAATTGGTCAGCGTAGGAGAATTCAGGTTGCTCGTGAATTCATGCATGATATGGAATTATTATTTTTGGATGAGCCGACAGTAGGTCTAGATCCAAGTGCCAGAAGAAATCTATTGGATTACTTAAAAAATAAAGTAAAAACAGGGTTGACAATTTTTTATACAACCCATATTCTAACTGAAGCTGAATATCTTTGTGATGAAATAGCCATAATTGATAAGGGTAGAATTCTTACTGTAGACTCTCCTGATGCTCTGAAGAAAAAATTTGGAAAAGAAAAAACTATTAAAATTCATTTATCAGAAAAACAAACTAACATCGCATCTCTTCTTACTGGAATTTCTGATTTTAAAATTGATTACGAAAATGGAACCAACATCATAATTCATTCAGAACACTCTGAATTAGTATTATCAAAAGTATTGAAAATACTTAATGATAACACAATTGAAATTGAAGATCTTTCAGCCGTACCAACAAATCTTGAAGAAATATTTCTAAAAATGATGAGAGACAATGCATCCAATAGTTAGACTTGTAAACAGAAATCTCACGATTTCTCTTAATCCTGGCTTTCTAATTTGGCAGGTTATTTTTCCTTTGATCTACATTTTTGTTGCAGGATTTGCGTATGCACCATTAATTAATCAAGTTCCATTTGGAGCAAAAGATCTTGATTATCCGGCATTTTTAGCATCAGGTATGATTGGATTTAACATTATGAATAGTACTTTGGTTTCTGGTATCATTATTTGGAATGATAGAAGACATGGCATGTTTGAACAAATAATGTCTGGCCCCTTTACTAGAAGTCATTACATTCTTAGCAACATCTGTACTATAGGGATAGTTGGGTTAGTAAGCGCAACTTTGATAGCTCTTGTTGGCTATCCAGTATTTTTTGAATCAGTAGAATTCTCATTCATTACAATTCCAATAATTATTTTCGGTGCAATTACTGGCTCGGTTCTATTTGGCTCATTGGCATCAATTATTTCTACTAGGTTACGCTCAAGTGAGGGATTTAATGTAATAATTAATACTGTTTTTCTGTTTTTTGCTTTTGTAAGTACTGCATTTTATCCAGCTGCTGGTGCTCCTGAACCACTAAAATCTGCATTCTATCTGAATCCGCTAACTTATCTTGTAGATGTAATAAGAGCAGGGATTTTTGGAAACATTACTGAATTTGTGATTTTTGAAATGATTATTCTTGTAGGTATCGCGTCAATTCTATTTGTTATTGCTTCAAAACTACTTACAAAATTGGATTTCTAGAAAATTTAATTAATTTTTAGACTTTTCAAATAACTCATTAACTTTTTTGACAATATCCAAATTTTCATATTCAACCAAATTCAAATTTGGTAATACACAATGCCCGCCAATGATTCCCGGATACATTTTTGGTCTGTTGCCTAAATTCTCATGAATTTCATCTGCAAATTTCCACATCTCATCAAAATCAATACCCTCTTTATCACAAATCATTTTTGTAATCTGAGCATAATTGATTAACCATCCATAATATGTCGTATCAACTAATATCTTTGCAAGTTCAGCAGTTTTAGTAGTGGACATCCAATCAATTTTCTCAAATCTTTTTTCCACATCTGATTTAATTTTAGGATCTATTTGTTTATGATCTGATGAAATAAATTTTGTATATTTTTTAATATCATCTAAAAATCTTCTATGTATTCCACGAACTGGTGAAAACAAAATGGGGACTGTAGTTTTTGTTTGAATGTTTTTAGTTGTTCCCGGTTTTACCGTAGAATGAACTAGGACACCTTTCAAACCTTCTATCTTATCAATCCAATTTACTGTAATGTTTACAAACTCTGTTAATTCTCCAGGAATACAAACATGAAGATACTCTGGATTTTTAATTACTGTGTTTTCTGAATAATTTTTGCATTTTGATTCTTCAAGATCAATTCCTACACATTCAAAATTCCTTTCAACAAGTAAATCAAATAATGTCTCGCCTACTTCACCCATTCCTAGCACGATATCTGTCATATACTTAATTTCAGAAAAACTACCTATATTATATTCATGTTACAAGAATATCGTTTTAAAATAAGGTAGCCCGGCCCAGACTCGAACTGGGGTCAAAGGCTTCAAAGGCCTCTATGCTTGACCGCTACACTACCGGGCTGCTAAATCGAGCACTCTCATTCCCTTAATGAACTTTTTATCTTAATTTGACTCTTAAAATTAGTTAAAATTATTCATTGATAATTTTATTTAGTTTTTCAATGGGATTTTCCATTTGTTCAACAACTCTTTTTGCTCTTTTTTGATTAACTGCGTTTGATGATTCAAAAACATTCTTGATATGTCTAGAAATTTTCTTTGGATTTGTTTCCCTTTTAACCAAATATTTTTTTACTAAAAAATTTTCAATTATGTTTGGAACAGCATTATATGAAATTGTTGGAATTCCCATCAATGCTGATTCAGCAGTCATAGTTCCTCCAGATCCTATAAAAATATCTGTATTACTCAGTAAATATTTTCCATCAAATGTCATTTTTACAACTTTGGCTTTTTTACCAATTATTTTTTGAATATTTTTAATCTGTTTTGTATATCTGCCTAAAATCACAATATTTTCTTTTTCATGCTCTTTTACAATTTGTTTAATAATTGGAATTATCCTGCTTGATCTTGAAGCATATGCTGCTTCTTCTTCTTCAGCCCTAATCAAAATATTTTTCCTGTCAGCTTGTTTAAATGGTAATGATCTTTGCTGATTAATTTTTCTTTTGATAGTTACAACCGCATCTATAGCATTGTATGAGATGATGTCTTTTTTATCAATTCCATATTTAGAAAATTCATTTTTAGGTATTATGCTAGGTATCAATAGTTTTTGAATTAGTGGCAATGTTAATCGCATTACTGCAGAAGCATGTGGGGAATCACAAAATGCTATATGTTTGATTCCTAAACCAAATGAAACTCTCGCTGCTTCGGGAGAACAAAAACTAATTACAATATCTGGTGAAAAATTATCAATTTTTCTGGAAAGTTTCCCCATTCTATCAATACTGGCTCGAAGCTTGCTTTTTTTGTCACTCCCACCATGTTTTCCAACAAAAACGAGGTCAAAATCACGTATTTTTGCTAATTTTGAAACTTCGTTATAGTTTCTTGACGTACATAAAATATTGTGTTTTTTTCCTAATTTTTCAATTATTGGTTCAGAAAACAATAATTGTTTTGGAGTGAGAATATCTATCCATATTTTCAAGTAATTTCCATAATTCGAGTTAGTTCAATAAGTTTTTCTTAGTCTAATACTAGTGTAAATGTAATGGGGGGAGCAAAAGTTGTCGTTTATGGTCTTAGTACTGAGGGATATGCTATTGCATCACAAATGGCAATTAAAGGTGCAGATGTCTACATAATAGACGAATCCACACCATCGGCAATATCATTGAAAGCAGAAATTGCTAAAACTTATCCTAATGTCTCATCACTAAAAGAAGATGAACCTCTATTAGCTATGGAGCCAATTGACGTGGCTATTTCCAAAGCTCAATATCTTTTCTTCACACCAAGAATTAGAAAAACAGGACAAGACATCAAAACTGAAATCCATTCTAAATTCAAGGATGCAGTAACATCATTAAAGAAAAACAGCTCTGTAGTTTTTACTCTTCCAACTGGATTTGGTGGAAATAATGAAAATATTTCATTACTTGAGCATGTTACAGGTCTTGAGGCTGGAAAGCACATCTCTTATTTTTATTATCCTTTAGAGGATCTAAACCATCAACCGAAAATCATAGGCTCCTTTAATGGAAAGGAAGATCCTGTACTTCATGATTTACTTACCGTAGGTAAAAAGGAGAAAAAATTTGTAGCTATTTCATCATCAGAACATTTTCATGCAATTAACGTATTGTCTAGATTTTCTAGCTTATGTAGTGTTTTAGAAGTTTGTAAATATGCCCAAGACGATGTAACTAAACATGATCTTTCTTCAGATGATTTTCAGGAGATATTTTTAGATAATATGGTCAGCGGTCTATTTGATCTAAAAGCATTAGGTTCGTCATTTGAAGGTGCAAATTCCCTAATGTATCTTATTAATGGAAGCGTAAAGGGAATTGACGGGTATATCAAACGATTAATAGATGAAATTCGTGCAACATTGAAGAAAAATGATCTCAAAGCAAGCAGAACAAAGATTGCATTGTCTTGGACTCTTGATCAACATGCAATGCGTGGAGATAAAATAGAGATGCTGCAAAATTTAACTTCTAGATTGCGTGATTATATTGGTGATGTTGAAGCCTATGAAGATCCAAATTTCGATTTGTTTCATAGTGATAAAACCACAATTATTGTAGCATGTTCAAAAAACGATTTTGATATTATTGAAAAAACTAAACAAGGTTCTGAATTAATCATCGTCAAAGCTAATCCTTTATGCGAAACAATTCAATAATAGTATAAATTAGCTAAACTACTATTTTGTTTGAATTGACAAATGAAACTAACTCTGATGAAATTCCAGTAAATGTTAAATCCGATAATGAAATTGATTCTGATGAATCAGAAGAATCACAAACTTTATCGACAAATGTTGAAGAACTAACAAAATTATTAGATACAGAAAAAGAAAAAGTATCTGAATATGAAGAAAAATTAAAACATGTTTTAGCTGACTTTCAGAATCTTAATAGAAAAACACAATCTGACATAGAAAAAGGTGTAAATGCAAAAATAGATGAATTTGTATTGGATTTTCTAAAAATTTATGATGATTTTGTTATAGCAAAAGAGGTTTTTTCTAACAATAAAATTAATTCAGATGGTCTGGATTCTATTTTAAAACATATGGATTCTTTATTAAAAAAATACCATGTTGTTCCGATCGACGCATTAGGGGAAATCTTTAATCCAAATTTTCATGAAGCGATTTCAATTATTAATGATCCTGATTTAGATGATAACACAATTACAAAAGAGATCAGGAAAGGATATATTTCTCATGAGAGAGTTATAAGGCCTACACTAGTAGAAATTTCAAAAAAAGGATGATAAAAAATGGCTAAAATAATTGGTATTGATTTAGGAACAAGTAACTCTGCTGCTGCAGTAATAATGGGTGGCAAGCCGTCAATTATTCCAGCTGCTGAAGGCTCCACTGTTGGAGGAAAAGCATTTCCATCAGTTGTAGCATTTTCTAAAGATGGTGAACTTTTGGTTGGTGAGCCTGCAAGAAGACAGGCAGTTACTAATCCTGACAGGACTATTGTTGCTGCCAAAAGGAAAATGGGTACTGATTACACTTTTAAAATTTTAGATAAAGAATACAAACCACAACAAATTTCGTCATTTATTCTCCAAAAAATCAAAAAAGACGCTGAGGCATTTATTGGTGAACCCGTAGAGAAAGCAGTAATCACTGTTCCTGCATATTTTGATGATAACCAACGTCAAGCAACTAAAGATGCTGGGACAATAGCTGGATTAGATGTAGTTAGGATTATCAATGAACCAACCGCGGCTTCTTTGGCATTTGGGTTGGACAAAGCCAAGGAAGACATGAAAATTCTTGTCTTTGATTTTGGTGGTGGCACATTAGATGTTACTATAATGGAAATGGGAGGAGGAGTCTTTGAAGTAATGAGTACATCAGGAGATACTCAATTAGGTGGAACCGATATGGACAAAGTCCTAATTGATTACATTGTTGATGAATTCAAAAAGAAAGAAGGCGTTGATCTTTCACAAGACACTACTGCAATGACTAGAATAAGAGAAGCATCGGAAAAAGCAAAAATTGAATTATCAACAGTAATGGAAACTGATGTTAATTTACCCTTTATCTCTCATGATCCTTCAACAGGTGCAAAAAATCTTGAATTTAGATTGACTAGAGCTAAACTAGATGAGTTAATTGGACCAATAGTTGATCGATGTAAACCTTCCATACTGAAAGCACTTGAAGATGCAAAACTTTCGAATTCGGATATCAATAAAATTGTCATGGTTGGTGGGCCAACAAGAATTCCATTAGTTAAAAAATTTGTAAGTGGAATAATAGGTAAAGAGGTTGAATCTGGTGTTGATCCTATGGAAGCAGTTGCCATGGGAGCTGCAATTCAGGCAGGAATTATTGCTGGAGATGTCACCAGCGACATAGTCTTACTTGATGTTACTCCATTGACATTAGGAATAGAAACTTTAGGCGGTGTAAGAGAGCCATTAATTGAAAGAAATACAACGATTCCAACTTCTAAGAGTAAAGTTTTCACAACTGCAGCTGATAACCAAACGGCTGTGACAATTCATGTTGTTCAAGGTGAGCGTCCAATGGCAACAGATAATGTTTCACTAGGAAGTTTCAATCTAACTGATTTGCCACCAGCTCCAAGAGGGGTTCCTCAAATTGAAGTAAAATTCGATATTGATGCAAATGGAATTATCAATGTAACTGCAAAGGATCTTGGCACACAGAAGGAAGCAAAGATTACCATTGAATCTACATCAAAATTATCTAAAGAAGAAATTGAAAAATTAAAAGAGGATGCAGAAAAATTCTCTGATGAAGATAAAAAGAAAAAAGAAAAAATTGATCTAAGAAACGAAGCAGAAAGTTACATTTACACTACAGAAAAATTGGTCAATCATGATCTAAAGGAGAAAATCTCTCAAGAACAGGGAATTAAAATTACTGATGCGGTAAAAGAAGTCAAAGAAGTTTTAGATAAAGAGCCAAATGAACTAAAGCCCAAACTTGAAGCATTACAATCTTTAGTCAATGAAGTAACTACAGAACTTTACAAAAATGCTACACCTCCTCCAGGTGCTGAAGGACAACAAAGTGCTGGTGAAGGACAACAGAATGCCGAAAGTCAACCAAATGAGTCATCTACAACTGATGAAACCAAAACTAACTAAAATTCAAATTCAATCATTTATACGACAATTATTGTAAAGGTATGATTCATGGCTGCAAAACGTGATTACTATGAAGTTTTAGGAGTATCTAAAACATCTTCTACAGATGAAATAAAAAAACAATATAGAAAATTAGCTCTAAAATTCCACCCGGATCGTAACAAATCTTCTGATGCTGGGGAACATTTCAAAGAAATTTCTGAAGCTTATGCTGTCCTTTCAGATCCTGCAAAGAAGCAACTCTATGATCAGCACGGTCATGCTGGCGTTGATGGAAGATATTCAAGTGAAGATATTTTTCAAGGTGCTCGTGGAGATTTTAGTGATATATTTGGTCGCGGTGGAGGAGGTTTTGATTCTATTTTTGAATCCATATTTGGTCGCGGTGGAGGAGGCTTCGGCTTTAACCAACAAAGAGGCTCTGATATTCTCTATGAAACCTCAGTCACATTAGAAGATGTTCTTCATGGAAAAAAAATGGAAATTGATTTGCAAAAACAACTTCAATGTGACAATTGTAATGGAACTGGTTGCAAACCAGGAACTAACAAAAAAACATGTTCTTCATGTAATGGTCAAGGACAAATAAGGCAAACAAGGAATATGGGTTTTGCTTCTTTTGTAACAGCTGCACCATGTTCTTCATGTAATGGTCAAGGTTCAATTATTGAGATTCCTTGTGATGAATGTAAGGGTCAAGGAAAGAAAAAAGGTAACAAAAAAATTACTTTTGAAATTCCACCCGGAATTGATTCTGGAGATTACACAGTGCCAAATGAAGGAAATGAGGTTCCAGGAGGCTCTAATGGAGATTTGATAGTACGAGTAAGAGTTCAACCACATTCAAAATTCAAAAGAGATGGAAAAGATATTTTTTATGATCAGGATGTTTCAATGATTGATGCTGCATTGGGATGTGAAATCGTTGTTCCAACTTTAGACGGAACAGAAAAAATTAAAGTCGATTCTGGCAGTCAACCAAATACTATAATCAAACTAAAGGGAAAGGGAGTCACACATATCAATTCTCGAGGAAAAGGAGATCAATATGTTCGAATTGTAGTCAATATTCCACAAAAACTTAGTAGGCATCAAAAAAAGCTTTTAGAAGAATTTCAAAAAGATAGTGACTAAATAAATGAAAATTGCTTTAGATGTTGATGGCGTACTTGCTGATGTCATAGTTCCTTGGTTAAATTATAATAATACAATTAGACCTAAAATCTCAAAAAACGACATAACTGATTGGGATTTTTGGAAGAATCATGAAATAAATCCATATGATTTCTATGCCGAACTAAGCTCTTGCTGGAAAAATTGGAATTCTATACCTCCTACTGAAGAGAATCTATCATCTGTAACAAAAAATCTTTTAGAAATTGGTCAAGTAGATATAGTTACTGCAAGAGAACGTTCGACTGATTCTTTTGTAAAAAATTGGCTTAATCATCATGACATATCTTTTGATAATTACGTATCTGTAATTGATGGGCCTATGAAAGCCGATTTGGATTATGATGTTTTTATAGACGATTCACCACTTAATGCACTAAAATTTCTTGAAAATAAAAAACAAGTAATCTTATACTCTCAACCATGGAATAAACACATTTCTGAAAATGAAATTCACAGAATTTCAATTCTTTCCGAAGCTGTTGAAAAAATTAAATCTGTCTAGTCTTTTACAAGTTTTCTAATGTTTATCTGATGTCCGTTTCTAATATGAGAAGAATGAGTCGTATTCAATAACTCTTTTACTTTTTCGTCATTGTAGAACTTTACATTATACTGTCCAAGGACTTTTTTACAATTTGAACAATACACTTCGTTAAATTCCATTTTCTTTCTTGATTGGTTAAATTACTTTTTCATGGTATAATAAAGAAACTTATTCTGGATTTCAAAAATTTACAATGCGGGAGTCACCCAGCCTGGTCAACGGTGTAAGGTTCAGATCCTTATCTTCTAGGAGTTCGTGGGTTCAAATCCCACTTCCCGCATTATAATTCCATATTTTCTAATTTTTTCTTGATATTTTTTAAAAGAAGATTATTCACTATTTCGCCCGAAGCTTTTCCTCTTAATTCCTTCATGACAATTCCCATTAGTGGTCCAATTGATCGTTCTTTTTGATTTTTAATTATTTCTTGATTTTTTTCAATAATGTCTATGATGATTTGCTCTACTTTTGTCTCATCAACAGCCTCTATTGATGCATTTTTCAATGCTTCATCAATTGTTTGCGATTTCCCTGACATGATGCTCTCATAGATGATCTCAATTGATTCTTTTGCAATTTTTCCTTCTTCTAACAGTTGAAATGATTTTATTATGTTCTCTTCTGTTAATAATTCAGAGTTAAGGCCATTTCTCTCTAAATTAGTTATTGTAGAACATAAAATTGATGCAACAAACGTAGGATTGATTTTAATTCGTTCAATAATTTTTTCAAACAATTCAATGTACCGTGAATCAAAAATTTGCTCAGAAAGCTGTGGATTCAATTCATATTTTTTTTGTAATTCTAAAAGAGATTCATCCCATGATTTTGGAATGTTTTTCTTGGCATTTTCTAATTCTTGATTTGTAACTGAAATTGGTGGGATGTCTGTTTCAGGATACATTCTTGATGCGCCTGGACGTGGTCTTAAGAACACTGTTTCACCTGTTTGTGTGGCTAATCTGGTTTCTGCAGGAACACCTTTTTTGGCTTCTAACAGTCTGCTGATAATCGAATCTATTGCAAAATCTATTTTTGAAGATTGCGCTGCAATAATTAAGAATGCATCATTTTGTTTAACTTTTAAAATATTTTTCACAATCAAAATATCTTTTTCTTCAATCCCATAGTTTGGTAATTCATCTGAATGGAAAACTCCGCCAATACCATAAAACTTTACTAACTGCCCGATTTCTTTTCCTAATCTGACTCCTTCAAATGGTGTGTATCCAAACATTCCAGAAAAATTTTCAATTTTAATTGCTTTGATTATTGAATTATCTTTTAACGCTTTTTGAATGATTTTTGATTTACAACCTTTCCAATCTTCAGTGATGTCAAAAACATTTTCACTTTTTGAAATTCCTTTAAAATCTGAACTTTTCAGTTTTTCAGCAATTTTTACTAACCCATATTGTCTTTTAGCCTCAAATTCTACTACTTTTTCTAATTGTTCTAATTGTTGAACTCCTTTAACTTCTACTATTCCTCCTCCGTCTTTAACTGAAACATTGACATCTTGTCTAATTGATCCAATTCCTCTTGTTACCTTTTTAGTACTTCGTAATAGCCTACCTAAAGCCAATGCAATATTTTTAATTTTTTTTGAATCGCCTTCTACTGGATCTAAAGCAATCTCTAAAAGGGGAACGCCTAGACGATCTAAACTGTATTCTCTGATATTCCCTTTGTCTCCAAGAAGTTTTGCTGCATCTTCTTCCAGGCAAATTGATTGCACACCTATAGTTTCACCATTAACTTCAATTTTTCCTCCTTGTGAAATTAACATGGTTCGTTGAAATCCCGTTGTATTTGAACCATCAATTACAGATTTTCTCATTGGATAAATTTCATTAAAAATTTTTGAATTAAGTGATGTTGCAATTATCAATGCAAGATCTTTTGCATCATTATCTAAATTATGCGGTGGTTCTTCATCCTGTTCAACCAAACAACTACTTTCTGAATTTGCATAATAGACTATTGTTTTTGATTTTGATTTTTCAAATAAAGCTGCTGGATCATATTCTCCCAATTCACTTTTAACTGCACGCAATTTTCTTTGAAATTTAATGGAATATTCTTCTGATTCAATTGGTTTGCAATTACAAAATAATTTTTTATTAGTTGCTAGTTGCTGATGAATTTCCAGTCCTACTTTTAATCCAATACTACCAATAGAAAATTCTGACACCTTATCCATCCTCTTAATTTGATATCTCTGATGCTATATTTTCAAGCATAATTTTTTTTACTTGTTCAATATTTTGAGAGTTTCCTAGCGCCCACATTGCTTTTACTAGTGCAACTTCTGGAATCATATTTTCCAGTGGAATTATGCCTAAATTAAGTAAATCACGACCACTTTCATAAACTGTCATTCTGACTCTACCATCAATGCACTGTGAAGTCATACCTAGAAAAATTCCTTTGTCATTTGCCTTTTTTACGCTATCATACATTGTTCTTCCAATATGGCCTAATCCTGTTCCTTCAAAAATTATTCCTTTGTATCCCATCTCTATTATTTTTTCTAACAAATCTGAATCATAACCGGGATGATATTTTACTAGTGCAACTTTAGTGTCCAAATTGATTCTTGGTTGAAATTCATTTGTTTTAAAAAAATCTTCTTTAATGTTTTTTTGAATCTGATTTTCTGCAATTATGAATGCAGGAACATCACCAATTGTTTGAAATGCACCTCTTTTACTAGTGTGATTTTTTCTTACTCTAGTTCCTATGTGGCATGCAACTGTTTCATCATTTTCATCATGATGCATTACAATATAGACGCCTTTGGCATTACTTGTGGTGATAAATTTTGTTGCTCCAATCAAATTTAATGCTGCATCTGATGAAGCACGATCTGAAGATCTTTGAGAACCTACAAGTACAATAGGTATTGAAAATCCTGCTAGTGCAAATGAAAGAAAGGATGATGTATAATGCATCGTGTCTGTACCATGTGCAACAATTATTCCTGAATAATCTGATTTAGAATATTCATTTATTTTTTCAGCAATTTTTAACCAATGCTCTGGCATGATGTTTTCAGAATATTCTGAAAATAAGACCTCTGCATCTATATTTGCAATCTGTGCAAGTTCAGGAACAGATGCATTTAGTTCTGCAGCTGTTAACACAGGAGTCACTGAACCTGTTCTATAATCGATTTTACTTGCAATTGTTCCCCCAGTTGATAATAGTAAAATTTTTGGCAATCCTTCAGTTTTCTCTATACTTTCAGTTTTTTCTATTATTTTTTCTGTGACTTGATTCTTCTCAATTTTTTCAATATTGGCAATTTCTAATCCAATATTGTATCCATTTTTTAATTTCAAAACAATATGCTTGTCATCACTGTGCTCGTACCTTGGCATTATTATGCCTGAATAAGTGATATCAGCGGTAATCTTAACAGAATCTCCTACTGCAATTTGATTTGTCTTTAAGAATTCTAGCGAATTACCTTCATATCCTCTGTACTCTGACATTTACGAGACTTAGATTTGTTATTTTATTAAAACTACCTGTAATAGGATGCCACTAGTTTTTCGCCTAACTTTAGATCTTTTTGCTCTCTGACTTTTTTTACTGCTTCTTCAAAGTGCTTCATAGTTACCTTTGCATCAATGGTAGTTTTCTCAATGTCTTTTTCATCTGGATGTGAATCTAAAAATTCGTGAATAACAAGAGATACTGCAGTATTTGCAATGGATGCTGTATCTGCACCGCTGAGTCCATCAGTTAGATCGGCAATTTTCTCAATATCTACATGCTGAGGATCGCTTGCATCGTCAATTATTGGAATTTTTGCTGCATTAATTTTCAAGATGCTCTTTCTACTTTCTTTATCTGGAAGTGGAATCTGGATAATTTTATCAAATCTTCCTGGTCTTAGTAATGCCGGATCTATCATGTCTGCTCTATTTGTTGCCGCTAATACAATAACGCCGTGCATATTTTCCATTCCGTCTAATTCAGTAAGTAATTGACTGACAACTCTTTCAGTAACTGCTGTTTCTCCACCTGCGCCTCTGATTGGTGCAATAGAATCTATTTCGTCAAAGAATATGACACATGGAGCAGACTGACGTGCTCTTTTGAAGATCTCTCTGATTCCTCTTTCTGATTCTCCTACCCATTTTGATAGCAGTTCGGGACCTCTGACTGAAACAAAGTTTGCCTCACTTTGTGTAGCTACTGCTTTTGCAAGTAATGTCTTGCCTGTTCCGCTTGGACCATGAAGCAAGATTCCTCTTGGCATAGTATGTCCTAATTTATCATAAAGACCAGGATATTTCATTGGCCACTCTACAGCTTCTTGCAGCTCACGTTTGACATCTTCCAATCCTCCAACATCGTCCCATTTTACATCTGGATTCTCTATGAAAACTTCTCTCATACCAGATGGTGTTACTTCAATCAAAGCTTTGAGGAAGTCATCATTGTTCACAATTAATTTATCCAAAGTTTCTGGAGGAATTTTTTCTTCTTCTAAATTAAGAATAGGCAGTAATCTTCTCAAACATTTCATTGCAGCCTCTTTACATAGATATTCCAAGTCTGCACCAACATAGCCGTGACTTACTGCTGAGATCTTATCTATATTGACATCGTCTGATAGTGGCATGTTTCTACTGTGAATTGCAAGAATGTCTTTTCTTCCTTTTTTGTCTGGAACTTTAATCTCGATTTCTCTGTCAAATCTTCCCGGTCTTCTAAGTGCAGGATCAATTGCATTTGGTCTATTTGTTGCAGAAATTACAATTACTTTTCCTCTAGCTTCTAGACCGTCCATTAATGATAACATTTGAGAAACTACTCTTCTTTCAACTTCTCCAGTAACTTCTTCTCTTTTTGGTGCAATGGAATCTATTTCATCAACAAAGATAATTGATGGAGATTTCTCTCTTGCCTCTTTGAAAATTTCTCTTAGTCTAGCTTCACTCTCTCCGTAAAACTTGCTCATGATTTCTGGACCTGAAATACTGATAAAATGTGCATTACTTTCATTTGCTACTGCTTTTGCAAGTAATGTCTTACCTGTTCCTGGTGGACCATATAGCAATACACCTTTTGGTGCTTCAATTCCCAACTTTTCAAAAATTTCAGGATGTCTTAATGGAAGCTCTATCATTTCTCTGACTTTTTTAATCTCATCTGTTAAACCGCCAATATCTTCATAGGTTACCTGTGGAACTCCACGTAGTGTCTCTCCTTTTTCTGCAATATGGAAAACAGTTTTTTGAGTAACCAAAACTGCATCAGCTGCAGGGGTAACTCCAATAACTTGAAAAGTTAAACGTCCACCAAAATATGGAACCATTACATTATCACCCTTAATCAATGGAACACTCTCTAGTGCATCTGCAAGATATCTTTCATCAATTGGAGGAATTGCTTCTAATGGAGCAACTACTATTTTTTCTGCAGCCACTGCTTTTATTTTTCTAACCGAAATTGTGTCTCCAATTGCAATTCCTGAATTATTTCTACCTAGTCCATCAATTCTAATAATTCCTTTTCCTTCATCAGATGGGTACAACGGAAGGCATTTTGCAACTGTTCTTCTTTTACCTTTTATTTCTATAACATCGCCTGTAGAGGCATTTAGAGTATCCATAGAATCATAATCGATTCTTGCTACGCCTCTCCCAACATCTCTAGTATATGCTTCGAGAACTTTGAGAGAAAGACCGCTTTGGCTCATATAGAAATGCCCTCTGTCTAATTTTTATACCTTTGTGGTAATTTTCTTAACTTACAATAGCCATCACAAGCTTAAAATCCTCTTTACGTAGGAAACGATCAACTTGGGTAAAAGACCATTAGTAAGAAGACGTGGCCGTGGAGGAATGCAATTTAGGTCTACATCTACTGGTAAAGTAGGTTCCAAGGCAAATTATCCTCGTTTTCCACTTGCAGAACAGCATGAAGGTGAAATTATTGATTTGGTTCATGAACGTGGACGAGAAGCACCTTTAGCAAAAATCAGATTTGAGAATGGATCTGTTTCATACGTTCCGGCAATTCTTGGAGCTAGAGTAGGCGAAACTTTACAATTTGGATTAAAATCAAAGATTGAGAAAGGAAATGTAATTAGTGTTCAAAACATTCCTGATGGCACAATTGTTTGTAATATTGAAAAGCATTTTGGAGATGGTGGCGCTATAGTAAAGTCAGCAGGTACCAATGCAACTATTTTCTCTCATGGTGATGAGGGTGTTACTGTTAAACTACCATCTGGAAGATTTACCACATTAAATCCAAAAAACAGAGCAATGATTGGCACTCTTGCTGGTGGTGGAGCTAGTGAACGACACTTTATGAGTGCAGGTAACAAATGGCGTAGCTTTAAAGCTAAAGGAAAGAAATATCCAATTGTCAGAGGTGTTGCTCAAGCAGCATATGTTCACCCACACGGTGGTGGTCGTCATCAACACGTCGGTCAAAGCTCAACTGTTTCAAGAGATGCCCCACCTGGTGCAAAGGTAGGTAGCATCGCTGCAAGAAAGACTGGTAGAGCTAGAATTAAAGAAAGAAGATAGTTTTTCTTTAACCTAAAATTGATTAATGACTCTATGAAATCTACCTTTAATGTCAAAGCAACGAATTAGAATTTTTGTAACAGGTAGAGTACAAGGAGTTTTTTTTCGTCAGACATTAAAAGCTAAAGCAAAACAAAATAATGTTTACGGGTGGGTCAAAAATTTGAAGGACGGCCGTGTTGAGGCTGTTTTAGAAGGAGACACAGAAAAAGTTACTAGACTTGTTGAATGGGCTCATGGCGGACCTGCAAATGCAATAGTTGAAGATGTAGAAATACGAAATGAAAAGTTCACGGGGGAATTTACAAAATTTGACGTTGCATACTAGTGAATTTTTTCAAATGCTTCTTTAATCAAATCTCCAAACTCTGAAATTTTTTGCTCTTTGCTTATCTGAATAATCTGTACTGGCTCTTTTCTGTCTTTTTGAATTTTTATAATCACTCCTTCTTTCTGAGGTTCTACATCTGCAAACCATCTAAAAGTAATTGATTTACAAAAAACCACTCTGTGCATCCTGATGTTCTCAACAACATTTTCTCCTAAAGAAAAGCAAAATTCTCTAATGGAATCAAAAAGAGGCAGCACTGAACTTGGAATCTGTTTTTTAAAATCCTCGTAATTTCTTTTATTTCCAAATGAGATGATTCCTTCCATGACTTTGCAGTTTTTATTTAAATTATAAAGGTAGTAGCTCTGCTGGCTCCAGTCTAGACGAATAGCCCCATTTCAAGGCATACAAGATCCGCCACGTTGACGAGGAAGCGTGGATGCTCCACCTTAGGATTGCTCCCTCCCGGACCTCATCCCTTTCGATGGTTCGGTCTTAGAAGTTATCCCTTCGGATATTTCTAGTCCTGCAACCACCCGCCTCGGCGTGATTTCATTTCCGCACACCAAGCGGGAATTACCCATCTAGAGATTTACCCAACAGTTGCTGATCTCTGCATATAGCCGGTTTCAGAACAGGGCACGGCTAGCACCCTAATCCTCCCTACTACCGTTTTTTCTAAAGAAAGTATGTTATATTTGCATAACGAGGACATCTTATATTATACATGACTAGGCATTTTTAAAATTCATGAATATATCTTTTAATGATTTTCTTTCAGTTTTAAAACCATGTTGCAAACTGAGCATATCTTACCAGTACATTCAGTTCCACACTTTTCACAAACTGTTTTTTCTTTTGAATTTGAAGTCTTTACACTTTGAGAAACTTTGAGAATTGATTGATACAAATTATTTTTAATTCCACTGTGTTGGTTTTCTAGAGAATTTAGAAATTCACGAATCTCCGTTCTAATCCCTTCATTCATGTGTGGGCAAGGCTCTGATTGAAATGGAATATCATTTGTAAATGCATAAAATACTATTTCAGATTCATATATTTCACAGAATGGTTTTATCTTTCTTAAAGAATTTGAAGATGTATCAGGATCCATCCATCCAATCTTTGTTGTGTCTCCTGAAAGCATGTTTATGACAAACGTTTGTAATGTGTCATCTAGATTGTGGCCGGTTGCAATAACATCAGCTCCAACATCGTTTGCTGCAAAATCAATTGCGCGTCTTCTCAAAATACCGCAAATTGAACAGGAGGAAGTTTTTTCATTTTCTCTTAATTCTAATGCTTCATCCAATGTTAATTCGAACAAGTCTTTGTAAGAGTAAACTTTGTGTTCTACATTTAATTTCTCACAAAAATTTTCAACAATTTCCAGCGCTTCATTTCTGTATCCTGGAATTCCCTCGTCTATCGTAACTGCTATTATTCTAAAATTATGTGTTAATGCCATTTCATGAATAATTTTTAGTAATGCTAAGGAATCCTTTCCTCCAGATACTGCAACTGCTACTAGTTCACTGTGCTTTATCATATTATATTTTGAAATAGTTTTGGCTGTTTTCCTTACAATGGAGTTTGAGAAACAAACTGAGCATAATTTTTGTCCAGAATATTTTCGTGTGTATACTGCTGGATTTTCACATTTATCGCAGATCATGAACTTGTTGGTATTTTTTCATTAATGATTCTTTAGGTGATTTCTAAATTGTAAACCAGCCAGATTTCATATATGATAAAGCAATGTTGAGCCCAAATAGAACAAATGTGAATGCGTAAATTCCCCACATTACAACATTTACTGACTTGTCTGATATTTTTTTATCAATTATTGTATGGATAAATTTACCGCCATCCAATATTGGAAGAGGAAGCATATTGATGATTCCTATGAAAAATGAAATCATCCATAACCATAACAAAAACATTGAAACATTGGGATCATTCCATTCAATGAAATTCATTAGTGGTTTGTAAGCAAATGTATTGTCTCTCATAATTCCAATTAATCCTCTTTCAGGATCTTCAGGTGATGGAATAATTTCAACACCGAAATCTAATTCTTGACCGTCTCTAATTACTGAGACACTTGCTGTTTCACCCGGACTCAAACTGGGAAAATCCGCCGGACTGTAGATCGGTATTCCATTAATGGATGTGATTATGTCATTTGCCAATAATCCTGCTTGCTCAGCTCCAGAGTTTTCAATTATTGAAAGAATCAAAACTCCACTTGGTAATTCATAGAACGTAGTTAGGAGTGGTTCAGGCAAAACCATTGCAAAAAATGGGTTTGTCAATAAAATCAATCCCAAACCAAATGCAAAAATTACATTTGCCGTAGCTCCTGCACCAATAACCCTTAACTTTGAAATCTTTTTTGCTTTTTCAAATTCTTCCTCATCTGGTTCTACAAATCCTGCAAACATTGCGATAAATATTGCAAAGCCACCTGTCTTGATCTTTATTTTTTCCAATGCTGCAACTATTCCATGTGCACCTTCATGAACTACCAGAACTATTGGAATTGAAAGTAAAAAGAATGTAATTGATGATGCCGATGTTAACGTGATTCCTGGAATAAGTACTGTTAATTCTGAAAAGTCATCTTGTGCAACAAAAAAGTTTGAAACATTATTTAGCAAAAACCAAAATGCAAATCCCATCATAACAAATCCTGCAATTACACTCGTATCAGCAAAAACCCTGATTCCTCTTCTAGTCCTGCTTAGAACTTTATTTAGAACTACATTAACTCCTTTGTTTTTGTATACTAGACTGTACGCCTTTATTTCAAAACCATATTTTTCTACCTTTAGAGCTTTTGCGATAATCACTATCATAACCCATGCAATTAAGACATAGATGATCGAATTCTGAGTAATAAAATCAAGTTCCAAACTAATTGTTAATTTTTTAAAGAACGTACATTTATCGGTTACTATGAAACCAGTAATAATCGTCTCAACATATCCTGATAAAAAATCAATTTCAAAAATTGCAAATGAACTTGTAAAAAATAAGACCATTGCATGTGTCAATGTTTCAAAAATCTCATCAATTTATTCTTGGAAGGGAAAAATTGAAAACTCATCTGAATATATTGCAATTTTCAAAACTGTGACAAAAAATAAGAAACTATTAAAAAAGAAAATTTTGGAAACTCATCCATATGAAGTCCCAGAGATAGCCGAACTAACCGTTTCCTCACTCAACAAATCATATCTTAACTGGTTGATTGAATCTACCAATTAGGTTTCTATTGCATATCGTAACAATGAAACTATTCCACCCAAACCAGTAACTCTTAAACCAATGTCTGTTGATGAATCAACACTGTAAATCTTTACACCTTTACTCTCAGCATCATTAAGAAAATCCATGATCTTTTGTTCATCATTTTCCTGTATGATTCTATCTGAGAACACCAAAGATTCAACTGCCCCCATCTGATTTGTCTTAAAAGTTTCTTCAAACCCCATAGTGAATTTGTTACTTTTTTTATTAGCAAGAAGCATTACCTCGTCAATTATTGTTGAAGCCTTGGCTAATTTGCTATCTGACATTATCTCCTGCATTGCTTTAGATTTTGTAAATGTGTAAATTCCATCTTCTCCGCCAGAATCAATTCCTTCTACAACTTTGATTTTGAATTTTTGAGATTTTTCAATAAAATTTGCAAATCTTTTCTTTGTTTCACCAGGACCAAAAATTATTATTGAATCTTCTTTTTTAGAAATAGAAAATATTGCTTGTTGTACTTGTTCAAAGAATTTTTCAATATTGAAATTTGTCTTGTATCTTTTACCTCCAGAGCCTGAATAAATATTTGGCATAAATTCTAAATGAGTTCCTTTCAATCTTGCAATTCCACAATCAGCAGTATCAATGGCTACAAGTACAAAACCATTTTGACTATTTGATTCTAAAAGTTTCTTCTCTATGGGTGACCATTTTTTCTTTGAAATTGTAATTCCGTCATTTATTTTTAAAATAAACGAATGATGTGATCCGTGAGGCACTGCTTCATTACTTGATTCATAAATTGTTCCTCCAACTCTTAGCCTGTCCAATACATCATCTAGAGAAATTTTTTCCACAATTAATGCAATTCTGACTTTGATCCTTTCACCTTTGTCTGGTCTAGAATAATCCTTGTCCTGTTTTAGAACCCTTGTTGTATCACCTATTACTTTGTCATCTTTCTTAATTATTCGACGTAGATTCAAAAGGTCATCAGAATCTTCTGGCATGACTGAAATTGAATTCTCATCAATAGTCTTTGTAATCATGATAGTATTCTAATCTACAAAAAGAAAAGAGTTTAGCTTGTGACTTCGTTTGTCTTTGTCTCTTCTGTTTTTTTCTTTAGATAATTTTCAACCCAATCCAAAGTAAGGACACCTGATTCTGCAAGATTTGTAAGAGAATTTGCTGAAGCTTCTCCTGAAACTTTGCCATTGTTTCGTCTTAACTGACGCCATTTCAAGGATGTATTTCCACTTTTTGAATTATAGATTATTCCTAGAATATCTCTTGCATTGACAAATGTGATGTCTCTTATTTTTTTCAAAGTTACTTTATCGGCTGCTTCAACATAAATTGCACCCAGATTGTCCTCTCTTTCTGCAAATACCTCTGAATCCTCCAAGTAGCTTCGTGGTGCATAAGATTTACAGGTACTTGAAATGATAAATCTTCTAAAACTTTCCAATGAAGCCGGAGTATCAATTGCAACCATTTTGAAAGATTGAACTCTTAGCCATTTATCAAGCTTCTTGAAAGACTCAATAGGAATCTGCCTAAAATATGCATGCAGGCAGTGATGAACCTATCCCTTTGATTGATGATGAGGATCTTGAGTTCTGAGCCTACCTTAGGTTTTTAATGTTTAATCTGTGTCAAAAAATATGAAATCTCTAACAGAATATCTTACGTTTGAAGTTAAAACACGGAGAGCATTTGTAAACATTACAAATGATGTTAGAGATCTTGTTGTAAAAAGCAAAGTCAAGGAAGGATTGTGTCTTGTAAATGCCATGCATATCACTGCTAGTGTTTTTATCAATGACAATGAAGGTGGTTTACTCCATGATTATGAAAAATGGTTGGAAGGATTAGCCCCACACGAGCCAACAAACCATTATGATCACAACAAAACAGGAGAAGACAATGCAGATGCTCATCTTAAAAGACAAGTCATGGGAAGAGAAGTGGTAATAGCAATAACTAACGGAGAATTGGATTTTGGACCCTGGGAAGAAATTTTCTATGGAGAATTCGACGGTAAAAGACCAAAGCGAGTATTAGTTAAAATTATTGGCGAATAATCATCCGAAATCTACATCACGTTTCTGACTTTGTGATTCATTCTTTCTTGCAGCGGCTCTGAACTCTTCGTCGTGATTTTGAGGACCGTGTCCACACTTTACACATGCAATCTTGAATCCATCCTCATACTTTTCATATGTTTCACACCCACAAAAACATGCCATGATTCAATTCAATTTCTAAGATGATATATCTTTTGGGATGTAATTTCACTTATGCTGATTTACAACATTCGCCCATAGGGATTTCATGATCATGTGGACATTTCCTTGGATGGTTTAACATGGTACACAATGCATCTGTAAATTGTTTTTTCATGTGGTGTTCAATGCCACAAACCATCTCCTCGTCAATTTCAACTTTTAATGCACTGTCCATTAGTACCTCTAGTAATCTGCTGTTTCTCATCATGCTTGCACCTATTCTTTCGCCATCCTCTGTAAGTTTCACACCTGCCTTGTTGTAATTCACAAGATTCTTACTGTTTAATTTCTTGAGCATCTGAACAACACTTGGTTGCCTTACATTGAGCATTTTAGCAATGGTGCTAATCTTGACATCCTCCCCCCTTTCCTTGATATGCCAGATTGCCTTGAGATACATCTCTACATGTTCTGCTTCTGCAGTTCCTACAAAGAGAGTCTCTTCATCATCACTTAATGCATCCATATTATATTACCTTAGAGTCTTTTAATAAATATTCAAAGTATTGACGCGCAAATCCTGCTAACCCTGCATGATCTGCCCAAATTGCTACAACATCTGAAGTGTTTGCACCGCCAATTTCCGGGCCCAACAAAATCACAACATATCTTTTATCAGAAATTATTCCCCCTCCAAACAAGCCCTTCTTAATTTTTACAGTTGCAACTCTTTTTATTGCCTTGATTGATTCTTTATCCATTTTGTCTGAAGTGAGAATTGTAATTTCCACTCCTTTATCATGTAATGATCTAAGTTTTGGCAATGCCTGCTTTACTAGCTCTACTCCAGCTTCTGGCAACGCAATCATTACCTCGTTTCTGCACGTATCTACCATCTCTAGAATTTTAGCTGCAATGTTTATTGCACCTGACAATACCCAAATATCTGGCCTTTCACTCGTGCCGCTTTTTTCATACAATGGAACTAATTCATTTAAAATTACACTTTGGTTCTGCGAAAAATCTGTCTCCATTTTCTGTTTTGTCGTTTCCAGTCCAGTAGATGGTGACTTTGCAAAATATTTCGTTGGTCTAGAGTCATCTGATCCAATCCAGCCTTTATCTTCCAGAGTTCCTAGTACTTCGTAAATTTTCGAATATGGCACTCCTGATTTCTGACTAAGGTCGGATGCTGTTAACTCTCCAGCTTTGAGTAATGCAGAAAATGTTCTGATCTCGTAACTTGTAAGACCGATTTTTTCTAATGCCTTTCTTGTTTTATCAGATATGCTCATATGCGATCTAGTCGACCAGTTTTGGTATTTAAATCAGGTATGCCCAATTACTAAATTCCACACGGGGGCTAGTATGAAATGCATTATATAGTATTTCAGAAGAATTCCGATAACAGGTATGGCATTAATTCAGATATCCAATCAATCAAGTAAAAATTTAGGTAAAAAGTCCACAATTAGATTCACTCAAAGTATCTGTCCAGATTGCAACATGATTCTGGATGCCGAAGTCTTTGAGCGAGATAACAAGGTCTTCATGTCCAAAGTCTGTCCAACTCACGGTGAATGTGAGGAATTGTATTTTGGCTCTTATGAAATGTACAAGAAATTCAGTACTTACTGGATGGACGGTAAAGGCGCTCATTCTCCAAACGTAATGATTGACAAATGTTCCTGTCCAAATAACTGTGGATTATGCTCAAACCATCTCTCTCACAGCGGACTTGCAAACATGATTGTAACTAATAGATGTGATTTAACATGCTGGTATTGCTTCTTTTATGTAAAGAAAGGCCTTGAAGGCGCTTACATGTACGAACCAGATCATACCCAAGTCAGAGCAATGATGAAGACTTTGCGAGCTGAAAGACCAATTCCAGGAAACTCTATGCAAATCACTGGTGGTGAACCAATGCTCAGAGAAGATATCGCCGATGTTATCAAAATTATGAAAGAGGAAGGCGTTGACCATATCCAGATGAACACTAATGGAATTAGACATGCAATGGATCCAGAAGCAGCAAGAGAAGTAAGACTAGCCGGTTGTAACAACTTGTATCTTTCCTTTGATGGTGTAACTGCAAGAACAAATCCTAAAAACCACTGGGAGATTCCATATGCACTAGATAGTTGCAGAAAGACAGGTACTACTGTAGTATTTGTTCCAACGGTTATCAAATCAATTAATGATCATGAACTAGGCGGAATTATCAGATATGCTCAAAAGAACATGGATGTAGTTCACGCTGTTAATTTCCAACCTGTCTCCCTAACTGGAAGAATGGGTAAATCCGAACGTGAAAAATACAGAATCACAGTTCCTGATTGTGTTCAAAGAATTGAAGAGCAAACAAACGGTGAAGTAACTGTAGATGACTGGTTCCCAGTTCCAAGTTGCATGCCACTGACTAATGTAATTGAAGCATTCTCTAGCAAGCCAAAATACGAATTATCAATCCACTTTGCATGTGGTGCAGGAACATACATCTTTGAAGATGCAGATACAAAGAAATTTGTTCCATTAACTAAATTCTGTGATATTCAGGGAATGTTAGAACTATTTGAAGACAAAGCAGAAGAGATTCGCTCTGGTAAAAACAAATACTTTACAATGCTTGAAGTTGTAAGAAAACTCAAAGGATTCGTTGATACTAAAAAGCAACCAGCAGGCTTGGATTTGGCAAAGATGTTTGGTAACATTCTCATGAAGAGATCATTTGATTCAGTAGGATCTTGGCACGTCAAGGGATTATTCCTTGGCATGATGCACTTTCAAGACAAATACAACGAAGATTTGGAAAGACTGCAAAGATGTGATATTCACTATCTTACTCCTGATCTCAGAATAGTTCCATTCTGTGCATTTAACGTAATTCCAGAATGGTACAGAGATAGAATCCAAAAGAAATATTCCATCACTGTAGAGGAATGGGAAGAAAGAGAAGGCGTCAAATTAGAAGATGGTCTTTATCGTGGTCTTATGAGACGTGGAGCAGGTGACGAACTTGCTGCTGGCTGTGCAAAGAGCCAGATGTTCCATGATGCTGCACAAGCAACAATGTAGATTTCAAAATTTGTAATCACCTTAAAAAATCAATACTGTATAATTTTATTTTATGCTATCAGTTTTCCTAAAATTCAAAAAACATCTAAAATCAGATCAAATAATGAAGTTAATTCATTTGTTTTTCCCAAAATTTTCTCATGGGTTTGTTTCAGTGTGATTCTATCAAAGTTTTCATTATGCCTTTGAGTAATATTTTCACTGCAATTCTTTAACATGTTATGCTACTGTTATTTTTTTTAAAAGAGGTTTTGCAATAATTGGTGTTAACACTGTAGTAATAAAACAAATTGCCACTGCAACCGAAAATAAAGTAAGATCTAAAATCCCAACAGAATATGCTAAAGCAGTAATAGCAAGACCAACAGTTCCTCGTCCGTTTAACAATGATGCTGTTGCCAAACTTTCCACCTTTGACAATTTACATAATCTAGCACCAATAAATCCGCCTAGAGTTTTACCAAAAATACCTAATACCACCAATAATGCTAATGGAAGTATGGCTGTATCTAATGATTGACCACTGAATTTTATTCCAAGAATTGCAAAAAATAATGGTGCAAAAAATCCAAATGTTACTCCAGATAATATTCCATATGATTTATCAGATTCTCTTTTACCAAGTACTTTTCCACTAAAAATCAATCCTGCAAAGAAAGTACCTATGATAAAATGAAGGCCAGCTAGTTGTGCTAAAAGTGATAATGTTATTGTCATAATTATCAAAATACCAAACGTAGCTTCTCTGGTCTTAGCTTTTGTAAAGAATAATTCTAATCTATGTGGGAACCAATAATTGAATTTGTGAATAGCAAATGCTAAAAATATAATTCCAACAAGATAGATCAACATAGGAATTATTGATAATCCCATATCAACAACATTAAGTGATGTGCTTTCTGTCATGTGCATTTGTAAAATCACTGCAAGTATGACCAATGATATTATGTCATCTACTACTGCAACAGACATTACAGTATTACCAATTTTTGTTTTTAAGATTCCCAATTCCAATAAAATTATAGCACTAACTGGTACTGATGTAACCGACAACAATAATCCCATAAACATTGATTGAATTAATGATGAACCAAAAATAACTGATATTTGAAAACCTATGAAAAAAGGTATCACTAAGGAAAATACAGATATTATGAATGCAGATTTACCTGTTTTTTTAAGTTCTTTTAGATCCATTTCAAGTCCTATGAACAACATGATAAAGAAAATTGCAATTGTTGAAATCAGTTCAAGATTTTCATTTGGAATGATGATTCCAAATATTGTGGGTCCAAGTATTATTCCTGCAAGTAGTTCACCTCCTAAAGCAGGTTGTTTAAATCTACGAAATAATTCACCAAGAAGTCTAGCTACTGCTAATAATATTACAATACTGACAAATATTTGTTCTAACTCCAATATCGTTTAAAATAATCTAATCTATATCAAAATTGTTTTTTTACAGGACAAAATCCCTACAAATAGTTGTCTTAATTTTAGTTATCCTAACTTTCTATGATGAAGATGTTAAACTAGAAGATGGTCTTTACAGAGGTCTAATGAGATGTGGTGTAGGTGATGAGCTTACCGCTGGCTGTGTAGAGTCAAGCGTTTCATGATACTGCTCAAGCTACAATATGCAATCTGATTTTTAATACAAGACCTTAAAAAGTCTACAACTAATTTTTTTTTGTGAAAATTCTGTATATTTCTCCCAGATATGAAGGTGGAATTGGAGGCCATGCATTCCGAGTTGCTGAAAAATTACGTGAACAAGGTCATGATGTAAAATTAATGAAAATACCACACATTCCAATCAAAAAACTAAAAAATCCATCTTTTACAATTTTTGGAATTTTAAAATCATTAATAAATCAAGAAAAATATGATGTTGTTCATGCATGGAATATACCATCTGCATTCGTAATGAAATATGTAAATTCTAACAAAAAAATTCTTTCAGTACACGGAGCATATTCTGAGCAAATAGAAATGTTACACTCTAAAACTACTGGATATCTAGCTAGTAAAGCGGAGCTGAAGGCGTTTAAAATTTCAGATAAATTAACTACTGATTCAAAAACTATTCAAAAATATTATAAAGAAAAAATTAATGTTGATTTTATTTATTTACCTGCACCGTTAGATACAAAAAAATTTAGTAATTTCACTAAAATTGAAAAAAAGAAAAATCAAGTAGTCTACATAGGTCGTGATAGCTATGAAAAAGGAATTGATGTTTTAAAAAAAATAGAACATAAAATTAACGGTAATGTTGTTTATTGTACTGATCTACCATGGAAAAAAACTATGGAAATTTTAAAATCATCGAATCTACTTGTTGTTCCATCTAGGATGGAAAGTATTCCCCAGGTAATCAAAGAAGCTTTTTATCTAAAAATTCCGGTGATAGCAACAAATGTAGGAGGAGTATCTGAAATTGTTATCGATCATGAAACAGGAATTTTAATTCCTTCTGAAAATCCATCTAAAATGCTAGATGCAATAAACTCACTATTAGATGATGAGGAATTACAGAAAAAACTAATACAAAACGCAAATGATTTCATAAACAAATTTTTTTCGTGGGAGGTACTACTTCCAAAATATCTTGATTTATACACAGATTAGCAATAATGAGTAAAACAAAAATTATTAGTTTTTATTTAACACATCTGAAATCTAATTAGTTTTGAAACAAAGACTACTTGATTTTCTTGTTTGTCCCACATGTAGGAATTCTATTCATGTAAAAATTAAAAAGAAAAAAGATAGTGAAATTATAGAGGGTTTAATCTCTTGTGATAAATGTAACGATAATTTTAAGATCAATAAAGGAATACCACGTTTTGTAGTTGATAAAACAAAAGATTTTGTCAGGACTGAAGATGCTTTTAGTGCAAAATGGCGTAAACATCATAAAAATCATCAAAAAAAAGATTGGATAGATTTTCAAAGAAAGTGGTTTTTAGATAGATATGGGTGGAAAACTGAATTAAATTTTAATAAATTCTTAGATACTAAAACTAAAATCCTTGATGCAGGTACTGGAATTGGCAATAGCGCCAAATTTCTTTCCTTAAATCCAAATGCTGATGTTTTTGCATTAGATGCAAGTGAAAGCATTGATTTTGCATATGAGAAATATGGTAAATTGCCAAATGTTCATTTTTTACAAGCAGATCTTCGGCAATTACCATTTCAAAGAAAGTTTTTTGATTATATTTATTCAGATCAAGTTTTACATCATACAAAAAATACTGGAACTTCCTTCAAATATCTAACAAAATTTCTTACGAATTCTGGAGATATTTCAATTTATGTTTATAATAAAAAAGCTCCCGTAAGAGAATATGTTGATGACTATATTAGAAACAAAACTGTAAAAATGTCTGTTGAAGAATGCACTGATTTCTCAAAGCAGATGACGTATTTGGGAAAAAGCTTGGCAAAATTAAAAAAGAAAATCAAAATTCCTTACGATATTCCAATTTTAGGTGTAAAAGCGGGCGAATATGATGTTCAGAGATTTGTTTATTGGCATTTTTTAAAATGTTTTTGGGATGAATCAGATAATTTTGAAAGAAGTGTAGGTGTTAATTTTGATTGGTATTCACCAAAATATGCATTTAGGCACACACCTTCTGAAGTTAAAAAATGGTTTAAAGATGCAAAAATCAAAATTACAACCTTCAAAGAAATTGAAAGTGGAATTAGTGTTACAGGTAAGAAAATTAATTTGTAAAATATTTCATTTTACATCAATGTATTTTTTTGAAACTTTAATAAAATCTTCAGCAATTTTTTCCCAGCTAAAATTATCCTCAACGAATTTCTTACCTTTAATACCCATTTGCTTTGCTTTATTCTGATCATCAAATAACATTGAAATCTTTGAAATTAAATCTCTGTGATCTCCCTTCTCTACCAAAAAACCTGTCTCTTTATCCTTCATTTCTTCAGGAATTCCTCCAACATTTGTAGCAACTACCGGTTTTCCTAAAACCTGTGCTTCTAATAATGAAACAGGTGACATGTCAATTCCACTAATCAGTGCATAAACATCAATTTCACTAAGATACTTCTTGACTTCTTCCGGATGTTTTAATTTTCCCAACCAATGAAAATTTTCATACTTTTGTAATTCTGGAAGAATTTTATCACGATATGGGCCATCACCTGCCCAATAAAATGTAATGTCTGGCATGGCTTCCAATACTTTTTTCAATGTAAGCATCTCTTTTGCTTTTTCCCAAATTACTGCACCTTGAAGCAATCCTACACAAGGATGTTTTAACTTCATTCCTTTTTCTGGAATCCATTGAGACGGAGTTATGCCTTGATAAAAAATTTCAGATTTTTTATCTGGATAATGCTTCTTTAATTCCTTATCCAAATGCTTGCATGTCGGTAAAATTACTGTTGCATTTTCAAAACATTTTTTGGCAATCTTATCCCATTGATTAAGAGCAATGCGTTTTGGAAATGATTTGTAAAGTGTTTTTCTAGCCATATCCATCTCTTTCCAATAATCTCCTTTCAAATGAACAAATAATGGAATATCTGCCTTTAAAGCGGCAATTCCAAAATGTCTTTGCCTATCAATAAATATTGCATCTGGCTTAAATTCCTTAATTAGCTTATTGAATTTTCTTCTACTTTGAAACCAATTTCTAATTTTTCTACTTGGAAAACCATCAAATATTTCAGAATCTACTACAACCTTACATTCAATATTATATTTTTTCAGTGTATCGGCAAAACCCTTTAGATGAATGTATCTTAGACCAAATCCTGCAATTAATAATTTCAATTTAATGAATTAATTTTTGAGCAATGTATAATACTTTTGTAATCTACTCTTCAATTCCTTCTTATTAATTCTGATACTGTTTCATTTAACCAATCTTTTAATTCAACTTCATATTCCCAATTCAATAATTTTTTGGCTAGTGTTACATCCGCCTGACTTTTATGAACATCTCCCTCTAACGCATTTTTATGAATTGGTTTCAATGAGAGTTTTGATGATTTTATAATTTGATTAGCTAATTCTAAAATTGAAATCGTTTTTCCTGTTCCTATATTTATAAAAGCATTTTTTACATTACTCTCTAATGCCAAAATGTTTGCTCTAACAACATCTTTTACATAAACAAAATCTCTAATCTGTGAACCGTCACCATTAATTATAGGTGGTTCTTTATTTTGTATTCTTTCAAGAAATAACTTTATTACTCCTGCATAATTTTCTGATTGACGTTCCCCAAACACATTAAAATATCTTAATCCAATAACACCGACACCATTTTTAGCATATTTTTCTGCTAAAATTTCATCATCCAATTTAGTTTTGGCATATGGATTAACAGGCATTTTTTGCGCATCTTCTTTTATAGGAATATCAATTGGATTTCCATAAACGCTTGATGAACTGGCATACACTATTTTGAACCCAAATTTTTTTGCTAATTTGAGAATATTTTCAGTGCCATTAACATTTACATCATAATATTCATTTGGTCTAGAAAATGACTCTTGAACTGATGCTAAAGCAGCTTCATGAAAAACCCCATCAACATTTTTCAAAACATTTTTCAATGAATCAATATTTCGTATGTCTGCCTGAATAAAATTTATTTGATCTATGACTGTATCTAAATTTTCTATCTTTCCTGTATGAAGATTATCAATAACAGTAACAGAATCACCTCTATTAACTAAATGCTCTACAATATGACTACCAATAAAACCCGCCCCTCCTGTTACAGCAATATTCATGAATTGATTCTAAAACAAGTATTCATAAATTTATTGAATTTGTAATACTTTAAGAATAATTTTTAAATTATTTTTGATTTATACAATATGCTTTTATGTTGTGAAAATGGGTCGTTATTGGAGATATCTAATTGAATTTAGAAAAAGAAAAACTACTTGTCATATCTCCTCATGCTGATGATGAGGTAATGGGATGTTTTGGCTTGATAAATAAAATAAAAAAAGGTGGAGGACAAGTTTACGTTCAAATATTGTCACTAGGAGGATTTGATAAATTTGAAGGAACACGAATAACCAAGGAAGACTGGAGAAATGAAGTTTCAAGGGTTTCAAAATTTTTGAATATTGATAAATATGAAATTGCACATTATCATGATGAAATTATACATATTGACACAATGCCTCAACAAGAATTAATTGAATTATTAGGATTTAGAAGTAAAATTGCAATCTCTAAAATTAAACCCACTATAGTTGCAATTCCAACTATCTTTTCAACTCATCAAGATCATACTCAAGCGTATAAGGTTGCAATTGCAGCATTAAGACCGCATTCACAAAAAACATCCCATTTACCCCATCTAGTTGTTTCATATGAATCCCCAGAATATTATTTTTGGTCAGCCGCTTCTGAATTTGGAAAATTTTCTCCGAATTTTTATGTGAATCTTTCAAAAAATGATGTTAACAAAAAAATTAAAGCCATGAATATTTACAAAACTCAAATTCGTCCTGAACAACGAGATGGAAGTAGTTTAACTGCCCTTGCAAGAATCAGAGGAAATGAAATTGGCCTTGATTATGCTGAAGCATACCATGTTCATAGATTTTTTATATGATGCAAAATTTCAAATGTAGTGAATTATTGTTCATTATGTATATTAAAAAATAATTGGTGAAACTATGAAAAACAGTGATTCAAACAGATTAGATGATTTAGAACATGTTAAAGAATTACTCTCTAGTAAAAGTCTGAAGGTTTGTGTTGTTGGTGTAGGGCGAATTGGATTGCCCACTGCACTATCCTTTGCAAAATCAGGATTGCCTACTACAGGCGTTGACATAAATGCTGATCTGGTAACTAGAATTAATTCAAATGACTATCCTTTAAAAGATGAACCGGGCTATGATGTCATATTTAATGAAGTAGTAACGAATAAAAAATTTCATGCGACAACCAAAATAGAAGACGCTGTTCCAAATTCTGACGTAATATTATTGTCATTACCTACACCAATGGATAAAAACAACATACCTGATTACTCCGCATTAAAATCTGTAGGAGCAAAACTCGGGGAATTGCTAGAACCTTATTCATTGATAGTAGTAGAGAGTACAATTGAGCCTGGATTCGTTGAAAATGAACTAATCAAAATTATTGAAGATGGCAAAAAGCAATTAGTTGCTGGAAAGAATTTTTTCATAGGAGTGTGTCCAGAAACTGCAAATCCTGGAGACATAATGATCGATTTTACACATCTTCCCAGATTGGTAGGTGCAATAGATGATAAAACCACTAAAATTATTACAGAGATTTACAAACATGTTTTCCCCGTAGAACTAATTCCTATGCCTAACTGTAAAACTGCAAATGCAGTAAAACTAACTACTAATGTATTTAGAGATCTTAATATTGCATTTGTAAATCAACTTGCGTTATTATTTGAAAAACTGGGAATTGACATATCCGTTGTTCTTGAAGCTGCTAAAAGTAAATATAATTTTCAGGTTCATTATCCTGGACCTGGAGTCGGAGGACCCTGCTTGCCCGTAAATTCATATCAACTATTAAACTCAGCAAAACAATTTGATAGTAATATGTTAAACCTTGTAAAAATTGGAAGAGAAGTAAATGAAAGCATGCCTGATCATGTGATTGGCATGATAATTGATGGATTAAAAGAAGCAAAAAAAGAAATCTCTAATTCAACCATCCTAATATTGGGAATTTCATACAAACCTGAGGTTAAAGATATCCAACTTACACCTGCTGAAACAATTATTGAAAAATTAAAACAACATGGTTCAAAAATCAAAATATATGATCCATTTTTTAAATCAGTAAACATATTTGATATTGAAACAGAAAATAATATTGATCAGGCATTGTCAAACGTAGATTCTGTTGTTCTAGTAACTGCTCACAAAGAATTTTATGATTTAAAGCCATCATACATAGCATCAAAAACACAAATGCCTGTAATCATTGACACAAAAAGGATTTTTGATAAAGATGATGCAAAAAAATCAAAATTGATCTTTAGATCTCTTGGCACTGGTAAATTCTAGAGATATGCTTGTAGATCCAAACCAAATCAGAAATATTCTTACTTTACGATATGATCCTTCTCAGAAACCATTACTTCCACAATTAACATGGAAGGATTTAGAGTCAAAAACCAATGATCTTTCTCTTGATTTTATTGAAAAATCTATTGAAAATTACATCTTAAAAGAAATCCAACAAGCTGACGTAAAAAGAATCTCTCTGGCACTTAGTGGAGGTGTGGATTCTTCACTTGTATTAGCTTTCCTTAAAAAAACTATTCCTGAATTAGAAGTTGATGCAATTTCAATAAAATTTGCAGACAGTGTTGATGAAACCAAAACTGCTGAAAAAATTGCTGAACATTTTGGAATAAATCATCATGTATTATTTTTAGAAAACTATCTAAAAGAACTACCAAAAGCCATCAGTATTACTAAACTTCCATTTTGGGATTTACATTGGTATTATGTGGCAAAAAAATCTAAAAATTTTTCAAATTATTTGGCAGCAGGGGATGGAGGTGATGAAGTATTTGGAGGGTATACTTTTAGGTATGCAAAATTTTTATCACTAGTTAATTCAAAATCCTCACCATTAGAAAAAACAAAGGCGTATCTAAAATGCCATGAAAGAGATAATGTGATAGATCAAGAACAAATTTTTGGAGAAAAAACATCTTTTGATTGGAATTTGATTTATGACCAAATTTTGCCCTATTTTGATAATTCTCTGTCTGATTTGGATCAAGTTTTTCTTGCAGATTATAATGGAAAATTGATGTATAATTTTGCCCCAATAAATCAAAAAATAAACCATTATTTTGAATTAACATCAATTACTCCATTACTTTCTGAAGATATCATTTCTTATGCTGCTCATTTAAATTCAAACCAGAAATATGATCCTGATAAAAATATTGGGAAAATTCCATTACAGAGATTATTAAAAAAATATACTTTGGATACATTAATTCCAAAAGAAAAACAAGGATTCAGCGTGAATACGTTAAATCTTTGGAAATCTTATGGACAAAAAATTTGCAAAAATTATTTGTCTGATGCAAGAGTTGTTAAAGATAAATGGATTAATGGGAATTGGATTTTAAAACATATTGATAAAAATGATCTGGATGTTAGATATGTGAATAAATTTTTAGGATTATTGGCATTTGAAATTTGGTATAGAGTATTTATTACAAAAGAAATGAAATCTGATACTAGTCTAAGTTAATTTTTAATCTGTTTTTAGCATGATCTAAAAATCGTTTGGCTATTACATCCCAACTGAAAGTTTCAATTACAAATTCTCTGCCTTTTTTTCCCATTTCTGAGGCTAATTTTTTATCATTTAACAAAATCGAGATCTTATCTATCAAATCTTTAGAATTTCCTTCTTCAACCAAAAATCCAGTATTTTTATCCTGCATCATCTCGGCAATACCTCCTGCATTTGTAGCAATTACAGGTTTTTCCATTAATTGAGCTTCCTTTAGAGTAAGTGGAGCCAAATCCATACCGCTTACTAGTGCGTAAATATCTATTTCACTTAGAAATTCTCTGACTTTTTCAGGATACTGTAAATGTCCCAACCAATGAAAATTTTCAAATTTTTCTAATTCTGAAATAATATTTTCTCTATAAACTCCATCACCTACCCAATAGAAATTTACATTTGGAAGTTCCTTCATGACTTTTTTTAAAATTAGCATCTCTTTTGTTTTCCCCCACCAGTCTGCACCTTGCAACAAACCTACACAGGGATGTTTTAACTTCATTCCTTCAACTTTATGCCAATGTTTGGCATTTATTCCCTCTAAAAATGGAAACGTTTCTTGAGTTGGATGATGTTCTTTTACAACATCTTCCAAGTATTTGCATATTGGCAATATTGTAATTGCATTTCTAAAACATTTTTCTGCAGTTTTGTTTCTAAACCAAATCACTGCTCTCATAATTGGTCCTTTATGTAATGTTTTTTTTGCCCATTCGATTTCGGACCAATAATGCCCTCTTAACAGAACAAATAATGGAATTTTTGATTTGATTGTATCTATTCCAAAATGAGATTGCCTATCAATAAACACAGCATCTGGCGCAAATTCATCAATTAGATTTCTAAACTTTTTATTTGTTCCAAACCATTCTTGTGGTCTTTTACTGGGGAAACCTGTACTATAATCTGTATCCTTGACCAACATGGTTTTCACACCTAATTTTTGTAAAGAATCTGAGAATTCTTTTAAATGAAAGAACTTTCCCTGGCTTCCATATGCTATAAGTAATTTCAATTCTGTGTATTCTTATTCAAGCCTACTCAATATTAAATATCCTGAAATTTTTTCACTGAAATCAATTTTAATTTTTAGTGATATTGATATAGTCTAAATCATTATCTGTTTTATGGAAAAGCATTTAGGATTTAGAGCCTGGTTTTATTTTCGAAATGGATGGTCACTATATTTTGCTTTTATTTTTGCTGCTATAAACACATTGACTGTAACATATTATTTAGCAATTGAACGTATTCCTTCTTTATTACTGATTTTTCCAAGTTTTTTGCATTATATTGTAATTGTTACATTTGTAGGTATACCCCTTCTAATCTTTATTGGTTATGCTCATTATAAAAAAACGGCTGCATTTAGATCGGAAGTAGACATCTCAATGGAAACCAATCCTTATCAGCGTAGAATGGTTGTTAATACTGAAGCAATTCTAAGATTAAATCTAAAATTATTAGATCTTATTCTCAAGTCATCTGCTGTTGAAAAAGCTTCAAAAGAAGATTTAGAAAATATTGTTGTATTACAAAATGAAATTTCTCAATTACTGAAAAACAGAACATTCACAAATGAAAAAGATTTAGAATTTTTTAGAAATATTGATAAAAAAATATCTTTTTAATTAATTTTCAAGAATTTAATCAAATTTTTTGATTTAATCTTTTCAAACTATTTTTTATTATGAAAAATTTAATATTCTTAGGTTTTGATTTAGAACTTTTTTATAAAAAAGATATTTGACATACTTTAAAAAACTAATCTGTGATTTTAATTCTAAACTTTTAAAATTAATCGCAAAAATTTTCCTTTTTTACTGTTTGTAGGTATTCTTGGATAATATTGAAATTTTTTTAATCTTGATCTTGTTACTTTATTCATAACTCCTTCAAATTTTGTTGCAGGTCTAAAATAGTCACATTCTACTACTTTGAACCCTGTTTTATTAGCTAAATTTACTAGAGATTTCTTTGAAAAATGGAATGTATGGGGTACTTTAAAAATAGATGCTTTTAGCATAGAGGCATTTTCACAATTAGGCACCTCGATAAAAAAAATCCCATCATTCTTTAAATTTTTTTGAATATTTTTAAAAAACTGAATAGGTTTTATTAGATGCTCCAAAACATGTGACATCCAAATAATGTCAAATTTTTCTTTTAATTGAAAATCTTCTGCAGAACCAACAATACAATGACTATTTTTTAATTTTTGATTAATTAATTTAACATTATTTTCATCTGGTTCAATAGATGTAACCGAAAATCCTTCTTCATCAAACCAAAATGTAGCTTGACCTTGACCCGCACCAATTTCTAAAATGCTTTTTTTGTTATTCATATATGGCTTACAATATTTTTTTTGCGAAATCCAATGTCTTCTTTTTCCTTGTGAATCTATGTCTGAAAAATTATCTTTTACTGCATTTTTAGCATCCCATAAATTATTGTCTCCCCAATGCTTATCTTTGTAAATTGATTTTGTTTTTTCTGTAATTTCAATTTCTGATTCACCAGTAGCGTAAAGATTGCATTTTTCGCATTGAAATACTGGTAATTCTAAATAAGAATTATTTGTATATTTTTTCATTGATAAATTTCCACAAGAAATACATTCCATATCTATTTTCAGATTATGTTATAATATCAAACTATCTGTTAATCTCTAACTGAATTTAGAGTTAGTGTAAAACAATAACAACTTGGAAAACAAATCTTAGCCAAAAACTTCCTTAACTTGATGAATTTGAATTTGAATACAGCATATCCTGAATAACAGTAAGGGCAGTTTTTCTTGTTAACAATTTTGAATCCGTTTTTCTTAAATAATTTTTTCCAATAAAAATTTGAAAAATAAAGTATCTCATGAATAAAACTGGTATTTGCACCTAGAGGATGAAAAAACAATCTTCTTAGATTTTTCTTTGAAGATACATTTTCATCATTTAGAGTTTCGTTATTATTTTCTTTTTTTTCATATGAATTAAAAATATGCTGGAATTTCTTTGACTTGACCAAATATTTGGGAATAAAACAATAATGCCAAAAATTTGTGATAAATGACCACCATGTTGAGGGAACAATATGGATAATTAATCCGTCTTTTTTCAAAACCCTTCTCATTTCCATAAAAGCCACTTCAATATCATTAATTTCTTGTAACATATTTGAAGAAAATATGATATCAAATGAATTTTCTTTAAAATTTAATTTGTTAATATCGCCTTTTTGAACAGGAAAAAATTGTGGAAATAGTGGTTTGATATCAATTGAAGTGACATTGTATCCTTTTTTAGAAATTAATTCTGCCTGGAATCCATCACGACCACCAATCTCTAAAATTTCCAAATTTCTCTCTTTTGGAAACATTTCCAAAGCTGTTGCCAATTCACCATTTCTAATTAATTCCCACCATTTCTTTTCAGTATTTTCTCCCATCTCACATTTCATCTACAAATACCTAATAATTTTCTCAATATAACCATAAATCAGATTTATCATGACCGTCTTATAGATCATTATTAAGAAGATTTTAAATTAATATGAAAAATCATCATATACATTGAAAAAAAACTCTCTCTTGTTAATAATAGCAGCTTTGTCCATTTCTGTTTTTATTTATGGGGTTTTAGTAGGTACATACAAAATCTTTCCATATGAGCAATTAGATTATGTAAAAACGATTTCATTAAATGAAAAAAACGATTCTGATGAAAAAAATATTATTTATGAAAATGATGTAAATTCATTAATTCATATTAAAACTATCGATGATATATCCAAATTAAGAAATAATTTAATTGATTTTATTTGGAGTGGCGATGGACTTCCTAATTCAAAATTACCTGATAGCGTTCAAACAAATATTTCAAATCCATTATATGAGAATTTTAAAAATCTCAAAAGAATTGATCAAATTAATGTTGTAATGGATTATGGTGTAAACTCCATCTCTTATCTATTTATCCCTGAATCCAGCAATAACAAGTTAATAATATATCATCAGGGTCATGCAGGTGATTTCTACAAAGGAAAAGAAACCATTCAATTTTTTCTAGAAAATGATTACGCAGTATTGGCATTTTCAATGCCCTTGTTGGGAATGAATGATCAACCTGTGATTAAGGTACCTAATATTGGTACAATAAAATTAACATCGCATGAACATTTACGATTTCTTGAATCATCAGATTTATCTCCGATCAAATTTTTTATGGAACCTATAACTGTATCATTAAACTATTTGGATGAAAATTACGATTTTTCCTCATATCATATGGTTGGTATATCCGGTGGCGGTTGGACTGCCACTTTGTATCCTGCAATTGATGCAAGAATTTCACAAAGTTATTCTGTTGCCGGCTCTGTTCCAATTTACCTTCGTTCAATTCCTCAAAATTATGGAGACTATGAACAATGGCTTCCAGCACTTTATCAAAATGCAAATTATCTTGATTTGTACATAATGAATTCATATGGTGATGATAGAAAATTTGTTCAGATTTTTAATAAATATGATTCATGTTGTTTTTCAGGCGAATTATTCAAATCGTATGAAAATGAAATTAAAGAATCCATCAAGAAATTAAAACATGGTCATTTTGAGATTTATCTGGATGAGACTCATAAAACACACAAAATCTCAGAATCAGCATTAAAAATCATCCTTGATTCTATGAGAGATTAATTCTTCTTCAATCAGAATTAATGAAAAAACGATAAATAACGCAAAAAAAAATTCTTTTTGTGCTAATTGCCTCTCAAAATTTAACAAATTACGGAGTTCCTGTACCTGAAAATACAATTTTTAGAATCAACTTAGCTTGGACCAATTCATTAGATGAATTACAAAATCTTTTAAAAAAGCACTCAGAGCATGATGTCTTTGTTGATTTGCCCATACATAGAACAAAACCGCCTAACAACAAGTACTCACTTGAAGATCTGATTCCAATATTAGAGTCACATTCAAACGTAAAATATTTGGCAATTTCCAATGTTGAATCTGCAAGTGATCTCAAAAAACATCTTGAATTACTCCCTTCATCCATCACATTGATTCCTAAAATTGAAAGTCCAACTGGTGTGAACAATATTGAAGAGATAATGAATTCAATTCCTTCGCAAGAAAAAATAGCAATGCTTGATCATGATGATCTCTATTCGTCAATGTTGAAGAGAAATGAACCTTCTTCAAATTTTGTAACTTATGTAAATAAATTAGGAGAATATTGTTCTAAAAACAATATAATTCTTTTAAGAACAATCGGGGTTATTTTCAGTGATGAAGAAAAACGTATTACTGAATATGTAAAATAGATTTCATTTCATATGATTGGTTGCATAATTCAGGCACGTATTGGTTCTACTAGATTACCTGGAAAAGTGATGCTAAACCTTGATGAAAATCCAGTTTTGTACTATGTTTTAGAGCAACTTCGTTCCTGTAAATTAGTTGACAAAACCATTGTAGCCACTACCACTCTGGATGAAGATGATGTAATAGAAAATTTCGTTGCCACTATGAATGTAGATGTTTTCAGAGGAAGTCCAAATGATGTTCTAGACAGATATTATCAGTGTGCAAAAGAATTTTCCATTGACACTATTGTGAGAATCACTGCAGATAACCCGTTGATAGATCCCACGATTGTGGATGATTTGATAAAAGAATTTACCGCTAATTCATATGATTGTTTAACAAATGCGTATGTGAGAACATTCCCATATGGTACAGAAGTTGAAATATTCTCTTTTGAATCCCTTGAAAAAGCATGGAAAAATGCAATAAAGCCTTCTGAAAGAGAACACGTTACTCCTTATTTGTATAATAATTCTGGTAACTTTAAGATCTTTAATGTAGAACATCCAAAAAATATTTCAAATTTAAGATGGACAATTGATCGTGAAAATGATTTGACACTAGTAAAATTAATTGTGTCTAAAATCAAAAAGAGACCTATCTTGATGAATGACATTCTTGATTTGCTTTCCAAAGAACCAGAATTGTTTGAAATAAATAAAAATCAAATACCACATGAAGGATACCAAAAATCTCTAAAAGAAGATGAAGAGTACCTTAAATCTAGGAAAAAAGACAGAGAAAATCATGACAAAGAAAATTAAGCTATTTGATCCGTCAATTGATCAATCTGAAGAAAAAGCTATTATCAAAGTATTACAAAGTAAATTCTGGGCATCTGGTTCTGGAACTGGAAATGTGAAAATATTTGAAAACAAATTCAAAAAATATGTCGGTTCAACTGATTGTGTTGCAGTAAATAGTGGAACCTCTGCTCTAAATCTTGCTTTATCATTAATGGATATAAAAAATAAAGAAGTGATTGTTCCCTCTTTAACATTTGTCTCAACAATTCATGCAATAAAGTTGAATGGTGGTAAACCTATTTTTGTGGATGTGGATGAAAAAAATCTCTGTATTGATGCTGAACAGATTACTCAATCTATAACTGATAAAACCAAAGTGATTCTTCCTGTACATTTTGGGGGAATGCCTTGTGATTTGAGCAAAATAAAAAAAATCTGCAAGGATTATGATTTAACTCGAATAGAGGATGCTGCACATGCGTCTGGTTCAACATATAAGAATCAAAAAATCGGAAAACACAGTAGTGCTGTTTGTTTTAGCTTTCATCCTGTCAAAAATCTTGCAATGCCTACAGGGGGGTTGATTTCCCTTAATGGTAAATCTTCTAAAAAATTTAAAAAAATATTGGAATCTAGACGTTGGTGTGGTATTACAAATCGACATGATTCATTTTATGATGTACAGGAAATGGGTTGGAATTATTACATGAATGAATTCTCAGCAGCAATTGGAATTATACAATTAAAAAAATTAGATAAATTAAATATAAAAAGAAAAAAAATTGCTAAATTATATTCTAAAAAAATTAATTTAGAACAAAAAATGATATTTGATGAAAATTGTTCTTATCACCTATATTGGATTCGAGTAAAAAATAGAAATCAATTTAGAAAAAAAATGAATCAAATTGGAATTGAAACTGGAATCCATTATAGGCCAGTCCACACCTTTTCAATGTATAAAACCAATTCCCATCTACCTGTAACAGAAAAAGTGGGAAACGAGATAGTTTCTATTCCCATTCATCCAAACCTATCAAATGATCAAATTTACAAAATAATTGACGCAGTCAATGAATTTTCCTAATTTTAATTAAAAATTTGCGTTTTCAATAATTCTGATATTTGATACTAATTCAGATAATTCCTTGGTATTCATTGAAGTTGATGCATCTGGACCTTTAGAATTTTTTAATTTAACATGCTTTTCGATTAGAATCTGTTTGGATTTTTTTTGTTTTTTCAATATTGTAAATAATATGGGTGCTGTAATTCCTGATGTGTGATCAGAAAACCCATCATACTTTAGAGCTTCTTTCCAATCAATTTTCTTGAATTCCAATGGATATTCTGAAATACAATAACAAAAAATGGTTTTATTTTTAGAAAATATCCTCTCTATTTTTTTCTTATCTCCACCCATTCCCATACTTATGATGATTGGTTTTTTTGTTAAAGCCTTACTTTCTAATACTTCAAGTGAATGTGGATCTTTAATAAGACAAGTTCTTGATGCTATTTTGTATTTTTTTACATTTAACGTTTCTAGAAATGTTACAGCTTCTGGATAAAATACACTACACATGAATTCTATTCTTGCTTGATCAGCAATTTTTTTAATTTTTCTAGCTTTTTCAAATGTTAACTCAGATTTTTTAATTTCTTTCCAATTCGGATGATTCTTTGAATAAAGATCTTCTGCACGCCACATTTGAAATTTTACTATGTCTGCTCCGGCTTTTTTACATTCCTGAATAATTTTTTTAGCTTTTGATACACTTCCTTCCCAGTTTGAACCTATCTCAGCTACAATTATGGTTTTCAATTATTTAACACACATAAGGAAAAATTTAACTGTTTTAAAGTTTCGATTAAATTAATTCTAATGAAAAATAATGTGATCTCTGTTAAATTGAAATCTGTGAAAAAATCAGACTGTGAATTTCTTTATGATTTGTTAAAGGAAAGAGATCCAAGAGCAAATATCTCTCATAAAAAAATGCCTAGTTTTACACAACATGTAAAATTTGTCATGTCCAAACCCTACTCAAAATGGTATATTATTGAAGCCTTCCAAAATCCTGTAGGCTCAGTTTACCTGACAAAAGATAACGAAATTGGTATTTTCGTTAAAAAGGATTTTCATAGTAAGGGTATTGCTTCTGCTGCAATTAACCTATTAATGGAAAAACATCCTCGTTCCAGATATTTAGCAAATATAAATCCAAAAAATAAGAAATCAATTCAATTTTTTAAAAATCAAAAATTCAATCTAATTCAACATACCTATGAATTAGAAAAATAAATTATTCTTTACGTATTATTTCTTTATCTTAAATTACTTTTTTAATCATTTGCTTTAATTCTTCTTTTGATATCTTTTCTACTTTATCTGATGAATAATCTTTAACATTTTCTATTTTTTTTATTCCTTGATATACTTCTTTGATATTATCTATGTGAAATAGTGGATATAGTGGATTTGTAATAAAATACATGTTATTGTATTCCCAACTATACCTAATTTCATCTTCACTAATTAAAATTTCATGCAATTTTTCTCCAGCTCTTATCCCTATAATTTCTTCACTGACATTTTCAAATAAATCGCTTAAAGCATCTTTTAGGTCCATGATGTTATATGCCCGCATTTTTGGTACAAAAATCTCTGAACCTTTACCTGAATTTGTAGCATTCAAAATAAAATCTAATGCTTCATCCATTGTAATACTAAATCTAGTCATTCTCGGATCTGTTATTGTGATTTTTTTCTTTTGCTTAATCTGTTCAAGAAATAATGGTATTACTGAACCACTACTACCAAAAACATTTCCATATCTGACAGAAATAAATTTAGTTAAATGTTTTTCTGGATCTGCAAAATTATTTGCAGTTACAAATAGTTTTTCCATTAATAATTTTGTAGCTCCATAGGTGTTTAATGGAGAAACAGCTTTATCTGTACCTATCGCAACAGCTTTTTCTACATTTTCATGTAGACAAGCGTTAATTACATTCTGTGAACCTATTACATTTGTTTTAATTGCTTCAAAAGGATTGTATTCTATCTTTGGAACATGTTTTAATGCTGCAGTATGAAAAACGATATCTATATCTTCAAAAGCTCGTTTTAAACGTTCATAATCATTAATATCTCCTAAAAAAAATCTAAGACGATTATCGTTAAATTGATTTTCCATCTGAATCTGTTTTTCTTCATTTCTACTGAAAATTCTAATTGTGTCTACTTTCATTTCTAAAAGGCGTTTAGTAAGAGCCTGTCCTAATGAACCTGTACCGCCTGTAATTAGGATCTTTTTTCCTTCCATGATGGATTCTCTTCTAACTAATTCTAAAAAGCTTTGCTTATCTAAAAAAATTAAATATGTTATTATTTTTCTAAAACTATTTGCATAATATTTCCCCAAAAAGGAAAACTCTTTTTTGTCTCACCTTTAATTAACTGAATTAAACTTTCATTGTCTTTTACATGATTTGCATATGGCGTTTCTAAGTATGGATATGAACATTCTTGAATTTTATAATTATATATTTCACATAACTTCATTATGGACATTTTATTGAAAATCAATGTATGTGAAATTTCATCAAATAAATGCCAATTATCTTTTAATAAATTATATAAAATTGAATCAGAATTGGGAAGGCTGTAAATAATAATTTTTACATTTTCTGAACTTAACTCAGCAATTTTTTTCATGGTTTCTTTTAGATCAAATCCTAAAAATTGAAAAGATCCTCTAAATACTATACAGTCAAACTTCAAATTAGTTTGATAGTTAATCAAATCTGTTTCAGTAAAATTGATTGCTGAATTGCATTTTTCTTCAGCTATCGCGATTGCATCTCTATCTATGTCTATTCCATAAAGTTGGAGATCAGAAATTTTACTTAGATTAGCTAGGAATCCTCCAGTTGAACACCCAATATCTAATACATTCCCTTTCGGAACTATTTTTTTCAAATGTTTGGCATCTATAGAGTATTGTATTTGCCGCAATCTACTTGAAGTAGAATTCTCCTTTCTTGATTCCTTATAATTTTTCAGATAATTGGAATTTCTGCTATGTTCTTTACTATCTATATATTGTAAAGAACATTGACTACACTGAAATACTTTACATGTATCCAACTTTATTTCTTGAAATTCTCTTGATTCACATAGAGGACAAACCATTTCCTGTAATTTTTGGATCTATCGTACATAAATTATTTATCAACTGTTTAAAATGATTAAAATTCCATTATGTCTAAAATTAATTTCGTTAGATTGGTTGAATTAAACCTGATTCAACCAATCGTTTTGCAGCTAGCTTGATATCACTCAATTCTATTTTTGAACGCTGTGATATGTCTAATAGGCTATTTTCCCCATCAGAAAAATTTAACACCCAAAATATTGGCATTTTATCTTTCATCCCATCTTTCTTTGCTCCAATCATATCATATAATCCTCTTTTACCAAGATTGGGCTCACATTTTGGATAAATATTCTTGAACATTAATTCCGTTTTTTTTGTATGTTTTTGAGTACTTTTGCTCAAGGAAGAACCTCCAAAATGTTCTTCCAATTCAAAAATTACACTTAGATATTTCTCAAAAGTACTTTGAAAATTTTTTGGATGTACAAAATCTAGGTTATCCGCAGATGTATGATATTCGGGAAATTTTCCATAAAGTGTTCTGGTAATTGATCCAATTGGAAGATTGAATCCTGGGGAAGAAAACTGTCTTTCATCGCTACCTGCTGGAAAGAAATCAATAATCTCATATTTTTCTCCAGATTCTTTTAGAATATTTTCAACAATTTTGTCAATCATTGAATTCCCATCTCTTGTCTTTTTGTATGTAATGTGTCCACTATCCCCTAAACATGTTGCAACAAGTCCACCTTTTATTCTATCAATTTTTTTTTCATTAATAGATAACCAAGTTATTGCACCAATCGTTTCTGGAATAAACAAAAATCGATATGAGAATTTTAATTTCTTGTTTAAAAGATATTTTGCAAGAAATGTTAGAAGCGATACTCCACTTAAATTATCATTACACATAGAAGGATGACAAATATAACATGAAAATAAAATCTCGTTTTGACTTTCACCTCTCAAGAGTAATTCTCCATATGTTAAATGCCCTTTATCTAATGTGGATGATATTACTACTTCGTATTCATCTTCTGTTAATTTTTTAAATTGTTCATGTGGTATACAAAATCCCCAATTCTCTTTATAATATGAAGTTCTGTATGGAATCCAATTTGGATGTTCAGGTAAAGTGTATAGATGCTCCTTTAATTCACTTAATGTAACTTTTTTATTTATTGGACTACTATAATTTAAAATATGTAAATTTGATTTTTTAAAATCAATAATTTTTTCACCTTTTGAATTTTTTACATAAGCATCTTTGATATTCCACTCTTTTGGTATTATCCAATCAAAAACTTTTGTTCCGCTTGGAACTTCATGAATTTTTATAGGTATGTGTTTTTTAATTATTTCAAGAGTTTCTCTAACTCCATTTCCTGTTATACTGCGACAAATTGGAAATAATTCACGTACCAATTCATACATTTCCCCCCCATAATCTGGAAAATCTATTTTATGAAAATCATTCTTATTATTCAACTTACAATATTTATTCAAAATAGAGTTAATATATTCTCTATAATAAAAAATACTTTAGTTTGAAAAATTATTTTTATAATGTTTTAAGTAGTTCAATAAAACTTTCTGTTGCATTTTTAGGATTTGCCAAATATTTATTCATAAAATCATCCCCTTTCTTAATCATCTCCTTTTCTACTTCATTATTTTCTAGCATTTTTCTTAATTTCTCTTCAAAATTATTTGGAGAACATATAGTAGAATAATTATTTTTAAATATTTCTGGTACACCCATTTTATAATCTACAACTGGAACAATAATAACTGGTTTATGAAGAATTTGTGCTTCTATAATTGATGTTGATAACCCCATTGAAATCATCATACTACATGATTTGATTAATGGAATAATATCTCCTGTAGTTACTACACCAATTTCAGAATTAATGTTTTTAATATAATTTGTTATGTCAAATTCTCTAGGACTAGGATGTAATTTTATAACAATTTTTTTATTATGTTCTAATAGAATTTTACAAATTTTAGAAATTGCATCTTCATAATCTTCGAAATTTTTTATTTGATGTCCTTGAACATAGTTATAAGCAGGTCCTTGTGCAGCTAAAAGAACATATTCTTTTTTACTTGTTAAATTCCAAAATTCCTCATTATCATATCGTGGTGCTCCTATAACTTCTACTCTTGAATCAGATAATTTTGCATTTTTAAGAGCATCACTTTTGGAAATTTCACCCCACACTGCAAATTTATCTGCATTTCTTGGATATACTGTCATTACTTTATTTGCAGTTTTTGCTTCTTCCGTATCATAGTAAAGACCTTGTTGTAAAAGAACAATTGGAATATCAAATTGTTTTGCTTGACTAATTACTATCTGTTCTGTTAAACCCACCTCTTGAAAAACAACTACGGAATTAAATCTGAATTTTTTAAATAATCTTTTTACCAATTCGATTTCATTAACTACTTCTTCAATTCTATTATTGATTAAATTCATGAGTGTAGGCTTGATAATACTCCATGATGAAATGCCATCCTTAGAAAAAAACTTTGTAAAAAATTCATCATTTTTCCATAATTTCTCAATCTGAATTTTTAATTCGTTTATTTTGGCATCTTTATTTATTTCAAATCTATTATCTTTTAATACCTGTGAAGAAATAATCTTACAATCTGATTTCTTAAAAATTTTATATGTATCAAAATTCCAAATTGCTGGTCTTCGCCTACCATAAAAAAATAGACTTAATGATTCACTTTTAGATTTTAATAATAATTTTTTGTATCTATCAGTATGAATTTCAACAAGTAATGATGATTTACCATTAATTTTTTTCTTTGGTCCAAAAAACAAATTGATAAAAATCTCTGAGAGTTTTTTTAACTTCAGATATAATTTTCGAGAAATCAAAATCATAAAATAACGATTTCCTACTTTGAAATCTACTCTGACCTTATCAAAAATAAAATTTGTTTCCTTTATCTCCTCTTCAATTTTTTTACTTGAATCTGAAAATGAATTTATAATATCAAATAAAATTCCTGATGCAAAAAATACGCAATTTGAGTATTTTTTATAAAAATTGTAAATTACTCTATATTTTCTTAAGAATTTTACTAAAAATTCAGCGAATTGTTCATGAAACAATCTTCCAATGTTGACATTCTCAAAAATTAATTCAGAATTGATTTCAGATTGATCAAACCATTTAGACAGATTATATGCCTCATTTTGAATTAATTCAAGATCATTTTCACTGAGAAATTCATCAGAAATAATATGACTAATATTATTTTTCAACAGTTTTTTTCTTAAGTCAATATCAAAAACAATAATTCTTACATCCTTAAATTCTTGAATTATATTTTTTAATTTACTAAATGATGTAGTTGAATCTGCAAAAATTATGTTTGCTCTTTCATTATTTTTTAACAATAATTCCTCATTAACAATAATTTCTGAATTCATTTTAATATTAAACTCCTATTGCAATATAAAATTAGTTTAGTAATATCCATAAATTTTGTTCAAATTAGTCTGGGTATTGGAATAGGCACTAAAAATTTTCCTCCTTTTTTCATAAATTCATTTTCTTTTTTTATTATTTCTTCTTCATAATTCCATGCTAATAACAACGCAATTTGTTGTGATGATAATTCTTGGTGTGTGATATCTGATCTTACTTGTATGTGCATTCCTGGAGTGTATAATCCATGTTTTAGTGGTGTTGTATCTAAAATATAATCTAAGAATTGTGTTCCAATTTTACAATAATTTAGTAATACATTTCCTTTTGCTGGAGCACCATACCCAAAAATTATTTTACCTTCTTTCTTAAATTTTGATAATTTATCTTGCAGTTCACTCCTTAATTGTTTAACATTATCTGAAAATTTTTCATATGTTTTAATTTTATAAATTCCAAATTTTTCTTCATATTTAATTAATTCTTTCAAATCTTTTGTAATTTCAAAATTATCTTTTTCAGCTACAAATACTCGTATAGTGCCTCCATGAACTTTTTGTTTTTTTACATCAAATATTTCTAAATTAAATTCATTCATTAATTTCATTAATGGTCTTAATGAAAAATATGATAAATGTTCATGATACACTGTATCAAATTCTAATTTTTGAATTAAATCAATTAGATATGGTACTTCAAATACAAAAATTCCTTTATTTTTTAATAAAAGTTTTATACATTTCATAAATTCTTTCAAATCTTCAATATGTCCAAATACATTATTAGCAACTACAATCGATGCTTTCTTCTCCAAAGAATTTTTTTTTATAATATTCTGGTTTAAAAAATTACTTTTTGTTGGAATTCCAATATCATTTGCCATTTTTGCAATATTTTTAGCGGGTTCTATTCCTAAAACATCTGTTCCTAATTTTTTGAATTCTTTTAATAATGATCCATCATTACTACCAATTTCTATCACAAACGGCTTTTTAATTTCTTTTAAAAATTCATTATAAATTTCAGATGCATATTTTTGAAAGTGATTTAGAATTGGCTTACTTGCACTCGTCAAATATAGATATTCTTTAAATAAAAATTCTTTATCTACAATATCTAATAACTGTAGAAGAAAACAATTTTTACACAAGTATAATCTTAGAGGAAATTTATTCTCATATTTTTGTAAATTTTCTTTTTTTATGAAAGCATTTGCTAGAGGTTGTTTACCTAGATCTAATATCAATTTTAGATCCTGACTAGAACAAATTCTACATTCATTTTTTTTATGATATTTTCTCATTTGTAGTGACAGGTTTATAGGATTGAATATATTGATTACTATATCCTTTTAAAATTTAATAATATCCGACAAATTTTCCAAGAATTTTTAACAACTTGTTAAATTTCTCAATACTTTCAGTTTCAGAAACCTCTAGAGGTGTTTGAATTGTACAACTAAATGATTTAAAAATTTCTTCATCATCTACATTCCTTGTTTTTTCAATTATTTTCCTTCTTTTTCTGATATGATTCCAAAATTTGATTATCCCTCCATAACTTCTCAATTTTTTTAAAAGCATTCTTTTTTTAGTAAAAAAAATCAATAACACAATTTCAATAATCAACAATGATGGAAGTAATTTTAGAATGGTTTTAATCTTGTAATTTGATAAAAGTACTACCCATCTATTTCTCTCAAGTAAGTAAAATTTTTCTCCACTCCATTTCCATTGCGCACTTCCATGGTGATATACGATGGATTTTGGAACATAAAATGATCTATAATTTTGCAATCTTGCACGCCATCCTAAATCTAAATCTTCATTATATGCAAATAATTTTTCATCAAACAAACCAACTTTATCAAAAATTTCTTTTGAACAAAACAAACAAGTTCCTGCTGCAAATCCAATTTCTTCAATCTCATTATATTGTAAGAGATCTCTTTTTCCCTTTTCTCTAGAGAAACCAAATCCAAAAATATTTATCAAATTTCCTGCACTGTCTATTATGTTTCTATCTTTCATTTTCAAAAATTTTGGTTGATAAAGTCCACTGCCTTTTTTTTGATATGCTTCAAGTAAATAATCTAACCATTTTGGTGCAACAATCAAATCATTATTTAATAATACAATGAATTCTCCATTTGCATTTCTTATTCCGATGTTTAATCCCTCTGAAACACCTACGTTTTTCTTATTTAGAATAAAATTGCAATTTTGGTATTTTTCTGAAAATTTTTCACCACTTTTATCAGGAGAATCATTGTCTACCACTATGACCTCATAATCTTGTTTAGTTTCTCTGAAAATTGACTCTAAACAATTCTCTAAGAATTTCTCTCCATTATAATTAAGAATAATAATTGAGATCAATCCTTTTTTTGTATTAATGTTAGTCATAATTCGTCGAATTTTCTACTTTTTATGATGTCACATCTATAAGTTCTGGCTCTTCTTTTTTTATCTGAGTGTACATTATCTCTATTGCTTGATCTATTTCCAAAAGATTCATTCCATTTCTGACTATTTTATCACAGTTCAAACATGATTTTAGAGATCGTTTAGCAATCTGTTTTAATTCTATTGAAGAACAAGGAGTGATTAAATTATCTGAATATCCAAATTTTTTTGCTATTTTTTTAGAAAAATCTAATCTATTAATACAAGACAGACCTGATGCATGAAAAATTCCTTGCATATCTTTTTTTGTCATTTTTACAATGTTTTCTGATAAATTGTCTGCCAAAGTAGGTGTGCTGAATTGATCATCTACTATTGATAATTTTTGTTTTTCATTTAATTTTTTTAAAACCCATAACGCAAAATTCATTTTCTTTACAGAATTATCTCTTACTTGGAGATTTTTTAAAGGAATCCAACCAAACAAAACACTGGGACGTAATATTAAATAATTTGTAACTTTAGACGCAATTTTTTCACTTTCTAACTTTGTTTTACCATAGACGTTTATGGGATTAGGCTTGTCTTCTTCAACAAAATGATTTTTCTCTCCAGAAAAAACTGCATCCGTAGAAATATGAATAAATTTACATCCTAAATTTTGTGCAATTTTTGCAAGATTTTTTGTTCCCATAACATTAACATTATGTGCTTCATTTCTGAATTGTTCACAATAATCAACATTTGTCATAGCAGCAACATTTACAATAATATCTGGCTTTATTTCAAGAATTTTTTGACAATCTACTTGATCAACAATATTCATTTTTATGAGTTCGGCATTTTTAGAAAAAATCAAATTTTTATCATATGTAGAAAAAAGTTCAAAATCACTTGCGTTTGCCAATAATTTATATCCCAATAAACTACTTCCACCTACTACTAGCATTCTTTTTTTACTCATTAATTACAAATCAAATTTGGATATGATAAAAACTTTTTAAATTACATTTTTAGCTTTTTAGAAAATTACTTCAATCAAATTCGCTTTAAAAAAATTCATCAACGAATACTAAACAATATTAACATATAATTTAGTTGGTATTGTATGGATTTAGAAATTAAGAGTTATGATCTCGGAGTACAAGTTTTATTTCCTAAAATAAATAATGATGAACGTGGTTTTGTTACTGAAATCTTTAGAAATGATTGGAATGGGTTTTTTGGACAAGACAAGCCCAATCAAATTAACATCTCAAAAAGTAATCCTGGAGTTATTCGTGCTTGGCATAGGCATAAAAGAAATCAAGTGGATTTTTTTACTGTTTTGAAAGGTTCTATGAAGATCTGTGTATATGATAACAATGAAGAATCAAAAACTTTTGGAAAATTGGTGGAAATTATTGCAAGTGGAGATGACTTACAAATTATTAAAGTTCCAGGAAATTTTTGGCATGGGACCAAAACTATTGGTAATCAGCCCTCTTACACGGTTTATTTTATAAATAATTTATACGATTATGAAAATCCTGATGAGGAAAGACTTCTTTGGAATGATCCATCTATTATTGATCCTAGAACAAAACGCCCCTATGATTGGAATGATGTGAATCAGAAATGAAATTTCTTGTATGTGGTGGCTATGGTTTCATTGGAAGCACGTTTATCAAAAATCATCTAAAAAAATTTCCAGAAGATACTATTATCAATATAGATAATCTGACAATAGGTTCAAACAAACTTAATTTATCTGAAATCAATAATCCAAATTATTCCTTCTTTGAAGAGAATATGCAAAATGTTACAGAAATTGAAAAAATTTCCAAAGATGTTGATGTGATAATTAATTTTGCAGCTGAAACACATGTGGATAGAAGCATTGCAAATCCAAAACCGTTCATTGAAACAAATATTCTAGGTACATATTCACTTTTAGAATCTTCAAGGAAACACGATAAATTATTTGTTCATATCTCCACTGATGAAATATATGGTGATTTGGAAAATAAAACGTCTTTTAATGAAGATGATATTCTAAAACCCAGTAATCCATATTCAGCAACTAAAGCTGCAGCGGATTTACTTGTAGGTGCATATAGAAGAACTTATGGAATAGATTGTATTATTACAAGATGCACTAATAATTTTGGCCCAAATCAGTTCCCCGAAAAACTTATCCCAAAAACAATAATACGTGCATTGAAAAATCTTAAAGTTCCCCTTTATGGTGATGGAAATCAAATTAGAAGTTGGATTTATGTTTTTGATCATGTGGAAGCAGTAGATGCTTTAATTTCAAAAGGTCGGTCAGGCGAAATTTACAATATTACAGCATGGAATGAAATTTCTAATAAAAATATTGTAGAAAAAATTCTCAATCTATTGAATAAGCCTCATGATCTAATTGAATTTGTGCCTGATAGACCTGGACATGATAAACATTATTCCGTTGATTCTTCAAAAATTAAGAATGAAATTAATTGGGCTCCAAAATATGATTTTGATATTGCATTACAAGAAACTGTTAATTGGTATATTCAAAACAAGCAATGGTGGGAACCATTAGTTGATGAAAAAACACTTCATCCACAACCTTGGACATTAAATTGGGATAAATAACAAAATAATCAAAGATGAATTTAATTATAGATAAAACCATTTTAAAAAAATGAAAGGAATTATTTTACATGGGGGACATGGAACTAGATTACGTCCTTTAACCCATACCGGACCAAAACAACTTTTACCAATAGCAAACAAACCCATGTCAGAATACTGTTTAGAATCTTTGAGAACTGCTGGAATTACAGATATTGCCATAATAATTGGTGGAATTGGCTCAAATAAAGTCCAAGAATATTACGGTGATGGCAAAGATTTTGGAGTAAAATTATCTTACATTGAACAAGATTCTCCAAAAGGTATTGCACATGCCGTAAGACTTTGCAAAGATTTTATTGATAATGAAAAATTTGTTGTTTTTTTAGGTGACAATATAATTCAAAAAAATATTCAAGATTATGTAAGCGATTTTGTAAATTCTGATGATGCTGCATCTATTTTATTATGTGAAGTTAACAACCCCTCCCAATTTGGAATTGCAGAAATAAAAAATAAGAAAATAATCAAATTAATTGAAAAGCCTAAAAACCCTCCATCTAATTTAGCAGTTACTGGAATTTATTTTCTAACTCCGATAATTTTTGATCTTATAGACAAGCTAAAACCTTCTTGGAGAAATGAATTTGAAATTGTTGATGCTCTTCAAATGTTATTGGATATTAATAAAAAAGTGAGATACTATGTTATTACTGATTTTTGGAAAGATACTGGAACTCCAGAAGATATTCTACAAGCAAATAAAACTATTCTTGAAAATATGAAACCTTATTTTTATGGAACCAAAGATGATGATATTATTATTGAAGGTAATGTGATGATTGGAGAAGGTACGTTAATTAAAAACAATTCCAAAATAATGGGACCTGTAATTATTGGGAAAAACTGTATAATTAATGATGATGTGTGTGTTGGCCCAAACACCAGTATTGGTGATAATTCAAAATTATCCCATTGTAAAATTAAAAATTCTATTATAATGGAAAACTGTGAAATTGATTGTAGTATAAAAATCAAAAATAGTATTATCTCATCAAATTCAAATATCTCTAAAAAAACTGATCAAGATGAAAAGATATTCTTACTTGGAGAAGGAACAAAAATTTCTCTGTAATTGATTTTTAAAATATGTTATACGTTGTAATTGTTGGTGATTAAAAATTTCAAAAAAATATAAGATTGCATTTATTTATGAAAAATCAAATATTTATCTGTCTGGAAAACATTACGACAATGTATACTATCATTTTTTTATGAATGCGTTAAAAAGAAATGAATCATTAATGGTGACATATTTTCCTACCGAGAAATCTTTTGATGCCAAACAACTGAAAAATAAATTTGATGCTATTTTACTGTGGGAAAATAATACTTATGGAATGCCTGAAGAAATTCACAATATTGAAGATTTAGATATTCCAATCATTGCAAAAGCTGCCGATGCAGCACAAGCAAAAAAATCTATACCATTTCATAAAAAATGGAAGATTGATTATTATTTTCATTTTAATCCAAGTGATTATTTTCATGAACTCTATCCAAAAAATTTTAATTACAAAACAATTTTCATAGGAATTGAACCCTCATTATATCAAAATCTAACCCCGTTTAAAAAAAGAATAAAAAATAAAATCTTAAACTCTGGAAATATTGGAAATATGAAATTTTTTTCCCAATTGATAAACAAAGTAAAAAATCCAAAATGGAATGCCCTAGAACAATATTATCTTAGAACAATATGTACAAATCTTCCATATGTTGATTATACATCAACACTCAACCATGAATTTGTTAATGATAAATATCCTCTACTCCTTCAAAAATATGCAGCTGCAATTGCAGCCTGTACATATCAGCCTGTTATAAAATTCTGGGAAATTCCTGCAGCAGGATGTTTGACATTCATGGAAGTCACTAAGAAAAATCGAGCAAATTTACTTGGATTTGTAGATGGTGAAACTGCCATTTTTATTAATGAAGCCAATTATCAACAAAAGTTTGAAGATTATTTATCTGATTTAGATAATTCCAAATGGGAAAAAATTGCTAATGATGGAAGGAAATTTGCACTTGAAAATTTTAACAATGACAACGCCGTATGTTCATTGGTTAATTTGATCGAAAATTTGGTGTAAAGTGAAGTTTTTATGAAAAATTGGCTCAAAAAATATCCAAAAATTCATAGGGTTTTTCAGCGATTTTACTACCAATTTGTTAAACGACACATTTTTGCGATTAGTGGGCCTCTCAGATCACTGCCTGATTTTATAATTATTGGTACAGCTAGAAGTGGAACAACTTCATTATACTATAATATTTGCCAACATCCATGTGTGCTTCCTGCAGCATATGATGAATTAGGTTTTTTTGATAGTAATTTTCATCTGGGATTAAACTGGTATCGTTCGTTATTTCCAACATTATTCTCAAAGTGGATAGTAAAACACAACAAAAAGTTTGCAATTACTGGTGAAGATACTCCTTTTTACATATGGAGTCCAACTGTAGCAAAACGAATTCTAAAAATTCTCCCAAATGTAAAATTAATAGTTCTCTTTCGAAATCCTATAGATAGGGCATATTCGAATTACCATTTAGGTGTTAGAGCAGGATCTGAAAATTTATCATTTGAGGATGCAATTCAAGTTGAATTAAATCGTTTGAATAATAAGATTGAATCTGAAAATGAACTGGAAAAGTATACTACTCCTAGATCATACATTGTAAAGGGGCTTTATGCAAATCAACTAAAAATCTGGTTGGAATTGTTCAATAATGAACAATTATTCATTATTTCAACAGAAGATTTTGAATCTAAACCTCAAGAAACATTAGACAAAATTTTTGATTTCTTACAAATCCCAAAAAACCATGTTGTAAATCCGGAAAAACATAAAGTGGCTTCTTATCCTAAGATGAAAAGTGAAACAAGGAAGTTTTTAATAGACTTTTATAAAAAACCTAATGCTGAATTATTTAGCATGATAGGACGAGAATTTGATTGGGATAAATAATTTTAATAAGAATTATTATTAATCAAATAGATTTGAGCCTAGAGTTTGACACACAAATTGAAGATAAACGAGGAAAAATCTTATTTCTAAAGTATGATCATAAAAAAATTAATCTAATTGAAATTAAGAAAGGTTTTGCAAGAGGTGGACATTTTCATCAAACCGATACAAGTCATTTTTTGATCTCAGGCAAAATTGAATATCGTGAAGAAAATATAAAAACAGGAAAAGAAAAAATCTCAATCATTTCTTCTCCTAGTATTATTTATGTACAATCTAATGTAGCACATTTACTAATTGCAAAAGAAGATTCATTATTTTTTGAAGTCTTTGAAAATTATGAAGATACTGTTTATCCCAAATACAGAAAAATTGTTGAAGATCTGATAAAATAATTCTCTTAATTTTACTGTCTGATTCAATGATCGATTTTCTTTATGACTCTTCCTGGATTTCCAACTACAACACAATAATCTGGCACATCACTAGTTACTACACTACCTACTGATATGACACTATTTTCTCCTATGGTTACTCCTGCTGTAACTATTGAACCTGGAAACAACACTGCACCATTCTTTATTTTTACTTCTGCAACTTTTCTTGGAAATTCGCCATTTTTTAAAAATAAATTCGCTGCTGGATTTGTATGAGCAAAAACTATTACATTTGAACCAAATGTAACATTATCTCCTATGCTAACTAAATGTGGATAAATCAAATCTAATTGGACATATGCTGAAAAATGGCAATTTTTACCAATTTTGACTCCACGTAATCGTTGAATTTTAGCTGTGGTTTCTGAATGTGGACACGAATATGCAATAGAGTGCAAAATCCATGAATGAAGAAATTTCATCTTCATTCTGAAATTACCAAAAGTTCCAGTATATCCGTAATATTCCATTAATTCCTTCTCATTTACTGAAGTAGGATTCTCATCATCCATATGCTTATTCTATTCAAGCTTAATTTTAAATCTAAACTTATCTGATTATAATTACTGAATACTCAATCATAAACAACAAATACTAAAAATTGAAATGTCCTAACATGGTTAATGAAAATAAATTATCCTATTATCTGACAAAAAGCAAACTATTGGAAAAAAACTTTGAAAAAAACATTAGAATTGCAATTTTATCTAGTTTTACCTTAAATGGTATTGAAGAAACTTTTAAGGTAAAATGCACTGAAAAAAAAATTAACTGTGAAACTTATTTGGGTAGTTATAATCAATACCATCAAGAAATACTAAATCCTGAAAGTAATCTTTATCAATTTGATCCTGACATTGTATTTCTAATTTTAGATACCAGAAGTCTATTGGGAGATTTTTGGTATTCTCCATATTCAATTGATGTAAAACAAAGAAAAGAATTCGTCCAAAAAAAATATGAAGAGATAAAAAATTTAATTCAAGTATTTACAAAAAAATCAAAATCTAAATTCATCATTTCAAATTTTACCATTCCTGCAAGATCCAATTATGGAATTTGTGAAACAAAATCTGATTTTAGTCTTCAAAAAATGATTATAAAGTTAAATGAAAATTTGCAAGACTTTATTTCAAATTTAGATTCTGCCTATTTGTTTGATATGAATGGATTTGTCACTAGACATGGAGAAAATAATGTATTTGATCCCAAACAATATCTTTTTGGAGACATTAAAATTTCTCTAGATTATATTCCTCATTTGACAAATGACTTAATTGGATATGTTGTCGCAACTTTAGGTTTGTCAAAACGATGCATTGTTTTAGACTTGGATAATACGTTATGGGGTGGAATTATTGGCGAGGATGGTTTTGATGGAATCAAATTGGGATCTGGACCTCCTGGAAATGCATTTGTTGAATTTCAAAAATACCTATTGGGATTACATAATCGTGGAATCTTACTTGCCATTAATAGTAAAAATAATCCAAATGATGCACTTGAAGTTATTGAAAATCATCCAGATATGGTACTTAGAAAAGAACATTTTGCATGTATGAAAATAAATTGGAATGATAAAGTATCAAACATGAAAGAAATTTCAGAGGATCTAAATTTTGGTCTTGAAAATTTTGTATTTATTGATGACGATCCCATTCATAGAGAATTTATGAAATCAAGCCTACCTCAGGTTCTTACTGTTGATCTTCCTAAAGATCCCTCAAAATACACTCACGTTTTAGAAGAAATGAATGAATTTAATGTACTCAAAATTACTGATGAAGATAAAAAAAGAGGTTTGATGTACTCACAACAAAAAGAAAGAAAAGACTTGGAAAAATCATCATTAAATCTACAAGACTTTCTTAAAAATATGGAACTCAAAGTTACTATAAAAAAAGCTGACGATTTCACTATCCCTAGAATTTCTCAGCTAATTCTTAAAACTAATCAATTTAATCTAACTACAAAAAGATATCAGTTAGAAGACATTCAAAAATTTTCTCAAGATGAAAATTTTTTGATAGGATGTGCACAGGTTGAAGATAAATTTGGTGATAATGGAATAACAGGAGCATTTATTGTTCAAAAAAATGGAACAAAACATTGGGTTCTTGATACTTTTCTTTTGAGCTGTAGAGTTATGGGCCGTGAAGTTGAAAAAAGCATATTAGGTCATATTATCAAAACAGCCAAAGAACATGGTGTAGAGAAAATCAAAGCAGATTTTATTCCGACACAAAAGAATAAACCAATTGAAAATTTCCTACCTGACTGTGGATTTAAAAAAGAAGGTGATTCTTGGATAATTTCTATAAATGAAACATTTCAAATTCCTGATTTTATTAAAATCGAAGAAAAATAATGTCTGAAAAACTTTATGGAATAATTGCAAAAGTAATGGACGTACCAATAAATGAAATTAATGATAATTCTAGTCCTGAAACAATTTCTAGTTGGGATTCTTTTAATTCCTATATTTTATTAGATGAATTAGAATCAGAATTTAAAACTGAATTTACAATTGATGAAGTAACTGAAACGAAAAATGTATCAGATATTAAAAAATATCTAAAGGCACATGGGATTATTTTAGATGACTGACTCTCCAGCAGAATATAGTTTTGATGATCTTTTTGTGGGTCAAAAAACAAGTTTCTCTAAAAAAATAGATGAATCTTTGTTAAATGATTTTGCAAAAATTAGTGGTGATTTTAATCCTTTACACATGAATGAAAAATATGCTATTAATACAAATTTTGGGAAAAGAGTATGTCATGGAATGCTTTTAGCCTCGTTTTTTTCACAACTTGTAGGCATGAATTTGCCAGGTAAAAATTCATTGTATTTCTCACAAACATTGAATTTTAGAAATCCATGTTTTATTGATGATGAAGTAACTATAGAAGGAGAAATCATTGAAAAAAAATCTAGTATTAAATTAATTACTATGAAAACAATTATTCATAATCAAACTGGAAAATGCATAGTAGATGGTGTGGCAAAAGTTATTGTACGAGAATAAAATCTGTTTTTGATGAAATTAACATGATTGAAAATTTCGGCATAGGAATAGACATAGTTGATATAGAAAAATTTGAAAAAATCTCTTATTTAAAAAAACCAAGTTTTTATAAAAAACTTTTTCTTCCCTCTGAAATTAAATATTGCTTGAAATACAAAAATTCTGCTGAACACTTTGCAGGAAAATTTGCAATTAAAGAAGCACTAAAAAAATCAATTAAAGAACCAATATCCTTTCTTGATATTGAAACATATCATTCAAAATCAAAATTAAAAATCAAACTACTAAAAGATTGGAATAAAAAATACAAAGTTTTGGGCTCTATAAGTCATGATAACAAATATGCTATCGGTTTTGTCATTTCTGAGAAATTATCCAATATAACATGATTAAGGATTATTTTTTAAAAACTCTTCAAACTTTTCATAGTCTATTTTATAGATTTTTACATGGTATTTGTAATCCTTTTCTATCGAATCAAATTCCTTTATTAAATATGGATAATTTTCATCGTTGAAAAAAATCTCATTAAGAAATTTTGATTTTCTTTCATTTCCATCAACAACTATGTGAGTCAGTCCTTTCTCCTTTGAGTCTTTTATGAATTCACTTAATAAAAAATAATTTTCTGGGGAAATTTTTTTAATTTCAAATAGTTGATTATAGCCTGTTTCATCTGGTAATGGAATGTCTGGCCATTTCTTTGCAACTTCGGCTACATGTATGTATGTGCTCTCTGGTGGAAAATGGTTTACTCCACTTGCAATCTTAACTATCTCCTTAGCGATAGAAAAAGCTTCAACCTCATGAACATAATCGATCTTTTTGTATTCAAGGTATGTAACAGAACCAATAAAAATTCCACATATCAGAAATAATATGAATATTCCTTTTTTTTGAATTTTATTTTCAAATCTCATTATTGTAAATGATGAAAAAACGCAAAAAATTGGAAATAATACATACAGATATCGTGTTTCTTCAATCCCTCTCCCATATGCATAAAATGCAGGAATAAGAAGAAAAATTCCACTTAGAATCATAATTTTTGTTTTCTCATCACGATTTTGTAAAAATATGAAAAAACCAATTGGTACAAAAAATATAAAAATTGGTATCATCACCCATCCAAGATATTTTATTAAATTTGTAGAACCAAGTGTAATGAACTGAAAAATTTTATTTTCCTCTATAGAATCTGGTCCATATATTGGATCATCTTTATCAGGAATTCCCTGAACAATGTGTTTTGAAAGATAGTTTGCTCCTCCTTGTGATATTTCACTGATTATTCCATCATTACCTGTTGCTTGAATTCGAAAATATGCCATAGGTAATAAAATTAAAATAAATATTCCTATAACTCCTAACAACTTTAAAAAAAACTTTTTTTGATGCCTAAATCTAATAATATAAAGTACTAAAAATGGTATTAACAAAATTATTCCTTCATATCGTATCATGGTGAACAGTGCTAAAATTCCAAACGATGCTGATACTACTTTCACATCTTTACTTGAAAATAAGAACAATGCAATAGCACCAACAAATACAAAACTTGTCTCAGTAATTCCTAACAATGAATTGATGATTATCCTAGGATCCATCACAAATAGAGTTGCACCAATAAGTGCAGAAGTTTTAGCAACAAATCTAGCACATAATAGATATACTGGAATTACAGTTAATACCGAAATTATAACTGTCAACATCCGTTGAATATGGCTAAACTCTATCAATCCGTCATTATTTGAAATTGTAAAGAATATTGACAAAAAAGAAGGCCAACCATTATTACTCAAATCCCATCCTGTGGGGAAATGCCCTTCTTGACTCATAACTACTGCATATGACAAATAATCTAATCCATCTAGAATAATGGGAATGTCCCAAGGAAAATAATAGGTTCTAACAAAAAACCCAATTACTCCAATCCCAATTAAAAAAAGTATTGGACTCTTCGTTATCAATGAAACTTTCTTGTCAATTATTTCGAATCGTGAAATTATTTGATTTGAATTTTTAGCCATTCTTTTCTCCAATGTTGATTTTATTTTGATAAATAAGATAGGTTGCCTCAACTGTAGCAGATAAAACAAACGCAATTGCTATGCCTATTAAATCTAAAAAATCACTCAGTATTACTATCCCTACAATCATGGTTATAACTGAAATTAATTTTCCAATTAATACTGTCTTACTATTTTCTAAACTTAATAATTTTGAAGTATACAAAAGACTGATTGTTGAAGGAATTACTGCTAAACTCATTATACGTATTGCATCAACAGCCAAAATATATTTTGGAAAAACTGATGTTATAGCTAAAGGCAAGAATATTATTCCAAGAGCTGATATTCCTACTGATATTAAAATTGTAAATTTCTTTAGTCTGTCATGTAATATGTTACTTGCTTCTTGACTAAGTAAATATTTGAAAATTATATTGGAAAACATCATTAAAACTGCTACAACTTGTAATGCTAAGGCATAATTTCCTAATATCGAAAAACCCAACAACGGTACAATAATTAATTTTCCTATCTGAGTTCTAAATCCAATAGATAAACTGTAAAAATAATTATCTCTTACAAATCCAAAACGAGATTTTAGAAGAGAAAAATTAATCTTAGACCTATTAAATATTTTAAAAAAAATGATTATGAAATGAATGTATGATAACGCAAGTCCATAAATTATTCCATCTACTCCAAATAAAAAGTAAAAACCTATGCCTACTCCCAAGGTTAGACATTTTTGTGTTAAAACATATTTTGAATAACCTATGTAATTTTTTCTCCCTAGTAAGTATCCAATCGATAATTCACTAAGAATAAAACCAAAAACTATTAGACTAATATCTAATCTATAGAAAATTAAAGCCAGTATAATAGCTGAAACAGATGTAATTACTAATGTAAGAAAATATAATGTAGGTTCGATTTTGAAGTTTTTTGCTGTGAAAACTGTTACAGTATTTTGAGTTCCTATTAATGAAATGGCATAAGCTATTCCAGCTATTCCTAAAAAATAATGTATTTCTCCATATTGTTCTGCATCAAGTAAAGTAGCCATATAGAACCAAAAAATAGCAGTCATTCCTGCTCCTACGGTGTCTGCCATTCCCACCGATACTATACTCTTAATTTCAGCCAATTCGTTCTATTGGGTACCACAATTTTCTTCATAATAGCATTTTGTTAAAAAAATAATTTAGTAACTATAATGAATTAATACATCTAAAAGTATCTTGAATTATTGTATTTTTTGAATTTTCAATTTAAGGCTTAAATGCCCTTTGATAATAATCGTATTTAGTTAAAAAAATGGGAGACAAAATAATTTTTTGGTTAGATCAAACTCTATTGCCGTTCTTTGTAGCAAATAATTTTCATAAAAAAAATGACTATGACCTTTATGCAATAATAGACATAACAAATAGAACAAAAAATTTTTTCCAAGAACAAAAATTTGTTCCATTTAAGAAGGTCTGGTATTACCATGATTATCTTAGTAAAAATAAAAAAGATATAGACATGTCTTATCTATCAGAATTTGAAAAAAAATATGGTGTTGATCTTTGGAATTTAGCAATAAATGAAAGAATATTCTATCGTTTCAATAGAATCTACAAGTTTTCTAGAGAAGAAATTCTTAATATTTTATCTCAAGAATGTAAGCTATTTGAATCAATTCTAGATGAAATTAAACCTGATTTTTTCATAACAAAAGTTCCTCCTTTACATCATCATCAATTATTTTATGAAATATGCAAAGCAAAAGGGATTAAAGTTTTGAATCTATACTTGTCTAGAATAGGAAAAAAATGTATAATATCGCAGGAAACACAACATCTTGATAGTACTGAATCACTAAAAGACATTGAAGGAAAAAATCGTGATTTTACAGAATTACAAAATTATCTAAAGTCATTTAATTATTCTGGCCAGATAAAAAATTATGTAAAAAAACGTTCTAGCTCCAAATTAAATAAAATCAAAGCCGCAATTCAATTTTTCTTGATTTCAAAGAATACAAACATTGGAAATCATTATTTTTATTCAGGAAGAACCAAACTGCGTGTTTTTTTTGATACTGTGATTTTTTCCTTAAAGAAAAAATATAGAAGAAATTTTGTTAATAATAATTTAAAACAAAATTTGGAACTATCTGAACCTTTTATTTATTTTGCATTGTCTAATAATGAAGAACGAAATTTATTAATTTCTGCCCCTTTTTTCACCAACCAGATTGAAAATGTTCGTCATGTTGCAAAATCTATCCCAATTGGATACAGATTATATGTGAAGGAGCATCCTGCTCAAGAAATTAGAGGATGGCGTTCTATATCTGACTATAAACAAATAATGGAAATTCCAAATGTTACTTTGATTCATCCATCATATCCAACTGAAAAATTATACAATAATTGTTCCTTAGTCATTACTATAGGCGGAACAGCAGGCCTTGATGCTGCATTTTATGGAAAACCTTCAATAATTTTCTCCGATCTTGGGTATGCCATTTTACCATCAGTTGAAAAAGTTTCATCAATACATGATTTGTCAAAAACCATTCGTCTTTCGTTAAAGAAAAATGTTAATTCCTCAGACTTGGACAAATATCTCATCCTTTTAGATAAAAATTCCTTTGATTTTGATTTACTAGATTTTGAAATGAAAGAACATGATTATTTTTATTATGGAAGTATTTTAGCTGATGTGGAAATACCAATAAAAAAAATGGAAGATTTTATATTCCAACATCAAACTCAAATTGATTCATTATCTTCAGAATTTGAAAAGAAAATAAAACAATTTAAGGAATCAAATTAATCAATAAAAATGAAACCTATCTGCTTTATTGGCGCTCGTGGTGGCTCAAAAGGTGTTCCAAGAAAAAATATACGAAAAATTGCAGGTAAACCTCTGATTGCATATACTATACAATCTGCCTTAAAATCAAAATTATTTAGTCATGTTTTTGTTTCAACTGAAGATAAAGAAATTGCTTCTATTGCAAAAAAATCTGGCGCAGAGGTTCCATTCTCACGTCCTAAACATTTAGCAACAAGCCAAATTGGATTTGCACCGGTTTTGTTCCATGGAATTAAAAAGTTATTTTCGCTTGGATATGATTTTGAAACACTTGTTTTACGGGATTGTACCGCCCCATTCATTAGAAATATTGATATGGAAAATACTATAAAATTACTAGAGGAAAAAAAACCACACGCAGTTTTTGGAGTTTACCGTCAACACTTTAATCCTTATTTTAATATGTTTGAATTAAATTCACATGGATTTCTAAAATTGAGCAAAACTAAAGGAAATCGACCTAGAAGTAGGCAAGAAGCTCCTCCTATTTATCAAATGACTGGATTGGATACTTTTAATGTCGAAAAATTTTTAAAATATAAAAAAATTATTTTGCCAAAAATCCTTCCTTACGAAATTCCTCCAGAAACTGGAATTATGATAGATACTGAATTGGAATTTAAAACAGTTGAAATGATTATACAAAAAAAATTGTTTAAAGAATTTTAAATTTCTAATAAGTTTAATTCATCAACTAATTCTCTTGTTTTTTTATCTGAAATACCGTGTAATTTACATCCCTCTTCAACACTTTCACCCATTCCAGGTTGACATCCTGTACAGAATAATCCATATTTTTCAAAAATTTTTGTTGCAGTTAATCCACCTTTTTCAATAATGTCTGCTATTGACATATCTGTTACTGTTTTGGAAAATTCTAGATCCTTTTGTTCAACATAATCTGGCCTAGCTCTCCAAGGTGCATACAATAATTTCCAAAAGTGAATATTGTATACGTCTGGTTTTCTAGAAAATGTACACCAAAATCCATTAAATGCTTCATCCCATGACAAATCCTTTTTTATTACTTCTTGTACGATTCCTCCTGGGCATGACATTTGCATATCTGCATCTTTAGGTTCTAAAATAGATTCATAGTTTACATTTCCATCTTTAAAAGAAATTAATCCATGAAGTGGTTTTTCATTTTCAATTGTAAATGAAACTGAATATGTTCCTACATCTTTAGCTAATTTTGAACCACTAAATAGTTCAAAATATTTTTTTATATCATCATGCGTCATGTCAAATTTTGTTGGCTTATATCCAAATTCTCTCTCTAATTCACAAGTATCATGTAAATATTTGAACATAAACTCTTCATTAAAGAATTTTTCACGTTCTGGACGCCTAATCATTTTTCCAGTAATTCCATCCCAAGACTCACCTGGTATCAAATCTAATACTTTGACATTCTTATTTTTAAAAAATTTCACAACTGCTTCTAACGAATTTTTTCTTTGAATTTTCATATATTTTAGATGTTCAGGATTTCCAAGCTCAAAAAAATTTGCAAATGGCAATATGTATTTTGCATTACATACTTCTGCGACATTTTCCATCATTTTTAACATTCCATTATTTTGTCTAATCAAAATCTGATTTTTTTGTTTATTGTCTAAATGATTCCATGCTACTGGATAACTACTAGTAGGACCTGTAAATTGTTGACAAACTAAGTCTACCTCACCTACTGTATCTTTTATTTTCCAATTAAATCCTGCGTCATTACAATTTAGAATTGTAAAATTTCCAAATTTCCAATATGAAATACTATCATTCCATATACTTCCAGATTTAAATGAAATCAACTCAATTTCGTTTGTAATTTTAATTGGTTCACCTGTCTTGATTTGTATGACATTTGTGAATCCTAATTTTTGTATACGTTTAGCTAATCTACCATCATCAAATTTTGTAACATAAACTGGAATGTTTTTATCCAATTGTGAAAGCGTTGGTTCATGATAATGGTCAGAATGCTCATGAGAAATCCAAATAACATCTATTTTAGGCAAGTCTCCCACTTTGATTCCTGGTGGTGGATAATTTGTCCATCCTCCAAGCATACATGGACCCTCAATCCAAGGATCTGATAAAATATTGAATCCATTCCATTCAAATAATAAACCTGCAGCTCCTACAATGGTAATTTTAGGAGGAATTTTTGGACCATTATCAAATATTCTTTTGTTTGTTTTATTGAAAGGTAAATTCACATAAAGCTCATCATTTTCAATTTTTACTTGAAAAGTTTGTAGACATTTATCTGGAACATTTGTTGCTTTCCCATTACAAGGATCATATTCCCATCCATGATTAGGACATCTTAACACTTCTTTTTTTAATTCTGAAACAATTCCGCTTTGATGTGGACATATCGCACTAAATAAAATAGGTAAAGAATTATCTTTCTTTGATAAAATATATGGTCTTCCATCGATTTCAATTGCAACAGGTAATTTTTCAAGAATATTTGCATCTCCGATTTTATATTCCATGAACTATTATTTTACGTTAAAAAATTTATATAAACTTAGAGTCAAATTCCAATTTTAATTTCATTGTTGATTATTTTTTAAGAAGAAAAGATAGATAAGGTGCATTTTCTAAAGAATACGATTCACCAATTGTTAGCAGAGGCTTAAATAACTCATAAAAAATTTCTACCCACTCTTGTTTGATTTTTTGACGTTTTTCAGATTCTAACGAATCTGACATTTGAATAAGTAAATGTGATATTGGACGTAATCCAATATTCCATATGTCCATTAAAATTTTATGTGGATATACAGATTTTATCTCAACAATCTCAAAACCTGCATTCTGCATAATCTCTTTCCATTCTGATAATTCCTTTAATCCCGGCGTATTTTCCCTACGCTTTCTATCTAATATTGAAATTGCAGTGGGAGAAAGAACTTTTTCTAATTGATATAAAATTTCATAACGATGCGGAGTTAATACCTCTAATGAACACATCCCACCAGGGCTAGTTATTCTATAAATATCTGAAACTAATTTTTCAGGTTGTTTGACCCAATACACAGAATTACTGTAAATTGTCTTAAAGTAATTATCTTCAAAAGGTAATGGCAATTGATTATTGTCGTGCAAGACTAATTTCTTATACAAATCCAGTTTTTCAGCTTTATCTAATAATGCTTGTTTCCAATCTGAACCATAATCTATTTTTATTTTAGGCCTCTTGACAAATTCCACATTATAATTTTCATTAAAATCATCAAAAATATCTACCATTTTATCATGGCTGAAATCTTTTGCTTTTGTTGATTTAAAATAATCAAAATCATTCTCAAAAATAGCTCCTAGATGGATCGCCATAAACAAACCATCTCCACAACTAAGATCTAATGAAGGTGATTCAAACTTAAGATTTTCAAATGCTTTACTCTTAAATGGAGTAATTAACCCATTTTCAGGCCGCAACCAATACAGATTTAAAAAATTTCTCAATTTTAATTCCAATGAATCTGTCAAGCATCAAATCCTGCTTGACAGAGTATAAAAATTTTGATTTGGTATTGATGGAAAATAATTTTTCATGGTGAAATTGAACAGAAAAGAATGACTTATTTGTTGAATGTATAAAAATATCATTATATTCTAAATAAAGATTAGAGGTTAAAAAATGAAAAAAACTGTAAATAAAACACAACTTTCAAAATTACTCAAAAATAAGGTAGTTTTGATTACTGGTGGTGCTGGGAGTCTGGGTTCTGCAATAGCCAAAGAATTACTAAATTATCCTGTAAAATCAATTCGGGTTTTTGACAATAATGAGCATGCATTATTCAAACTAAAGCGTTCTTTAACTGATCCTAGAGTAAGATTCCTATTGGGAACAATTCTTGATAAAGACAGAATTGAATTAGCAGGATTTGGTGTAGATGTTGTAATTCATACTGCAGCGCTAAAAAATATTGAAATCACTGAATACAATCCTATTGATACCATTGATGTCAATGTTAATGGAACTATCAATATGATCAAATCTGTTATAAAAAACAAACCCAAAATATTTATCAACATAAGCACCGATAAGGTTGCTGAGTCTTCAACACTATATGGAAATACAAAACAATTAGGAGAACGTTTGACAAACTGGGCTGGACCTCACATCCTCACTACAAAATTTGCTACAGTTCGTTTAGGAAATATTATTGAAACACGAGGAAATGTTTTTGAAGTTTGGAAAGAACAGGTTGAGAATAATCAATCTTTAACAATCACTGATCCTAAAATGAATCGATATTTTTTTCACATGGAAGAAGCTGTAGAATTTATTTTTAAATGCATAACAAAAGTTAATCGTGGAGAAATTTTTGTCCCAAAAATGAACTTATTTAATATTAAAGATTTAGCACTAAAAATTTCTAAAAATTACAAAGTAATAGGTCTTAGACAGGGTGAAAAACTACAAGAGATTCTGATCACTGATGATGAAAAAAAGATTTCACAAGAAAAAGATGATATGTGGATAATTCAAAACTATCATTAATTGAATTGAAACAAATTAAAATCGGTAATTATTTGATTGGGGATAAAAATTCCATTTTTGTAATAGCAGAAGCTGGAATAAATCATAATGGATCATTCAAACTAGCAAAAAAAATGATTGATTCTGCAAAAATGACTGGTGCTGATTGTATTAAATTTCAAACACATATCACGGACAAAGAAATGATAAAATCTAATATCAAACCTGGGAATATCTCAAAAAAAACCTTATGGAATATCATCAAAAATAGTGAACTTTCAGAAAAAGAAGAAGCAAAAATTCAACAATATTGTAAGAAAAAAAAGATTCTATTTCTTTCTACTCCGTTTTCCGTAGAAGCTGTTGATCGGTTAGAAAAAATCAATGTACCTGCATATAAAATTGGTTCAGGAGAATTGACAAATTTTCCTTTATTAAAAAGAATAGCTGATACTAAAAAACCGGTTATTTTATCCTCAGGAATGTCTGAACTAAAGGAAATTAAAGAAAGTGTTTCCTTTTTTAAAAAACGACATATCCCAATTATTTTATTACAAACTACCTCAATTTATCCCTCAGATTATAAGGATGTCAATCTAGGTGTTATTGAAAAATTTCAAAAATTATTCAACATTCCTATTGGTCTTTCAGATCACTCTCCTGGAATTTATACTGCTTTAGGTGCTGTTGCAAAAGGAGCTTGTTTAATCGAAAAACATTTTACATTAAACAAGAATTTACCAGGACCAGATCAAAAACTATCCTTAGAACCAAATGAATTTTCAGAATTAGTTAAGGGTTGTAGAGCAGTTAAACTTGCATTAGGAAATTCAAAAAAAATTTTTTCAAAAGAAAAACCTATTTTAAAATTTGCAAGAGAGTCTGTTGTGTCGTTAAAAAACATATCAATAGGTGAAAAATTTTCAGAAAAAAATATTACTACTAAACGACCTGCAACAGGTGATATTCCATCACGCGATTATTATAAAATCATAGGAAAATTAGCAAAAAGAAATATTCCAAAGAATGTTCAATTATCAAAAAAGGATGCATATTGAAAAAAAAAATTTTAATTGTTACTGAGAGGCGTGCAGATTACTCCAAATTCAGGCCTGTTATAAAAGAAATTGAAAATTCCTCAAAATTAGATTATTTTTTGATTGTTACAGGAAGTCATTTGTTAAAAGAGCATGGAAACACCTTGAAAGATATCAAAAAAGATGGTTTTAAAATTACTGCAAAGTTTCAAATGTACTCTAGAAAAAAAGATGATACTGGGTTTGAAATGGTATCTGCATTTGGAAAATCAATTATTGAATTATCTAAACTTGTTAAAAAATTAAATCCTGATATCATATTATCTGGATTTGATATAGGTGCAAACTTTGCATCTGCAATTATTGGAGCTCATATGAATAAAATTGTAATTCATATTGAAGGTGGTGAAGTTAGTGGTACAATTGATGATCCTATCAGACATGCTACTACAAGATTTGCGCATATTCACTATGTCACCAATTCATCTGCTGCTAGACGAATAATCAGAATGGGCGAAAATCCAAAATATGTTCATGTTGTAGGAAATCCCTCTCTTGATAGTATTAGAACAGTGAAAAAAATCCCTAAACATGAACTAGAAAAAGAATTTGATATTGATTTATCTAAGCCTCTAGTATTGATTCTTCAGCACACAGTTACTACGGAATTAGATTCAATCCAAAAAAATTTTAGAAAAACATTGGATGCGGTAAAAGAATTGAATGTTCAAGCAATTTTAATTTATGGAAATGCAGATGCTGGATCAAAACAAATTTCTCAAATCATCAAACATTCTAAAATCAAACAATATTCTACACTAAGCTTTGAAAAGTACATAAATTTACTCAAAAACTCTTCTGTGTTGGTAGGTAACTCTAGCAGCGGAATAATGGAAGCCCCTTTTTTACATGTACCCTCTATCGATATTGGCAGTAGACAATCTAAAAGACTTCAATCATCAAGTGTCATAGATGTAGATTATGATAAAAATAAAATTAAAAAAGTAATAATAAAAGCAATTTATGATAAACAATTTTTAGAAAAGTGTAAGAAAACAAAAAGTCTGTATGGAGAAGGTCATTCTGCAAAAAAAATTGTGAAATTACTAGAAAACTTAGATATCAAAAAAATCCCTATACAAAAACAACTTTTCTATTAATATGACTCAAAATATATTATTATTTGGTGGAGCTGGTTTTCTTGGAAAATCACTTCTTAAAAAAATCGAAAAAAATAATTCTGTAAGAATGATGATTCATAATTCAAATTTACAAACTACTGCTGAAACATTCAAGGGAAATATTTTATACACAAATTCTTTTCTAAATAAAATACGTGAGAATGAAACAATAGTTAATTTGTTGGGACAACTGACTCCAAATGAATCTGATTATATTAATTCAAACATACTTGGAGGTCTGAACTTACTAAATTCTTGTATTGACAAAAAAATAAAGCAAATAATTTTAGCTTCTTCCATTAATGTATATGGAGAAAATTTGAAAAGACCTTCACAAGAAACTGATCCATTAAAACCAAAGTCATCATATGGGATGATAAAATTACTCACTGAACAAATGTACAAATATTTTTCAGAAATGCATGGAATTAATGTTACTGTTTTACGTTTTGCAGGAATCTATGGTCCAACTAAAAATAATGGATTTCTAAGCAAAATTATAAACTCTACAAAGGACAAAACCATCATTCCAATTTGTTATAATCAAGGAAAACAACAACGTGACATGCTCTACGTTGATGATGCTATTGATTGTATTTTAAATGTAATTAATCATAAGTTAGATGGATTTAATATTTTCAATATTTCTTCTGGAAAATGTTATTCAATCAAAGAATTAATTTCAATAGTTGAACAAATCACTAAAACAAAAATTACTGTTAAATACAGTTCAGAAATACCTGATGAAAAATGTATTTGGGCTGATAACACAAAAGCAAAAAAAATCCTAAACTTTAACCCCAAAATTGATATTCAGACTGGCTTAGAATACACAATTAATCATTCTGACTAATTGAAATTATTCTCCAATCTGATTTTCAATATGTGTTTTTTAATTTAGTCAAATGGATAACTGCTATTAAAAAATACTCTAAATTGCTAATACTTCTTTTGCTGTTCCAAATTTGAAATCATTCAATAATTTCTCAAATTTTCCAATCGCTGATTTCAAATTATAATAATAGTACCAACTGTATTCCTTAATTCTGGGCATTGAAGGATCTAAATCCTTTGGATGTATGTATAACATTGCAGGCTTTCCTTGCTTGTTCAGTTTTTTAATTCCCAGCTTCATGTACCAATATGGAAAAAACCTAAGATAAAATCCTCCTGCAATTGGAATGTTTCCAATTATGGGAATTCTATGTGTTGCCATTGGAATCTCAACAAGTTTTCCGTTCTTATCTTCATTAACAATATTCTCTAATGACGGTCTATAGATGAATCTGGGTGCGTTACGAATCCCATACAGTTGAGTCTTAACAGGGAAAACACTCGAATCATAAGTAATCTTCTTGCTTAAGATTTCAAAAACCCAATAATTGTCTTTATTGATGGAAAAAAACGGTGCTCTAAAACCCTCTACTTTTTTGCCGGTAATTTTTTCTAAAACATTAATTGATTTAAAAAAGTCATCCTCAAATTGCTTTTTACTGACTTTTCTTAAATCAATGTGAGCATAACTGTGACTTGCGATTTCATGTCCCGTATCTGAAATTTTTTTTATCAACTCTGGAAACTTTTCAGCAATATAACCTAGCACAAAAAATGTAGCTTTGACATCATATTTTTCAAACAAATCTAGAATTCTTTCAGTGTTTTTGATAACTCTGCTTTCATATTTTGACCATTCTGAAAATGGTAAGTCACAGTAATAGTCTTCTAAATCAACTGACATTATGTTTGTTACAGGCATGTTTTTAGATTCTTTTTTCTAGCTAATAACTCATTATTCTATTTTAAAAACAATGTAGATATACTACAAATAGTTATTTTATTTTTGATATGTTGAAATTGGTATGTATTCCTGCGTTTAATGAAGAAAAACCAATTGTCGATGTAATAAAAAAATCGCTGAACTATGCAGATAGAGTTGTTGTATGTGATGACGGTTCTACTGATTTAACTTCTGAGCAAGCTAAGAATGCAGGTGCGATTGTACTAAAACACGAAAAAAATATGGGAAAAGGACATGCTATGAAATCTCTTTTTAGATATGCAAAGGACATTGATGCTGATGTTGTAGTCACTATAGATGGAGATGGCCAATTTTTACCTGAACAAATTCCAAACTTAATTGAACCTATTTTAGAAAATAATTTTGATATAGTAATTGGTAATAGATTTTCAGATGATAAAGAAATGCCTTCTTACAGAAAAGCTGGAAATAAAATGCTAGATACAATTACAAAATTGGCAGCTGAACTTCCATTCTCAGATACACAAAGCGGTTTTCGCTCTTATTCAAAAAAAGCAATTCAGTCTATTAGTTTTTCAACAAACGGATTTGGAGTTGATTCTGAAATTTTAGTAGATGCAGTCAACAAAGGATTAAAAATTACCGAAAAAAAAGTAACTGTACTTTATAACACTGGAGAAAAAACTTCTACTAAAGATCCTGTCTCTCATTCAATGAGTGTAATTGCTTCTTTACTTGAATTAATTGCAATACATCATCCCTTAAAATATCTTGGAATTCCGGGAATGATTTTGTTGATCGTGGGATTGGGATTTGCAACGTATGCTATATCAAATTTTAATGAAACTGGAAATTTTTCACTGCCATCTATATTAACTGCAATGAGTTCTCTAATAATTGGTTTAATTTTACTATTGATGTCTGTTGTTTTGTATAGCATATCTGCTACTCGAAAAACGTAACATTTTATTTCGATATGATCATAATTGATATGAACTAATTCTCATATTAGAAAATAGATTAAAAATTGCCCTCAATTTTTCATCCATAAATATAACCTATAGGACCGTTTTTTGATACCTTTAAAACTAATCTGTGTATTGTTATAGCATGTCATTAATTAAATTGTTAAAAGCAAAAATCAAAATTGTAAAATTTCCAAAAAGACAACCATCTGAAATGTATTAACATTTAATGTAAAAATCTGAAAAATATATTTAGATTTTCTATTAATTTTAACTATCAAATAGCATTTCTTACCAAATATTTCAAATTCTGCTTTTTATGTAATCTATGGGTAAAACAGGAGAAGGATCTGTTTTTGACAAAACTGCCTTGTAAATTGTTGCATAGTCAAGCATATAGATAAGAGAAATCGTTTTTGTCAAAATGTTTCCTGAAACAGAGTGAATCTCCTTAAAATCAATATCTCTTTTCGTAAAGAATTCTTTGATTATGTCAAATCTTTCCTTTGTTTTTATGTAATCGTCTTTTCCTTGCAATAAAACAGGCTGCACTACAGATGGTTTCTCCCATGATACTATTCCGTTATGACAAGCCTCTATGACATCCTCAATGATTGCATGAGTCTTTGCATTTTCTTGTAAAGATGATTTGAATCTTGTTGCAGTTGATTGCAATCCGTGAGGATAATAAATAATGGGAATTCCAGATATCCAACTAGCTAAATTGATTGCAGGATTTGAATCTGATAAGTTATGAGAGAAGATTTGTTTTTTCATAATGTCAAGTTCGTCTAATGATTCTACAATATCGTTTTTCTTAATTGGAAGAACTGAATTTAATGTCTTTAGAATCGAATAAGTAAAACTGACAAAAGATGTTCTTGGTGAATGAACAAGCGGAATTTTTCTAAATATTATTTGGTTTTTTTTACACTTGTCTTCCATTTTGCCTCCAGACGAAAATGCAATTAATTTACAATCCAGTTTTGCAGCAGAATCAAGTACTGTCAGAGTCTCAGATGTATTTCCAGACACACTTGTTGTAACTACTAGAGTTTTTTTATCAGCCGTCTTTGGCAAGAGATATCCTTTGATAAGCGACACATGAATATCGCTTTTGGATAGTATTGAAGCAAACAAGTCTCCAATAGCACCAGAACCTCCCATTCCAGCAAAAACAATGTGATCTATATCGTGAAAATCTACAAGTTCGTGATAGGCCTCGTATGATTCACGTGCAATCTCTGGCCATGAATCATAGATTTTGTACATTCCCTGAGTGTCTACTTTGTCCATTGTTGCAATGTCTAGCAATATATGATTCAAAATCTGCTAAAACAATATAACAATTTGTAAATCTAAAAGTCCTTGAGAAGTCCAAAATGCATGTTTGTAAAGTTGTGTCTGCCTAGTGATTTCATCAGTTTATAATATTTTTTGAGCCTGTCTACTTTTGCTCTCCCAATGATTTTTGAGTGTAGAATCAGATGTATCTTTTCTGAAAATAGAGTTTTTTCTTTCAATCTTTTTTCCATTTCTGAGATCTTTTTTCTAATTAGTTCCACTGGTAATACATGTATGAATCAAAGAAATTAATCACTAATTAGAAAAGATTTGTTCTTTGCTAATCTCAAATCTATCATGATCTAATCAATCACGTATATTTTTCCAATTGATTTTTAAAAAGCCTGATTTTGCTATGAATAATGGATAATACTGTAGTTGATTCTTCCTTACGAACGGTAGAATGGAAAAATAACAAAGTAGTAATGATTGACCAGACAAAACTGCCAAATCAACTAATCTTTGTGGAATTTGATGATTTTAATCAAGTCGCAGATGCTATCAAAACTCTAGTGGTTAGAGGTGCCCCTGCAATTGGTGTGTCTGGTGCATTTGGATTGGCACTAGCAGTATTGCAAAGTAAAGCAACAACTAAAGATGATCTTTTATCTGATTTAGAAAACGCAAGAAAAATTCTTTTTGCAACTAGACCTACTGCAGTAAACTTGGGATGGGGATTGGAAAAAATCATGAAGATTGCAAAGACTGGAGAGACAGTTGAGCAAATTAAAGAACTAGTAATTGAAACTGCAAAAAAAATGGCAGAAGAAGACATTGAGATTAACAAAGCCATGGGAAAAAACGGATCCATTTTATTTGATGATAATGATACAATTATGACTCACTGCAATGCAGGTGCTCTAGCTACTGTTGCATACGGCACTGCACTAGGTGTAATTAGAGCAACCAGAGAGAGCGGAAAGAATATCAAAGTAATAGCAACTGAGACTAGACCAATCCAACAAGGATCAAGACTGACAGCATTTGAACTAAAGCATGATGGATTTGATGTAAGTTTGATTCCAGATACAGCAGTAGGCTATTCCATGGCAAACGGATTGGTAAACAAAGTAGTAGTCGGAGCTGACAGAATTGTAAAGACTGGTCATGTCTTTAACAAAATCGGAACATATCAGGTAGCAACAATGGCCAAACAGCACGGAATCCCGTTCTACGTTGCAGCACCATTATCCACAATTGACTTGGAAACCAAAGCAGAAGATGTAATTATTGAGATGCGCAAAGGAAACGAAGTTACTGGAATTGGCGATAAAAAGACAGCACCTGATGACATCAATGTCATAAATCCGGCATTTGACATGACTCCGCCTGAACTAATTTCAGGAATTATCACTGAAAAAGGCGTTGCCAGAGCACCATATGAAGAATCAATCCCAAAATTATTTCAAGCTAATTAATAGAAAGTTTTTATTGTTTTTCAAAGTCCCATATACAATATGAGCACCGTTTCTCCACAAGCCATTGAAGAGTCTCTAAAACAATGCATGGATCCAGAAGTTCCTCTCAATATAGTAGAGATGGGATTAATCTATGGAATTGATGTTGCAGAGAATAATGACGTCAACATAAAAATGACAATGACCACTCAGGGTTGTCCTTTACATGAGACTCTAGTTCAGGATGCAACAAGATACGCAAAAAAAGTTCCTGGAGTGAACAATGTCAAAATTGACATCGTATGGGAGCCTGCATGGTCAATGGATAAAATGACTGATGAGGGAAAAATGAAATTAAAAAACATGGGCGCTGCAATGAATACTCCTGCACCAATTAATTATGAAACTGCATTGCCTCAAGGAGTTGGAAAACTAGTACAACAAGAAGACGGCTCCATGGTGTTGGCCAACGAGCATGATCAGGGATTCATGGTGAATCAGGCAATAGTTGACTTTTGGAAATCATGTAATGGACAACGCAAAGTCACAGAACTAGTTGAGGTGTTTGCACAGCAGACAGGACTGCAGAGAAACCAGGTAGAAAAAGAAGTCATGCAGTTATTGCAACAATTACGAGAAGGCGGATTGATTGCAATTGCAGGACAACCAGACGCACCAAATGTTGAATTTAAAAAATAATTCTAGTAAATATAGTTTGAATTTGCACCATCAAAATTAATTGTTACACCTGACAGATACTTTATCTTGTTTTCAATAATTGATTTGACAAAATTTCCAATCTCTTCAGGCTCTCCTAGTCTTCTCATGGGTAATGATTTTTTGTATTCCTCTATATTTTCAATTAACTCTCGAGTTCTATCCGTATTAATTGGCCCTGGAGCAATATTTACACAACTGATGTTTCTTTGAGCGTATTCTTTGCTTAATACTTTGAAAACCTCGCTGAATGCAGCACGATAAGCCGAAGAGATTATCAATTTCATGTTAGGTTCCTTGATTACACTTGAACTGATCAAAAAGATATATCCATTATCATTAATCTTAATATTTTGTAGAATAGTACAAAATCCCAAAAACAACTGATTGTGATATAATTTCCAGTCATCTTCTGTAATGGTGTGGAACGGTTTTGGTGCGGGACCGCCAGTGTTCAATACCAGAATGTCCGTTGTACCATGACTGTCTAAAAATTTCCTAACGCTATCCAAATTTGATGTATCTATGTCGTTTTTAGAGGCTGCAAACACGTCAATATCTATTGATTTTAGTGATTCGGCAATTGCCTTTCCTATTCCCCTGGAGCCGCCAAGAACAATCGCACTGGTCATGTTATTTTTAAAATTATTTAAGATAATTAAGTCTCTTGTGATTCTAGAGTTTTTTCAATCTTTCTGAATCTAGTTTCACTGGCGACACATATGAATATAAAATAACTAGCACGGATCATGACCTGAGCTAGATGAAAATTAAAAACCAGATTAATGAGAATTTTTTAGATTTCCTTAATTTCTGTAATTGTACCTAATACAGAATCCATCTGGATAACAGCCTTTTTCTCATCCCATCCCAAAGCAACATACCAATCCCCTGCGTCATCATGATATTTTGTCTCCAAAGTTTGGATGTCATCAGGCTTTACATCATATTTTTTTGCAACGCCCGATACTGCCAAAGCTATGGCATCCTTTTCCTTTTCCAATCTCCTTTTCATTAATCCTATTCCAGGACTCATAAAGTCACTTGATTTTATCATCTAATATAGTTAATTCACAAAATTACCCATAATGTCGAATTTTTCTAATATTCTTACAATATTACAAATAACCCAATTACATTGTAACAGCAATGAAACTAATTCAAAGATTATCAAATTCCACTCTTACAAAATCCAGCACCCTGGTTTCTCTAGTTTCAATTCTTGCAGTGATTGGTCCTGTCGTAGTAGTTTCAGCAGGATTCTGGGATGCGATATCCCATCTGCAAAAAGAGCCAGAGTTTTTCTGGAGCCCTTCTCACATGGTAGTATACACTGGAGTCTCAATGACTGCGTGTGCTGCAATCATGGGCAGCATGTTGATTCTAAGGAAATCAGTTCGTGGATCTCTTAAAACCGGAATTAAATTAGTTATTGCAGGATCCATAGTTCAAATAATTGCAGGATTTGGAGATTCAATATCTCATGATCTCTTTGGTATTGACGGTTTGATCTCTTGGTCTCACCAGCCTCTGGAACTGGGTCTAGTTCTTGCATCATTAGGCGGAGTGCTAATCCTAAAAAACAGAGAACACACAAAGCTCAAACTATTACTTCCATTCTCAATAGTTACATTTTTGTTTTTTACAACTTGGCTGATCTTTAATCTGGTACTAATCTTTGGGCATACAATTCAATGCATTCAAGTCTATGAGATATTCTCCTCTGGATGCTCAATCTTGTAGTTTTGAATTTTAAAATATGATATTATTATCATTGCAACAGCTCCTGCAAGAACCAGAATACCTGCAGGAACCATATCATGAGAGTTTGTATCTCCAAATTCTATTTGTAAATCAACTGGATTTTTTGAGATATTTGTCACTTTGATTGTAAATGTGCCGTCTTCAAAGTCAAAATACCCAACTGACATTTTTGTCTGAATTTTTTCCTCTTGAATTACATTGTCTTGAGAATCTAATATTTGCACAAAAATCTCTTCGCCTGAAAATTCTGGCATGAATAATTTGTAAAATCCAATATCTTCTCCCATAAACTCTGATTTTAATTCAAAAGAGTTTGACTGCTTTAGAATTATTGAATCACTAGTTTTCTCAGATTCTGCAAAAATAAACGAACACCAAATCATTCCTATTATCACTAAACTCAATCCCAGTTTGAACAGTGATAATTTCATTTCATCATAATTACAATTAATTTACTTTATAAGATAATCTAAAGGGCTCGGAGGGCTTCGATCCCTCGACCTAGCGGTTCGAAGCCGCTCGCACTATCCAGACTGTGCAACGAGTCCAAACAAGTAAGATTTTAACAGGCCTAAATATCTGTCTAGATACTTTGAAGGTATCAAAAAAAGTTGTAGGAGTGGAATATGCAATTAGAGACATTGTAGTTGCTGCACGCAAAGTACAACAAAAAGGAATGAATGTTGATTATCTGAACATTGGTGATCCTGTGCAGTTTGGCTTTCAGCCACCTGACAATGTAAAACAAGCTCTAATTGACGCAATTAACAGAGGTGAAAATTATTATTCAACATCTGAAGGTCTCTTGGAACTAAGAGAAGAGATAGCAAAAAAAGAAAATGCCAAAGGACTATCCATATCCGCTGATGAAATTCTAATCACTAACGGTGTCTCTGAAGGACTGGACATGGTGATATCATCAATTGTCGAAGAAGGTGACGAAGTGCTGTTACCTGGACCGTATTATCCTCCATATGCATCCTATGTGAGATTGCATGGCGGAGTTCCAATAGAGTTTGCAGTAGACTTGGAAAACTCTACCCCTGACATTGAAGATATCAAATCCAAAATTACCTCAAAGACAGTAGCTATTTGTTTAATCAGTCCAAACAATCCGACAGGTGTGGTATTCAACGAAAAATCCCTCAAAGAACTAGTAAACATTGCAAACCAAAACAATCTCTATATCATCTGCGACGAAATTTATGATCAAATAATTTTTGATGATGAATTTGTTGGAATTGGCAAAGTAGCAGGAGACTCACCTGTAATTGTTCTTAATGGTTTCTCCAAAGTACATCTAATGTCTGGATGGAGAATTGGATACATTGCATTTAACCAATCATCTCAACTGGATAATCTTCGAGAGCATTTGCCAAAATTAGCCAGAGTAAGAATTGCAACCAGCCTTCCAGTGCAACATGCAGCTTTGGAATCGCTTCGCGGTCCTCAAAATTACATTAGCGAGTTTGTATCTGAAATCAAAAAAAGAAGAGACTTGGTAGTAAAGCGCCTAAATGAAATGCCAGGACTTTCTTGTCCCAATCCCAAGGGTGCATTTTATGCATTTCCAAAAATTGAAGACAACAGATTTGGAACTGACAAAGAATTTGTAACAAAGTTACTTGAAACTAAAGGTGTGCTAACAGTCCACGGTTCAGGATTTGGAGAACAATATGGCAGTGGACATTTCAGACTGGTATATCTTCCAAGTCTTGCGATTCTGGATTCTGCAATGAACAAAATTCAAGACTTTGTTAGTCAGTAACTCCAAACTGAAATTTTTCTTGGAACTATTTCTATGATACAATCAGTATCATCTAGCAATTCTTTTGCAGATTTATTTTCCATATCATCAAAGTATCGTAAGAGAATTTTCTTTGCAATTAATTTCACCTTGGTCTTTTCCAAAATCAGACTAGCTTCTCCCTGTCCCATAATACCATAAATGTCAGGTGACTTTATTCCCACATCCACACAAAATGCAACGTGCTTGTTTCTTTTTACATTCCTTGCTTTTTCAGTTTTAGTGTTTGTTCCAATGTAGAATTTTTTTCCACTGTACCTGTACCAGACGGGAACGATATGAGGAGTTTTTTTGCCAATAGTTGACAGTCGTAATATTTTCTGAGATTTTAGAAATTCATCTCTTTTGCTCATGCTTTCTAAATCCCAATACTATCATAAAAATCCCAAAGGCAATCATTGCAGCAGATACTTTTTCGTTGGTAAAATCAGAATTTATCAGAAACTCTTCAACAAATTCCGGGCCCCAAATTAACAACTGCTGAATCAGAACAATTCCACCCATCACACAAAACAGTACCCCGATTGCAGTAAACCAATTTCTACCGCGTCTATAGTATTCGTAACTCATGATTAATGAAAATCAGGCTTAGATGATTTTGATTCCGGGATTCTTTATCTTGTTTCTAATCATTGCATTAAGCAGTAATGGTGTTGACATTTCTGCAAGATATGATAGTTCAATTGGTCCCAAGTAAATTGATCTCAATCCTTTGATTTCATCAATCAAAGTATTGACAACTTTGACTGATTCATCATCATCTCCGCAGACAAATATATCGTAATCTAGTTCCAGTGTGGGATTGATTAGTTTCTTCTCAGATATGACATGAAATGCAGAAACTAGTTTTGATTTGTCTTTCATATGATTTAACACAAGTTTGTATGAAAATGGCTTATTCTCCTTAATTGAAACACACTCAAATCCAACATCAGTCTTTGTCATTGGAACAATTGGAGATACCACAACACAACTGTCTTTTATTTCAGGTAAAATCCTAGAACACACTGAATCAATATTCTCATATGGAATTGATAAAATCAAAACATCACTTTCTTTTGCAACAGTGACATTGTCACCTCCAGAAATTGATCCCTTAATTTCGCCAAATGCTTCTTTTGCAAGATTTGTATATTCAATTGCTGATTCTGCCGCTCGTGCAGCATCTCTAGAGCCAACTATGACATCATGATTTTGTGACCATCTCAGAGCAAAACCTTTGCCCATGCCACCAGTACCGCCAATAATTCCCACCTTCATTATTATTCGTCTGATAATCTTATTATTATCTCTATTTGAATTCCGTTCAGATTGGGACATATTATTTTCCTAAGACACGGTCAGGCAAAAAATAACGTTGAGAGAATTCTAGCAGGAAGAACAGAAGGCGTTCCATTAACTGATGTTGGAATTAAACAAGCAGAACATACTGCAGAACTACTAAAACACATGAATGTTTCAGCAATTTACTCGAGTCCAATTGAGAGAGCAAAACATACTGCAGAAATTGTTGGAGGACACAATTCTCTTGATGTAACAATTGATGATAGATTGATTGAGCTTGATATGGGAAAATTCACTGGCGTTCCATATGATGAAATTTTTACCAGTCATGGCAATGTCTTTATGAAATTTTACAATGGTGAACTAGAAATTGCTCACAACGGTGTGGAAACTTTTGCCGAAGTCAAAAAAAGAGTTTTAGGAATAGTTGATCATGTCATTGAAAAACATCCGGATGAAAATATAGTTCTTGTAACTCATATGGATCCAATCAAAGCAATGCTGTCTACTATAGTTGATTTGTCTCCTACCAATTTATTTGAGCTAATTATAGAGAATGCATCTCTTAATCTCTTTAGAGAAAAAGATCGAAAGTTTTCACTTTCAGGACTTAATGTAATGCATCCATCAAGATTCGATCTTAGAATATAACTAGTAATCTTGAAAACCCTTAAATAGAAATTATTGGCCACGTCATTCAATCGCTAATGAAGAAATTGGTCGGATTATTCTTGGTATTGGCAGTTATAGTGGTTATTCCAGCTATAGAGTCAGCGTTTGCTGCAGGTGATGAGCCTGGAGAATATCTTGATCGTAGAGCAATTATTTGGAATTTATTTTTTAGAATGATGACTATCGCATTTGTTGTTGGCGCCGTTGTATCCGGTACTATAATTTGGCAAGTTTGGAGATTCAGGGAATCTCATCCAAAAGCAAAACCAACTCCATATGAGGGGACGGACTGGTAGAATTGGGCGGACACTCTAACTGGCCTGAATGGATCTACATTGGAGTCGTAGTTGCACTAATGGTTTGGGTAGGAGCAGAAGCCTGGGAGGCTGAAAGACTGGTAGAGCATGTTCCTGCCGATGCAGAAGTTATCAAAGTTACTGGACAACAATGGTTCTGGTCTTTTGAACATGAAGACGGCACAAAAGAAATTGGTGAGTTACATGTTGAAAAAGGCAAAGCCTACAAATTTGAAATAGAATCCAAAGATGTCAATCATTCTTTTAACATTCATGATTATGTTGTTTTGATGGATGCAATTCCTGGTAGAGTTAACACGGTATGGTTTGCACCAACTGATGTAGGAGAACATGACATTCAATGCAGGGAATATTGTGGATTGATTCACTATAACATGAGAGGTAAGTTAATTGTGGAGGAGCCTTCATCTTGATAACGCTTTTATCACAACCATCTGGAGGACTTAGCTAATGGTTCTAGAACTGCAAAAACCACGTCCAATCTGGCAAATTATGTTTTCGACACATCATACTGATGTAGGTTTACTTTATCTGATTTCATCACTGGCATTCTTGTTCCTAGGAGGAACCTTGGCTCTTGCAATTAGAGCAGAGTTGTTCTTGCCAGGAGCACAAATTATTGGTGATGCGATGACCTTTAACAGAATCTTTACAGTTCATGGTACAACGCTAATCTTCTTGTTTATCATTCCATTTGCATCTGCAGTTGGTAACTACTACGTTCCAATCATGGTCAGATACAAAGACATGGCATATCCAAAACTCAATGCAATCGCATTCTGGATGATTCCACCAGCTGGCGCACTTATCTGGTTGGGATTTGCGGACTTTACTTGGTATGCAACTCCGCCCTACTCTATTATCAGCGCACCAGGTCCAGCTGCTGACATGTGGATTTTTGGATTAAAGATTCTTGGTATCTCATCAGTATTGGGGGCAATCAACTTTGTTGTTACAATTCTCAAATGTAAACACCCTGACATGTCAATTGGGCAAGTCCCACTTTTAGCATGGTCATTTTTGTCATCATCTTTGATTATTCTAGTTGCAATTCCAACATTTGCAGCAGCACTTTTGATGTTGCTAACTGACAGACTTGGTGTAAGTGGATTCTTCAATCCTGCAATGGGAGGAGATCCAATAGCATATGCACACTTGTTCTGGTTTACGTTCCATCCTGAGGTGTATGTGTTGGTAATCCCAGCAATCGGTATGATGTATGAAATTATTCCAAGATTCTCAAGAAAACCAATCTACAGCTACAACTCTGGTGTCTTTGCGTTTGTTTTGCTATCTATTGTAGGCTTTTCATCATGGGCACACCACATGTATGCAACCGGAATGTCATTTACCGAAAAGACCGTCTTTATGGTGGGAACGCTTGCCGCAGTGCCAGCATCTGCAATGCACGTTTTCAACTTTATTGCAACAATGTGGAATGGCAGAATTAAATTTTCAACACCAATGATGTGGGCAGTTGGAGGCATTGCATTGTTCTTCTCAGCAGGCGCAGGCGGTGTAGCAAATGCTGCAATGCCATTAGACTTTACAACACACGACACATACTGGGTAGTCGGTCACTTCCATCTCTTTGTGATGGGTACAATTGCATTTGGTTCAGTTGGTTTTCTCTACTACATGTTCCCATATGTAACAGGAAGAATGTACAATGAAACAATGGGTAAGGTTCATTTTGCCATGTCATTTATTGGAACTGTTTTGGTATTCTTTACACAACACGTACTTGGCTTGTACGGAATGCCAAGAAGAATTTTCGATTATCCTCCAATCCCAGAATGGATTGCAATGAACCAGATTGCCACAGTGGGCGCAATGATTATTGGTGTCAGCATGGCAATCTTTTTGGCAAACATGATTTACAGTTCAGGAAAAGGAAAACTTGCAAATACCGAAGACCCATTCGGAGTAGGCGGCAAGTATTACTATCCATTTGAGGCAAAGAACCCATCACATTAGGAGATAAATGAAATTGAGTCACGATAATTCCCAAGTTTACAGAACAACTCCAGCCAGAACTGGAAAAATGATGATAATCATGTTAGGTATCTGCATTGTCGGCGGAGTAATCTTCTTTTCAATGTGGGATTATTGGATTTCACAACCAGCTCCTGTTGTGGGTATGATGAGTGAAACTATTGAACATGATGTACAAGCTGCTTTTACCGGAGTTCACATTCCAGTTACTTTATCATTTATAGAATCAAGTGATTTTAGGACTCTGGCATTTAATGCGTTACCCGGAGAACCTGATAACAATCCAACAATCAACGCTGATGTTGGTGATGAAATTAATTTCTCTGTAATTAATAATGGAAAATCATTTCATTCATTTGGTGTAACCAAAGCCACTGAAGGATTTTCAGGAATTATTCCTGGATCTGAAGTTGCATCTGCATCAAATCCATTAAAACCTGGTGAGGGTGGAGACTCTAAATTCATTCCTGGTGAAGAAGGAACTTACTATTACATTTGTACTGTTCCAGGTCACAGAGAACAAGGAATGGTTGGTAAAATCGTTGTAGGTGATGTTCCAGTCGAAGAAGTTATGGAAACAGAACCAGAAGTAATGGAAGAAGTTATGGAAGCAACACCAGAACCAGAGGTAATGGAAGAAGTTGCAGAACCAGAACCTGTAGCATATGATGGAGTGATATCTATCCCAGATGGTTCATCCGTTCCAGGATGTGAAGAAACATATGAATGCTATATTCCATACCATGTTACAGTTTCAGCAGGTGATGAGATTACTTGGTCAAATGATGATTCAGCAGCTCACACGGTTACAAGTGGAACACCTTCAGATGGTCCTGATGGAAACTTTGATAGTAGTTTGTTTATGGCAGGAAATACATTCTCAGTAACATTAGATGAAGCAGGTGAATACCCATACTTTTGTATGGTTCATCCTTGGATGGTAGGTATAGTTACAGTAAACTAGAGAAATTTTGGCTATACAATATCTTGCATTAACTACGCTGGTTGTTCTGTATTCGTTGATGTTTATTGGTGGCTATATTTCAGCTGCAGGACTTGGTCTGACTTGTCCTGAATGGCCTCTGTGCCCTAATGGAGTGATGCCTTCTGAGGAATATCTAATTGAATGGATTCATAGAACAACTGCTGCAACCACTGGATTATTAGTAATTTCAACTATGATTGCAAGTCTGATTAACAAGAATTCTGACTTGAAAATAAAAATTACAAGTTCACTTGCAACTGGATTGGTGATTACTCAAATTACCTTAGGCGCACTGGTAATTGATACAAAACTTCATGCGGTTCTGGTTGCAATTCATCTGGGTATTGGAATCTGGCTATTTGCGATGGTGTTGCTAACAACATTGTTTGCATTTAGAATTTCTAGAATAACTGTGAAACCTACAGTCTAGATTTTTTGAAAATTTTTGGCATATAGATGTAAATCATTACCCCTGTGAAAACTAGAGCGCCAACAATTATCGCACCAAAGAAAATTACACCAAATGGGCTTTGAGTTCCCATGTTAAACGTATACGTTATGACTCCTTCGTTTCCTGGCATATCGTACAAGTCAATTTTTACAATATGGTTTCCTTGTTGTCTCCAGACATAATCAAAATCCCAATGGTTCCCTTCAATGGATGTGGGAGGAATTGTATCTACTTGTTGGCCATTAAAAAAAACTCGAATTCCCATTGTAAATCTGTCCACATCTTCATATTCAAACCCCTCACTCACTTTGACTAAAAATTGAGATGGTTCTCCAATTTGCGGAAATTCTGGTAATGTGGCTACCTGAACCCTATAACCTGCCTCAAACTGCTCTGCTGAATTAAACATGGAATGGCCATACGCTTCTTCAAATAATACGCTTGATGAAAACATCAAAACAAAGATCAGAAAAACTGATCGCTTTTTATCCATTAAATGAAATCTAACTTTACATGAATATATTGTAAATCAATGAACGTGAGAAAATCTTCAAAACCTTTAAATCCTTATTGGCAAGAAACCCAATCGTTGACCCTCGTTACAAAATCAATCGATATTAAAACACCTGTAGAGAATGTTTTTACCTACTTTGCAAGACCAGAGCACGTTTCTGACCAAATCAAAAATGACACGGTAGGTATGACGGTGGTTCCTATGGATATCAAAGAAGGAATGGGTGTAGGTACAACCTTCAGAATTATCGGTGACTTTAGCGGTAAACGTCTAGAGTGGGATTGTGAGACAACTGAATTTATCAGAAATGAAAAGATTACAGCAAAACAAATTGAAGGCCCATTTAAGAGATGGCAAATCACAAATGAATTCAAAGCCTTGGGAAATAATCTCACCAGAGTAACCATGTCTGTAGATTACGAAATGCCATTTGGTCCGCTAGGAGCAATTTTGGATAAAGCAAAATTCGCAAAATCTGCTGAGAAAGGAATGGAAACTGCTCTTTACAACGTTAGAGGTTTACTAGAAGGAAATGGTTCAATTCCAGTTTACATAACACTAGATGCATACCAAAAACTTCTTGCCGAAAAGAAAAAGATGAACGATGTTCCAGTTTCAACTGCACTTACGGCAATTATTGAAAAGTACAATGAAATTGAAGCAAAAACCCAAAACTAAATTTTCATTTATTTTAAAATCTTAAGATTAATAACAACTCTGGGCTTTATCCATTTTGGTGGGTCTATGGCGCAGCCAGGTAGCGCACCGGACTCTTAATCCGGTTGTCAAGGGTCCGAATCCCTTTAGACCCGCTCTCCCTTTCACTAGAGTCTCAAAAACTCTCAATATCTCTAACCAGTATTTACTTTCTGGTGGGTATAATGATAGAATAATGACACAACCATTTCTCTCAATCACAGAGACACAAGATCCTGCAACAACTGATCCGCTTGGAAACTTTTACGCTGGCATAAAATCAGAAGAAACAAAAACTACATACCGCAAGACACTGCGCGAGTTTCTCTTTGCAATAAAAGAGTTCTCGGGGGATTTTAATCAAAGGGCAATTGCGTTTTGCAAATACACAAAGGAAAATCCAGATAACACAAAAAATCTCCTAAAAAACTATGCCAAGTATTTGCGTACAAGAACAGAAAAACCAATTTCTGATGAGAACTATCTCAAACCTACTGTAGTGCCAAACAAGTTCAAGGGAATCAAAAAATTTCTAAAAATGAATGAACTTCCAATGGAATGGGGAGGAATAGAGGCAATATTTCCAGAAATTACAAATGTACAGCAAACAAGAGGCTACACAACTGAGGAGATTAGAAAGATAATAGAATATTGTTCAACTCCACTAAGTAAATTCTTAATCCTAGCTGAGAGCTCAAGTGGAATTCGTGTGGGAAGTCTATATGATCAAACATGGGGTAACATCAACCCAATATATCCTGCCAAAAACGGTACATACACCCATGACCCAGAAAAGGCAACTGGTAATGTAGTATGTGCAAGCATAATAGTCTATGATGGAACATCATCAAGATATCCGTCACTAATTTCACTTGAGGCATGGGATCAATTACGGATAGCAAAAAACAATCGGCACCAGTTCAGAATCCAATGTCTTTGATGTACAAACAACTCATAAAGAACATGTGTTTCCTGTAATATACCAGCCAAGAGTTGACACCCTTGACAATTACATTCGTGCCATATTTTGGGATGTGCAAGAAGACAAGATTGAGATTTCAGTCGTGTTCAATGACGAACAACTAAGCAGGGCTTGGTTTTTGGATGTTGCATACAGAGTGTTTAGAAAAAGAAAGTATGGACGAATTCGTGATCTTGAGTCCTTTAAGATTGTACTTGATAACGGCAACCCTGTATATCTGAAATTCCCTAATATCTACAGCAATAATGATACGCTCAAAGATGATTCCACGCACGGAGATTCGACAAAATGGGGCAAAAAGGCGCCTCCCCATGACATCAAGTACTTTTATGACGATGAGAACCATCCTGTCATCTTTGTGAATACTTCAAACCATGCAATGGCAGAACATGACACAAACCCACAATTCTGGAAGTGGGAATATGTGGGATGGGAAAAAGACACACCTCTTGTAATTGGCGGTGGAACTCGAGATGCAGTAGATAACATGCTCAAAGAGCAGGCAATAAAAGAAAAGTATTGTTAATCAGAATGGGATTTCTAATACAACAAGAAAATGAAAAAGAAAAAATGTTTGCATCAAATATGACTAGAACTGGAATTGGAATTTCTTTGAGTAATGATCATCTTGTTATTGTACAGAACTTTTGTTAGTGTGAAAAAATGAAAATCAGATACAAAACTCTCATTGTTATTGGCGGAACTGTTTTTGTTTACTTTGTAATATCTATGCTACTATCTTTATGCATGTCATTTTTTGATGATTGTTCTGTGCTTAGAGATGTGAACATTCAGACACGCCTTATCGTTCCTGGAGGTATTGTATGGGATACTACAAATGGTATCGAAGAACGGTCTGGAACTGCACATGGATTTGAAGAAACAAAACCCGGAGTTTTCATTCAAACACCCGATTTATCTTGTTTTTCATTATTGTGCCAATGATCATAATTACTGCGTCAGCCATATGGGGTAAAAGAAAATGAAGACTAGGCTTTTGATAATTTCTGGATTAATTGCGATGAGTTCGTTTATTCCTCAAGTGTTTGGCGTATCTGAAAACAATCTGGAAGATTCTGTTCCTTCTTGTGACATTGGGGTGTTTTAGTTTCAAGATAGAGGAAAAAAGTCCGCTCTTACAGCGTTTTTATATTTGTCATTTATGAACATATGATATGGCTGTGTATAGAAGTCCAACTAAAGTAGTAGGTGAAATTCTCACCATTGCTGAACAAACAGGTCAACAAGGAATCCGGCCAACTCCTTTGATGGCAAAGGCTAACATACCATCTTCAAAACTCTCAAAATTTATGAAAAATCTGACTAATGCCGGATTAATTGCAACTAAAGAAATTGATAAAAAAATGCATTTGTGATTACCTCTAAAGGAAGAGAATACCTTCAATCGTATAGAAGATTTATTGGAATTGCAGAGTCATATGGGTTGGAATTCTAGAAATTATTCTTGTCTGAGATAAAATTCAATAATTTGAATAAACATTTTATGTAAACCCCTCAAAGAGAGGGGAAAACAAGAGACGCGAAATCTCTGAGTCATGATGACTGGTATTATCTACATGAATTAGTTAATTGTAATATGTGTGTGCAAAATATTCAAAATGTTTCTAAACACTAATTTGTTCCCTTTCAAGTATGCCCTTAGCCAATTTGGAAATATTACTATGGGACATTTGGAATATAAAAATGAAAATGGATTTTAATATATTCATAAACAAAGAATTCTTTAGTAATTCTTAAATTGTATAATTTTTGGATTTTTGTGGTATGGTTGATGTGAATTCAAAATTATTATTGTTTGTAGTTATGGGTATTATTACATCTACTTTTTATGCAGATGACGTGTTTGCACAGCCTTTGCAAGAGGTAAATGCAGATGTGATTGAATTTGACGGTGTATTTGCAACAGTTGAGATTTCATGGAATGATAACGGTGCATCATACTATGAAGTTGGATGTGTAAGCTGTATGCCAAACTTGTCAGATACTACAACTGAAAACTTGATGGTTTTAAGCAATGTGACTGCTTTTGCCAATGGAGACGCATTACTGTATGTAATAGCCTATGATGATAACTCTGAGATAACTACAGCAACACAAGTTGTGGTGAAGTTAAGGTGAATAATCTCATAATATTGTCAAGTGCAAGTGTAATTGTAGTTACAATCATTGTAGTACTTGCAATGTCTGTTTCAGATGAAACTGTATCAGTATCGGAGCAAGAACTCAAAGAATCCATACAAAAAGAAATATCAAAATCCCCCCAAATTACCGGAATTCATGCGCAGACCATTTGTAAAATTATAGAATTAGACTGCTCTGATCAAACATCATTTTATGCAACACTTGATCCATCTGATGGTTACACTAAATTTAGATATTTTCAGGATGGGGTGCATTATGATTTCAGAATACTTGATGATAAATTGGAATACCATACAAATCAAAATCCTGATCAATGGGTTACGTATGAAGAAAAGGATCAGTGGATGTGGGATTATGATGCCGAATCAGACGATCCAGTCACGGAATCTGCTCCTTTAACTGAGCAAAATTATTCAAGAACATTTCACTATGATAGTGATGATTTAGGAAACTATGAGAGGTGGTGCTCTACCTACAACGGCATTTACTATCCAAGTGTAGATGGCTCCAAAGTCAGATGTGAGTATACAACAGAAAAGGATCATGATGAGGCCAGGGAAGGGTTACGCGAATTGCAGAAAAAAAAGATCTCAGGAGAACTGGCTCAAAAACTGTGTAGGGCATACGGGAAGGAATGTGAACCTGGAATTTTCATTACAATGGAATATGATCTGGAGACTGGCGAACTGTACAAGTTGAAAAGAAACGAAGACATATCATCCGGGCATTTTTACACAGAATACCGAATTATTGATGATGATGTAATCCAATATAGGTATCCTACAGGACATGCAAGTTCTGGATTTCCTTGGAAAACTTTTGAGGAATAAAGTTCGTTCTAAATGAAATTAACATCATGCTTTGTGCGCAAAAATCATATTTTTACTGGCGTTTTGAATCAACGTTTCCCGCTTATTTTTACTTGTAATTTCAGAAATTATCTGTGATTAATCCATGATGATCATTTCATGACTTGAGATCATTTTTTCATATTTTTATTCAAATTTGTGACATTTCTAAGCCTCTGTCTATATTCCCTCACATACAGTGCTTTAGGTTGAATTTGAACCAAAAACCTGTTCAAACCTTGACAGATTCAAACTGACTCTGTAAATTCCATTAACGGATTCAATTCTAGTTATTTTTCACAGCCAATTCCATCACCATCTCTGTCAAATCCATGAGGATCCGAACCTCTAACAATAAAGTTGGAATATGCAATCTCGTCACAATCAAGATCTGGCGGATATTGTGGTATACACACTGAAGGATATGACTCATCACAAGAAGGCTTTGATGTAATAGATGGATTGGTAGTGCTTTGAGTAATTTTGGATAATTCCTCTTCTCCCCATTTGTCAGCACCTACTCCCGATGTTTTTCTCTCACCTGTAATCATGTTTAGTCCTGTAGATGACTCGTAAACCATACCAATTGCAATGAATAGTACAAATGGTACAACAATCATTGCTGCAATTTTGGTTCCCTTGTCATTCATTAAAAAATATGATAATGCTAAGGTATTAAATTTTGGCAGGTTTGAACTCAAAATCAGAAAAAGGAGTCATGTTTTGACAATTCTATAGTAAATGCAGTAAGATTATTCCTTGTACTAATTTTGCCACGATGTTGCTGAACAGTTGAGCAGTAAAGGCTCCAAATCTTTTCTCTGTTAATGATTGACATGTTGTTAGTCATTGTTCTTGAGGATAGTTTCCACCTCTTCTCTGTGAGGTTTGCAGTAAAGCCCTGCATTTCTACAATCAGGACATTTTAGGTATTTTTCATAGTCAATCATTTCAATTACCTTGAATGTAATTACGAGCATTTATTGATAATTGTGATTGTGTTTAATTTGAGCATACACATCCTGAAATTACATTTTTTCTGGAATCAGATATGCAAAAATCTATTCCAAGATGGAAGATAGGATACTACTCTATGAGTTTAGGACTTGTAGGAATGGTTTTTGGATTGACTTGGATTCTAAGTTACTAGTTCACCCAATTAGAAAAACAAAAAATTTTAAAAAAAATAAAATAGGAATGGAAACTTAGGCTCTTCGTTTCTCGTAAGAATTGCCTGTTGTCTGATCAACGCTAAAAGTTTCAGATGTCTTTTGTTCATATGAGAAGTGATTTCTCAGATTGGTTCTTTCTTCTAATGCTTCAGATCGGTTCGAATCATAGTACTCTGCTATTTGACTGGGATCTATTGGACTGCCAGTAATGAAATGGTTTCTTGCCAAAGATCTCTCATCTATAGACTCAAGAGATTCAAAACCATCAGATCCATAAGCATAGGTATTTTCTAGCATTGTTGGAACGTTTAGCAATAGGACGCTTAACAAAGAAAACATTCCAAAAAGAGCCGTTTTTCTCACCGTGTAAAGCTTTGGGGTGTCAACAGTATACTTTATGCCAACACATCCGGTGTATTGTATTGTTTTGTTCTGATTTTGGGAATTAACCATTATCAAGATAGTTAAAATGATTCAATTAAGTTTCTGTTTGTTATAGAATACAAACAACCGAGACATGATAAATTTTCATAGTTAGAAACTGTGACAAATCCAGGTCAGGATACGGTTCAAATCTCAACATGTTTGAACTCTGAATTTAATAAATTTTGAACAGTACGAGAAGTTATTTTGTATTGTTATGGACGCTGCTTTACTTGTGGGACATAATTCTTCATGTTTCCAATCTAGGCTAAAAAACTTAGTTTTGAGTTAGTATTTCTACCTTATTCAAGAATTTCTCAGTTTTGAATGGTTTTTGTTCAACATCAATATTTTTCCCATCCACATTAAATGAATCCAAGATGGATTGCTCCTCACCAGTGACAAAAAAGAATTTTTGAGCAGGTTCAAGTTCGAGTATTTTCTGTCCTGCCTCAATCCCTGTCATTTCAGGCATAGAGTTATCACTTACAATCAGATCAAATGGAAGTTTTCCAAATGGATGTGACCTTATCTCCTTTTCATAAATTTCAAATTCCTCCTTTCCATTACGAGCAACAAAGACCTTGTGTCCCTCAGATTCCAAAACAGTTTTGTAATATTCGGCTAGTGCCTCCTCGTCTTCGACTACAAGAATCCTCAAGGATTTGTTATTCACAATATAATATTTGCATCAAATTATCTATAGATCTGTATGACAAATTTAATCAAACAGGATTAGATATTTACTGGCATTTTGAATCAATGTTTTCCGCTTATCTTTTACTTTAATATCAATTCCACATAATTCAGAAGGGAATTGATATTCAAATCTGTCAAGATTTGAACTATGCAGATATGAAAAATCACTATTGATGTAATTTGGACGAAACCCTGAATAAATTTTCTACAAACACAAAAGATAAGTTCAAGTATGTTCTATGATAAGTGATGAAATCACAGGATGAGACTCCTGTGGCAGGTGACGGGGATACCTTTAGACCCGCTATCTTGAATTTTAGAATCTTTTATCGATTAACATTACATCATGCACAAAAGCTCGGGAATTTCATAACCAGAACTTTCTATCATGTTTGTAGAGGAACATTGTATAATCAAAACAAACCAGTTCTATCACTTAACTAGAATACAATACATTGGAAGTCCTTTACAAGTATTTTACAGTGGAATAAAATCAGTTGAAACTAAAACTGCTTACACAAAAAATAAGAGATCTACTTGATTCAATAGAATCTTTTGAAGGAATTTTTGAAGACAAAGCAACCATGATATCTATACTGCATCCTTAAAATCTAGACAAAGTCTGAAAAATTTTGAAGTATTCCATTCTAAACTCTTGAAATGAGTCTCTCTTTTAAATACTGAACACATTGATTTTCAAAACATCTTGGTTTCTAAATGGGTTTTCTTGATGGTTTTTCTTTTCTCTACATTACTTGTACCCAATTTTTCTGTTCATGGACAGTCAAATAATTCTGATACCACTCTACTTTTTATCAAAAGTGTGACTTCGCTCTCCCTTGACATGCTTGCAGATTATGTTGAACAAGGAGATGTGGAAAGTGCAAAAAATATCTCAATGACTATTACATCATATTTTCCCTTACATTTGCAGACTTTGAGACAACACGATCTTGAGACTTCTGATGAAATACATCTGCTGTTGTTAGACATACACAGCAGTATTGGAAAATCAGATAACCAAAAGATACTTTCTGAAATTAACACTGTTCAAAATTTGCTGGAGAGATACAAATATGATTCTCCAGACTTTGGAAAAACTATTGCACAAATATTGACCCTAGTTGATGAACAATACCAATTTTCTGCTCAAAATGATGTTTCGTCATCATACCAACTATCTGTGAAACTTGTGGATCTGTCAATTGAATTGTTTGGAAATACAAATTATGATGAACGATTAACTCTTGAGATTAGTTCTTTTCTTGATGAATTGAAAATAAAAATTGAAAATAAAGATGATTTTCATTCAGTTGGAACCCTAATCTCAGTAATAAATCGAGATTTTGTTGGAACTGAAACTGTAGTGTATGACAAACAGAAACTCTATGAAAACATCAGGTCTCTATATGAAGAATTATTTGCAGCGTTAGACCAAGGAGATTACGCTAAAGCAGAAGAGTTAGGAATTGAGGCATATTTGGAAAATTTTGAGTATCTGGAAGCTGACATTGAAAAAGTAGACCCAAAATTGCTTTATGAGTTAGAGATAGACATGCGTGAAGAACTTCGAGAAATGATTCAAGACAAGCAAGACGTAAAGAGAATCAAAACATTCGTAAGTGATTCCATTTTGCCTGATCTTGCAAACGCAGAAGAACAGGTAAAATCTCTTGGGAGTGCTGGATTATCTGATATTGTTTTAGAAAAAGAACTAAAAGATATGGGCGATGCATCTGAAGGTGCAAAAGAAAGTGTCAGAAACGAAATTGATTTCATTAGAGACACTCTTCAGGCTTTGTTAGTTCAATATGATGAGGGTGATTTTCAATCAGCTTACACTTCAGCAAGAACTGCATATCTTGACAGCTATGAGTTTGTTGAAATCCCGCTACGTACAATTGACCCTGATTTTACCCTTGAGGTGGAATTTCAATTTGCAGAGCTACGAAGCATGATACAAAATCAAGCTCCTTCTGAGGACATACAAGAAGTTGTAATTGCAATAAAACGAAATCTTGACGAATCAGAAAGACTAGTCAGCGGTGTAGGCACACTTGCACCTATGATTGCCTTTACATCATCATTTGCAATAATTTTTAGAGAAGGTCTGGAATCTGTGTTGATTTTAGGTGCAGTCCTGTCTTATCTTGAAGCATCACGAAATAATCAATTCAAAAAATATGTGTACTACGGTGTGCTTGCTGCATTTGGTGCAACAGCAGTTACTTGGGTGATTGCATCGTATGTTATTGAAATCTCTGGTGCAAATCGGGAACTTATAGAAGCGATTGCCGCATTGTCTGCAACTGCTGTTTTGTTTTATGTTAGTTTTTGGGTTTTAAATAAAATTGAGCATAAAAAATGGATGGAATTTGTAAAGGCAAAAGTTTGGCAAGCTTCTGCAACTGGTAGTGTGATGGTGTTTGTTATGTTGGCTTTCTTTACCGTATATAGAGAAGGATTTGAAACTGTCTTATTTTATCAGGCAATGTCTGGATTTGCAAAGTATATGGAATTACAAGTCGGTCTTGGATTTGTGCTTGGAATTGTATCGTTGATAGCAATCTATTATGGAATGCGTAGATTGGGAAGAAAATTGCCCTTACGTGCATTGTTTGGATTGACGATGGGTGTTGGCGCGTATCTTTCAATAGCATTTTTGGGAAATGCAGTAAGGGAATTACAAGTTTTAGATATTGTTCCTTATACTGGAATGATTGGAATCATACCTCGTCTTGACATCAATTTGGCTACGATGACAGGAATCTACCCCACTCTTGAAACTATTGTATCGCAAATCATCCTATTGGGCATCTATCTTGCTGCCTCATCATACGTATTGGTAGTTAGACCAAAACGTGAAAAACAAATAGCCATGATGCGTAAGTCAAGAAGTACTGTTGATGACTGAAAAAAATCGAATTAGAGTTGGAATTGATGTTGGTGGCACCTTTACCAAAGCTGTAGCCATTGACATCAAGACTGGAACTATCTTGGGAAAATCAACTGTGATGACTACTCATACTAATGAACGAGGCGTATCTGCAGGAATTGTAAATGCACTATCTAATATCCTAGAAACATCGAAAATTTCTATTGATGATATTGAATTAATATCTCACAGTACAACACAAGCAATCAATGCATTATTAGAAAAAGATACTTTCAAAGTTGGTATTGTTGCAATGGGTGTTGGTCCAGAGAAAAAAAATATAATTAAACGCACAAAACTCTCAGATAACAAGATTAATTCTGAACATGATATAAACACATGTCATTGTTTTCTTGATACCTCACATTTGATTTCAGAAGAAGAAGTTACAACAGCAATTAACAAATTAAAAAATGATGGTGCAAAAGTTATAATCGCTACTGAGGCATTTGGAGTTGATGATCCGTCAAATGAAAAATTTGTAATGAATGTATGCTCCAAACTGGGGCTTCCATCTACTGCCTCACATGAAATCTCTGGAATTTATGGGCTAGAAATTAGAACCCTGACTTCTGCAGTTAATGCTAGTGTTTTGCCAAAAACATTTCAAGTTGCAAACTATGTCGAGGATGCTATACGAGATTTTGGTATAAACTCCCCCTTGATGATAATGAAAGGAGATGGAGGTGTTACAAATATGAACACCTTTAGAACAAAACCCATACTTACTATACTCTCAGGCCCAGCTGCCAGTGTAGCAGGAGCTTTGCTTTATCAGAGAATTACCAACGGTATTTTTGTTGAAGTTGGTGGAACTAGTACAAACATTTGTGTTATCAAAAATGGAAAGCCAGAAATCCGTTATGTTACAATCAAAGATCATCCCACATGTGTTAGATCCATTGATGTTAGAATACTGGGAGTTGCAGGAGGCAGTATGTGTCAAATTAAGGATAACAGGATACTTGGTGTGGGCCCTAGGAGTGCTCATATTGCTGGTTTGAAATATTCCTGTTTTGCGGATCCCTCTGAACTTGAAGGAGGCAAAATCATCTCAATAAAGCCAACTGAAAACGATAATGATGAATATGTTGCAATTTCATCAAAAGGTAAAATTTTTGCAATTACCAATACCTGTGCTGCAAACGCTTTGGGCATGGTTGATAGTGATGACTATGCGTATGCTTCCCCAGACTCTGCCAAGATTGCTTTGAAGATATTATCTGAACATCTTGGAATGTCATATTCTGAGGTGGCAATGTCGATAATTCAAACTGCGTCATTTACCATCACGAAAGAAATCAGTAAAATTCTAAAAGAATTTCAAATATCTCCTTCCACAACTCAGATTGTTGGCGGTGGGGGAGGGGCATCAGTATTGGTACCTTTTGTTGCAAAACAACTAGGAATAAAATACTCAAAGTGTAAACATTCTGAAATAATATCTTCTATCGGAGTGGCGTCATCCATGCTTCAAGAAGAATTGGAAATTACTATGGCAGAACCAACGCCTGAAAAAATATCTGTAGCCCATAAAAAAATTCACAACATTATGATTGATAGAGGGGCATTGTCTGAATCCATAACGATAAGTAGCGAGTATATCCCTGAGAAATCAATTCTTCGCGTTATTGCAACTGGAAATGTGGAACTTGATAGCTCTGCTACTTCAAAGACTATTTTTACATTAGATGAAGCCCTAACACGATGTTCTGAAATAATTAAACTTCCTGAATCTCTTATTGAGTTAAGTTTTGAAACTGAGCATTACTTTGTATTTACAGGTCATATTGAAAAAAAGAGAATGTTTAGCAAACACAACAGACATCATATAATAGTCTTGGATAGATTTGGAAGACTAAAACTTTCAATCAAAAATGGAAAGATCTTTCAAGGAGGCAAGCTTAGCATGTTAGAAGATATCGATGATTTCTTAGAGTCTAGAAGCAGTGACATTGCACCACAAGTATATCTTTTAACAGATCTAAAACTCATTGATTATTCCAGTCTCACATCTAACTCTCATATTATTGATGCAGTACGACAGGAAATCAGTGACAATGATAAAGCTGCAGTAATAATTGAAATTTAATTGATTCAAAATGTTATTCTAGAAACTTGGAATATTTCCAAATAATGTGTAATGCATTTAAATGATAATTTTCAAGACCACTTTCTTAATGAGAAAAATAACTACATTGACACTTTTGATGACTTCGATAATTTTGTCAAGTCCATCTTTTGCTTTTGCTGAATCAGTTCAAGAAAAATCTGAGTTTGCTTCATCCCTTGAGGAAACATTAGGTCACTTTTGGGCACTTGAACAAAACCTAGATGATAAAAATGCTGAACTGGCATTGATTCATGCTACACATCCAATTTCAGAATTGTATGACTCCATGAAACCACAGCTAAAGGCAGCAGATCCTTCACTTGATGCACAAGTTCAGAAGACATTGATGGATTTGAAAGACAAGGCAAATACCAGCATATCACGAGCACAAGCTCAGCAGGCAATTGACGATGCAAAAGGCGTTGTTGAAATTGCACGCTCTACTATTGTAGGTGATTATCTCAGCAACTCAGTTGACACAAAATTGATTTTGATGAAAGTTCTACTTGATACATCAATAGCAGAATACGGTGAAGCCGTCTCTGATGGTGTAATTGGAGAAATGGCTGAATTCCAAGACGGTTCTGCATTTGTCTGGAGGTCACAGCAAATCTTTGCTGAAATAGAACCTAACATTGACGCTCATATTGCAGAAGAGATTGAAGAATCCTATGAATATCTATGGCAAGCATACGATGCTAAAGCTGATCCTTCAGAAATTCAAACTATTGCAAATAGAATTATTCATGAACTAGATGAATCACAAGAACCAAAAATAGAGTTTGCTTCATCCCTTGAGGAAACATTAGGTCACTTTTGGGCACTTGAACAAAACCTAGATGATAAAAATGCTGAACTGGCATTGATTCATGCTACACATCCAATTTCAGAATTGTATGACTCCATGAAACCACAGCTAAAGGCAGCAGATCCTTCACTTGATGCACAAGTTCAGAAGACATTGATGGATTTGAAAGACAAGGCAAATACCAGCATATCACGAGCACAAGCTCAGCAGGCAATTGACGATGCAAAAGGCGTTGTTGAAATTGCACGCTCTACTATTGTAGGTGATTATCTCAGCAACTCAGTTGACACAAAATTGATTTTGATGAAAGTTCTACTTGATACATCAATAGCAGAATACGGTGAAGCCGTCTCTGATGGTGTAATTGGAGAAATGGCTGAATTCCAAGACGGTTCTGCATTTGTCTGGAGGTCACAGCAAATCTTTGCTGAAATAGAATCTGACATTGACGCTCATATTGCAGAAGAGATTAAAGAATCCTATGAAGACTTGTGGAATGCATATGATGTAATGGCCAATCCTTTACAAGTTGAAACTTTAGCTGGAGGTATTATCCATGAAATTGATGAAGTCTTAGGTGTTGAGGATGAAGGCAATGATTTGTTAGAGTATGTAGAAACCATTGAAGAATTGCTTGATCAAACAAAACAAGAATATGCAAAAGGAGATACTGATTTGGCATTAAGTCTTGCCACAAAGGCATATCTTGATAACTATGAGTTTCTTGAGGCACCCTTGATTGAACTTGGTCAGCGAGAGTTGATGGAAGAAGTTGAAGTCATGTTGCGTGAAGAACTCCGAGGCATGATTCGAAATGGTGAGCCAGTATCCGAAGTCAATGCTCAGATTGATGCAATTCAAGCTAAAATGAAAACCATTGGAACTGTTGTGCCAGAATTTGGAACAATAGCAATGATGGTACTAGTTGTCGCAATCACAAGCATTATTGCAATTACTGCAAAATCTAGAATAAATCTAAGAGTCTAACTCTTTTTTCTATTTTTTTATTGAAATAAGTGCATTCAGAAGCTGTTTTTAAAACTATTTTGTTCTGTATTTCATTATTCCAAAATGAAAACCAAATTTAATTAATCCCGGTGGAATACTTATGTTCAAATCATAAAACATTGATGTTACATACATACCAGAAATGCCATGTGATGTAGTGTGTAATTATGCTATTTTGCTGATGGTTGAAAAAATAAAAAAAGATTATTCAAGGAATGATCTTAACATCCAAGCCATCTTTTCATGTTGTTCCATAAGCCCTGTGAGAAAATCAGAAGTTCCTGCATCTCCCAATTTTGTACATGTCTCAAGATCTTTTCTTAATGTTTGAATGACTGATTCATGATCAACTAGAAGATTTCTCAGCATTGTTTGTGCTTCTGGAAATGTGTCTGGTTGTTCCTTGATTCTACTATTCCCAATAAACTCAGAAAGAGTTGCTTTTGTCTTTCCACCCAAAGACCTACCTCTCTCAGCAACTTCGTCAATAATTCCATCTAGTTCGCCGTATTGCGATTCAAAGAACTTGTGAAGATCATTGAATTGTATTCCTACGACGTTCCAATGATAGTTTCTTGTTTTGGTATACAACACGTACTCATCGGCTAAAAGTCTGTTCAAAATATCAACGATGTTTTTTGCATTATCAGAGGAAATTCCAATATTAGTTTCCATGAAAAGATTATCTCATTACCAAATAAAAGTCATCATAGTTTTGAGGGAGTTGTTACCTGGATTATAATTGCAATACACCCTGTCTTTCAATATTTCATCTAAATGGTGTCTCTAATTTGACCCAGAAAAGTATGAGTTTCTTTAGACTCATTTTGAATTCTCAATATTTTAGATTAATTTTAGAAAATTTTTGTACTTTTTTAATTGTAAATTTTGTGTTTTGTTTTTAATTCTTGCAGTAAACGTTCAATTTTTTGTGCAGATTTCTCTATGCGATTAAGATAAGCCTTGATTCCATCATCCATCACCCCATTATATTGGAGTTTAATCAATTCTAATGAATTTAGTATAATCATCAATGGATCTGCACATTTCTCGAAATCTATCTCGTCTTCCATTTCTTATAATAATTGTTAATCTGATACTTATATTATCTCATTTGCCAAAAATGTGTCTTAAAAAATACATACTCATACCTATATGAAATTTTGATTCCTTTCAATCATAATGAATAACTCTGTTGTAGTAGTAGATGACAATGATGATTTACTTGATTCACTTACTGACTTTCTTCAAATGAAGGGATTCAATATTTTAGGATGCGGTCATAATGGATTAGAAGCAGTTCAGTTGTATGAAGAATACCGCCCAGATGTAGTTTTACTGGATCTATCGATGCCTAACTATGATGGAATTTATGGCCTCGAAAACATTAAAAAAATTAACCCTGATGCCAAAGTCATCATATTGACTGGACATTATACTGAAAGAAATAGGCAAAAAATTAAACCGTTTAATGTCTCTAAAATAATGGAAAAACCTTGTTCGCTGATCAAACTGGATCAAGTTTTACGATCGCTTAGCATAGCATAATTTTTTGTAATGCTGTCTTCATGCCAAAAAAATTAAAATTTTTTCAATAAATATGAGAATTTTAGAATTGTTTCTATTTTCAATTACGACTCAAAATGTGTTTCTTCGATCTAATAGAATATTTAGTAATTTTATGATGAAACATTCTTCTGAATGCCTCAAAATCTCCTTTATTGTCTGATGGGTTCATTACTAGTGAATTATTAATTATCATAATTTTCATTTTACAATGTATTGAAAATATATTCAAAGATTAGATAATCATGTGTAATCATTTCTAACGTACTAAAATTCGGTGAGTTTTATTCTTTTGATAAATTCTCAATTATTCTCTTTATCTCTAAGCGATCAAATGGTTTTCTTATGTACCCAAAAACTCCTATTTTTTCTGCTTCATCTCTTGTATTCTTCTTATCTGATGATGAAACTATCACTATCTTTGCTTTTGAATCATATTGTTTAATCAGTTTTGCAGCCTCAATTCCATCCATCTCTGGCATGTCTATATCCATTGTCACCAGATCTGGTTTTTGCACCTTGTATGCTTGTAGAGCCTCTTCACCATTGTTTACTTGAAAAATTTCTCCTACTCCTGCTGTATGTTGAAAAATTTTTGATAGTAATGTTCTCATAAATGCTGAATCATCTGCTATCAGTACTTTGTAGTTTATAATATCCATAGTATAATATGACATTCATATCATTATACTATATTAGATTTAGCTATGATTGAAAATAATTCCGATAATTTTGAGCCTGATGTTCTGTGAATTAAATAGATCCACGGGGGAGCCACCATTTTGGGATAAAATGAGACATAATTCTGCATGAAATTTGAAAAAAATGAACAATTGCTAGATTTTTAGGAGTTTAGCTTCTCCTTTCGTTTTCATACTTGTCATAATCATCTCGTTCTGATTCGTGTTCTCTTTCATTTTCACGATCATAGTCATCATCATAATCGTTTTCATACTTGTCATCATCATCGTTATCAGAATCAGCAAATGCAACTTGAGCACTTGAGATAGTCAATACAAGTATAGCGCCTAAAAAGAACGCAATGGTTGATTTTTGTTTCATGCGTATAATATAGTGAATTTTAGATATATGGAATATGTTTATGGTGCAATCATTTGCAATCAAAGAATAACTGTTCTTATCAGTATGTATGATGCAACACCAAATAACAAAATAGAAAATATTTTTACGAGGTTTTCTTTTGGTATTTTTTCTGAGCTTTTTATGCCAAAATAACCTCCTAATACTCCGCCCACGATAACCAACATTGCAATTATAACATCTACATTACCTGAAACAAAATATCTTCCAGCAGTAACTAGTCCAAAAGAGCTAACTGAAACCAATGATGTTGCAATTGATTGCATGATGTTTAAGCCCCCTGAATACATCATTGTTGGAACAATTAAAAAACCACCACCGATACCAAAATACCCTGAAAGCATTCCTACTGAGAAACCAGATAATGGTAGATTTTTCTTTACTAAAAATAATACTGAATGTCCACCGGTTGTCTCAATTTTAGTAATTTTCTTTTTCATCATCATAACTCCAATTGCTGCCATAAATGCTGCAAACATAATTAACAAATATTCTGAAGAAGTCCACAAACCAAGTTGTGAACCAATTAGAGTTCCTACAATTCCAGGAAAAGCAAACTTTATGCCTTTTTTGATTTCCAAATTCCTATTTTTTCTATGGGAGAATAGATGGATCAAAGCTATAATTCCTATTGCAAGAGCAGATGTACCAATAGCTACATGAATGTCTTTTACGCCTACAACATACATCAGCAATGGTACTGCAAGAACAGAGCCTCCTCCTCCTATCAATCCTAAGCTAAATCCAACTACTATTCCTGAAATAATTGAAAGAAATAGAGTTAGAGGATCTAAGAAAATCTCAACTGGCATCTACTGCACACCTATTTGGACCAATCTCCAAATCAGGAATCTCTGAATGCACCAGTTCTAACTCTCCTTTGTTGACTGAAATTATTTTTCTATAATTCATTGGTCGTGGACGAGTAGTTGCAACTACTTTTTTGATAAACTCTTGTTTTGAGATATCCAGCCATGGGAGTTTCTTCGCTCGTTGTATGGTGGAGTAAAAAGCATTTCCTTTAGATTCTACATCTTCTCCATGATGGGTTGGAAATACTATAGTGTCATCTGAAAGCTTGAGTAGTTTGTTATGTAATGTATTGTAAAGATCTTCTGTGAATTCTTCTGCATTATCTCTTAAATCAGGTCTTCCAATTGACTCTACAAATAAGATATCCCCAGTAAAGACATATTTTTCATCAATTACATAGCTTAGACTCCCAGGTGTGTGACCTGGAGTGTGAATTACCCTGAGTTTTGTTTTACCAAATGATATTTCATCTGCATCTCCAACAAAGTTTGCATCAAAGTCATATCCCTCATATTTTGAAAGATATAATTCTGCACCAGTCACTTTGGCAAGATCTCTTGCAGCAGAAACATGATCTGCGTGTTGGTGAGTATCAAAAACTTTGGTAATTTGAAATCCTTCCTGCTTGGAAATATCAATGTATTTTTCAAAAGGATACAATGGATCAATTACAACAACCTCTCTATCAGATTCTATAATGTATGATAGACAGCCTTTTCCAATTTTTTGAATTTGGATAATTTTTGTTGGTTCATTTACAATAGTTACATCTTTGAGAACTTGGTTCCATCCTGCTAATCCACCTACAAGTGTTTGAGAATCAATTCCTGCTCTTGCCAGAGCAAAACTTGCAATCATAGCACGATTTCCATGTGGACAAATGGTTACAATTTGTTTGTCTTTTGGAATTTTGGAGATTATGTTTGCATCAAAAAGTTCTCCTAATGGAATGTTTACACTTCCAGGAATTTGAAATTCTGTAAACTCTTCATTGTTTCTAACATCTAGAAGAAACACCGAGCCTAATTTTTGAGCAAGTTCATCAGGTGTTATTGTTTTTCCAGTCTGACCTGAGGCTATTTTTCCAGTCCATGCAGAAAATCCCCCTTCAAGATAATGAGCATCCAATCCAAATGCCTTCATCATAGATGCAGTCTCTCGAGCATATTCTTCAGGCTCTGAAATCAGCACAATTTTGGTATTTTTTGGAATTTTTGCCATGATCTTTTCTTTTGCTTGGGCGTTACATACTGCATGAACAGATCCTTCCACATGAGATTGCTCAAAATCCTCTTTCAGTCGAAGATCAAACAAGAGCAATGGAACTTGTTGGGTCAAATCCTTGTTTAGTTGATCCGCAGATATTCCTATATTTTCATTATTTTGATTCATGAGTATTGTTGCCCTTTGTGAGATATAACGAAGAAGTTTATACTGCAATCAACTGCAATTACAAAGAGATTTGACCAAAAAAACATCAACCATTACATTTCGAATTGATGAGAATTATGAAAAAGGTTTGAGAAAAGAAGCTGAAGAGAAAAGAATCAGTCTTAACACACTTGCAAATCAAATCTTTGGAGACCATGTGGAACTGGAACAATTCATGCAAAAATTTGGCATGGTTGAGATGAGCAAAGGTGCATTCAAAGAAATACTTGATTCGCTTGATGAAAAAAATATCATAAATTTGGCAAAATCGATTGGCACAAAGGAACCACGTGACTTCATTTTATTCAAATGGAAAAAACTTACGCCAGACTCCGTATCGGAATTTATCAAGATATACTTTGAGCATTGTGGTTATGGAATGTGTGATATGCAAAGAGATGAAAGTAACAATGCAGTAAGCATACATCATAGTTTTGGAAAGAAGGGCTCAATTTTTCTAAAAGCATTCTTAGAGGCAATAGTTCAGTCAACATTAGAAAAAGAAGCAGATGTTACAATTACTGAAAATTCTGTTTCGTTAATGTTCTCCAATTAAAATAATTTTTAGATGCTTGAACAATTTTTAGATTTACATCATAATAAGGACATATGAAGTTAAAATGAATCCATGGGCTATGCCATCTGAGGATGAGACTGTATGTAGACAGAAATTCTAAACCATAAATTAATCCAACATCACATCTTAATTTATACAATATCTTTTTGTGACAATATGTTTTTTAAATAAAATCTAAACATTAGAAGAGATAACAGTATCAAAACTGCTGCAATGCCAAAGGATATCGAGTAACTTAATACATTTGAAATAAACCCGGCAGTCAAAGAACCTAACAATATTCCTAACCCGATCATAAAGCTATTCACACCCAAGTATGTTCCTTCAAATCCTCTCGGAATGGTTTTGAACAAAATAAGTGAATTTGCAGTACTGTATATTGAAAATGATGCAACCATTAAACATGAAGATATTACTGCAGTCACAAACGATTCTATACCAATCATTTGAGGGAAAATAACGGCAGCAATTAAAATTCCCAGCATTCGTGGAATATATGCTAATTGCGTTGCACGCTCTTCAGAAATTTTTGAAATTAGTTTAGGAACTAAAAAAAATATTACCAGTAATGTAATGGTTTGAATCATATACACTAGAAAAACTTGGGAATCAGTGAAATCGTATTTTTTTAAGAATGGAATAAATGCTGTAAAGTAGATGTTACTACCAAAATAAAATAAAAAATTTGCAAAAAATAAAATTCCAATCTCATGTGAAACTTTACCTTTGAAAATTGAAATTATGTGTTTGAAATCATGAATTTTTGGAACTTTTTGATATACAACGTGAAAGTGATATCTGTTATAATTGAAAATATGCTTTAGACCATAAATTGAATGTACAAGTGTCTCTCTTTCAATAAAGCTCTTTTTCTCTACTGTCATGCTTAGTATTACCGCAGTGGTGCTAGACAATGCACAAAAAACAAAGTATGGCTTAAGATCAAAAAACGAATCCCATAGTACACCCACAAGAAATGCAAAAAGACTACCAAAACTTGCAATAATTGAAATCCGTGAAAATAGAACACTCCATTGATTGTTTGGCACGGATTCCATTACCAAAATATGAGTCACAGGATTTTTTCCAATTATAAAAAATCCTAAAATCCCAGAAAAAATAAAAACAAGACTAATTTCAGATACAAAAAACATAGACAAGCTAATTACAGCAATTACGGAAAAACAAATTATCAAAATTCCTTTCTTCACATGGTATTTGTCAATAATTTTTCCCCAAAAAATAGAACCTAATGACGAAAACCCGTAATGTAATCCAATTACAATCCCCACATCTGCTACATTTCCTCCAAGAAATAAAACAAACAAAGGAATTGCAATGTGTAAACCTTCAGCAGTAATGCTAGATGGCATAATGAAAAGCATCCACTTTTTATTTCTGGAAATCATTTTGATTGCTCATTGAAAGTAAAAAACTATTTTTGATACTAGTTAGTCAATTTTATAGTACCAACAAACAATGATTTGTATAGTATAGGATGTTTGCAATTTTCTTGTTTCCATTTTATTCTTGCAAATATGTTCTCTAGCATAATTAACTCATAATCGTAGTTATCAACTATGAATCAGTTGACTAAAACATGCCCAAAGTCAACTGTAACTTGTCTTAATAGTTAGATAGTGTAATACTGTACAAGTGAATCCATGATAAGACAGCTGCTCAATACGATTCTCATTTTCAGAGCAGGTCTGCCTTCATGTATTCACATAGAGAATCTTACACAATGAAATACAATTGCAGAGTTTGTGCTTTCAAGTGGGAAGGAAATTCCGATACTTTTGCCAAAGTTCTTGCCCACGAAAAAACACACGTGAAAACTAAACAAATTTCCATGGATGTGAATACAACATTATGAAAAATAAAAGTAAACCACAAATTAACAAAAACAACAAAACAAAGCCCGAAAATCTGATGAAAAAAGAATATGTTGAGACACTTGAGAAATTAAAAAAAGACATTAAAGAAGAACAAAAATAGAATTTAAGCGGGATTTTATCAGAATTACGATTGTATTCTATTTGATATTCATTATGGAGATGGGCCCACGGGGATTTGAACCCCGGATCTTCGCCGTGTAAGGGCGACGTCATAACCGACCTGGACTATGAGCCCAGAAACCTACCTTGTTAAAAACCATTTAAACTTTGAGACATGTGAGAATCTACAAATTTGATGAAAAAATAAGAATCTCATGAATGTCTGCAATTTTTTTTCTAGCCCTATTGGATTAGGTCATGTGACTAGAGATATTGCAATCGTAAATAATTTTGAAAACATTTCCACAAATTTTGTTACAGGTAGCGGAGCAGCTGAAATTCTAAAAAATTTGAATTTTAAAGTTCAAGATGTATACAAACCACCTTCATTTATTGTTGAAAATGGAACTCTAAAGAATCCAGCAAAATGGTTGTGGAGTTATTACAATTATTACAAAGAATGTAAAAACATTTCACAGAAGATTCTGCAAGATGACAATCCGACTTTAGTCATTAGTGATGAGGATTTTGCATCATTGACTGTTGCTCAAACAATGAAAATCCCTACCGTATTGGTTACCGATATCTTGGAGACTCATTTTACAAAAGGATTAGCATCACTAATTGAGAAAAAAATGAACAAATCAATGCAAGAAATAAGCAAAAAATGCGATTTGGTGATTCTTCCTGAAAATGGAGATGATTTTGATAATGTCAAAAGAGTAGGGCCCATAGTTAGAACCACCGCTTTTTCAAGAGAGAAATTACGCGAAAAATTCCTATTTGAGGGAAAAACAATTGTTGTCTCCATTGGAGGAACAGATGCTGGGATATTTCTAATTGAAAAAGCATTAGAGTCTATTTCAAAAATAAATCAAGACATCAAAATTGTTCTAGTGTCTGGTCCTGCAGTTACTAAAAAATTTGAAAATGTCAGAAATTTAGGATTTGTAGATAACTTACATGAAATAATTTTTGCAGCAGATCTTTTAATCTCACTAGCTGGTAAATCCACCATAGATGAGGCAAATGCTTACGGCACACCTGCAATATTCATTCCAATTAAAGGTCATTTTGAACAAGAAGATAATGCTCTAGAACAAGGATACGTTTTTGATGATCTCCAAAGATTAGACACATTAATTTTAGAAAAACTAGAAGAAAAGAGAAAACAAACAAACACAAATGGTGCAAAAACTGCATCAAATATTATTAAAAAACTAATCAAACAATCAAATGCTTAATAGAAGGCCACTGATTTTTGATAAAGTACTATGACTAAACTAGTCGTTGCCAAATTTGGTGGGAGTGCAATTGGCCCTGACGGTATACTGATTCCAGAAATAATCGCTCGCATCAACAATTTGAAAAAAGATTCAAAAGTAATTGCAGTTTTTTCAGCCCCGCTAACAACACATAATGGAAAAACACGCTCGCTTACAGATGTAATTTTAGAGCAGGGAAAAAATGCAGAAAATGGACAAAGTCCTTCTTTAGATATTGTGAAATCTACTTATGATAAAATTCTTCAATTGGTAAGTCCTGAAAATAAAGAGAATTGCAAAAATACTATTGATCTGAATCTAAAAAAGGCCAGCAAAGCACTTGATGATGCACTAAATGCTAAAGAATTTGTAGATGAAATTCGCTCTAGAGCACTGGCATTTTCAGGTGAAATATTGATGTCTCATGTAATGAACTATATTCTAAAAAGCAATGGTATCAAATCTGATTCTGTAGATTTCGATGATTGGCCAATAATTACAGATAACAATATAGAGTCTACTAATTTTCTTGCCTCAAAATCCAGAGAAAATATGGATAAAATTGCGCTATTAGTAGAACAAAACGAAGTAGTTACTATAGGGGGATTTATTGGAAAAACAATTGGAAACGTTACAACTACATACGAGCGTGGCGGTTCAGATAGGACCGCAGCAGATCTTGGAATACTATTTCATAAAATATACGAAACTAGTATAGATTTTGAGAAAGATAGTGCAGTGGTTTCTGCAGATCCAAAAATTGTAGAATCTAATCTATCACAAGTTCTGCAATTGTCATACAATGAAGCAAGACTAGCAGGTATGTTCGGAATGAAAATTTTAGATCCTATAGCAATTAAAGAGATTGTAGAAAATGGGGTGGATATTCCAATAATTATTACAAATATGAATGATCCCGAAAAAACTACTACAATAAAGAGGGTATTAGATGAACAAAAAGGACATCCGATCAAAATAGTTACAGGAAAAGAAAATTGCGCAATCTTTAGAATTGAAACTAATTTAATCCAAAAGTTATTGACATCTTTGGAAAAAGATAAGCGTTACAGTGAATTTGTAATGCTATCTCCATTTACCAAAGACGGAATAGAATTCTCTAGAATTTTATTCTTGGATGGTGATTATGTAAAAAGAAATGAAAAATACTTGTTAGGATTTGATTCTCTTGCAACCATTACATACAATCGAGGAGTGATTACATTGATTGGTGATGAGATGTGGCGAGTTCAACAAGTTGCATCAAGAACTAGTGCAAAGATTGGTGATGCAGGATTAAATATTTTGAATATGGATGCACAAGAAGAAACTTCACGAATTATAATTGTTGTAGAAGATGCTGATGACAACATAAGAAAAGCAATAAAAGCAATTCATCATGAGATTTCAAAAATTAATTTTATTTAGTGAAAGTGTGGCGTACGGGTTTTTACACCTGTAAGCGCCATCGAGGGTTTGTTCTTGGACCATTATCTAGATTCAGTCCGGGCGTTACCCTAAACACGCGATACTATATGTTACAATTTCTAGTATATAGAGCTGATCTATATAGATAATTTACATACGCTCAGCTACGTACCACAAAACAATTCCTATTCCCAAAATGGCATACCATTTTAGATTTTTCTTATTCATGAAAATATTTGTCGAGCCTAAATCTTCATCTTTGTATGTTGATAATCTGATTTTTCTCATCTCAAAAGCCTGACCCACCAATCCTATCACTAAAAGAGCAATAGCGGTAAAACCTAACATCCATTCCATAGTATAATTTGTCTTTTACTAGATATTTAGTTTACAGATTTGACCAAAATCTTTGTCAAAAGTTAATTCTTTAAATTAGCAGTGTTTTTTTCGACTCCTATGAAAGAGGTTGGCAAAATATGGATGAATGGAAAATTAGTACCCTTCAAAGATGCCAAAGTCCATGTATTGACTCATGCATTGCACTATTCCACTTCAATATTTGAGGGAATCCGATGTTATGACACACCTAGCGGTTCTGCAATATTTCGATTACCTGAACATGTTGACAGACTATTCAAATCTGCAAAATTATATTCAATGAAAATGCAATTTACAAAAAAAGAAATTTCTGATGCAATAATTAAAACTGTTAAAGCTAGCGGACTCAAAGAATCATACATTAGACCATTAGCATACTATGGATATGGAACAATGGGGTTAACTCCTACTGAAAACAAAGTAGATGTCTCTATTGCTTGTTGGGAATGGAAAATGGGTGAATCAAAAGCAGGTAAATTCTCTGGTGCAAAATGTAAAATGTCAAGCTGGGTGAAAATTGATTCTAGATCTCAGCCAATGCAAGCAAAAGCTGCATCAAATTATGCAAATGCTGCACTTGCAAGAATGGAGGCCTTGAATAATGGCTATGATGAAGCAATAATGTTAAACTCACATGGGAAAGTTGCTGAAGGAAGTGCTGAAAACATATTTGTTGTAAAAGATGATATCATCCAAACACCTCCACTTTCAGCAGGAGGATTAGAAGGAATTACAAGAGACAGTGTTATTCAAATTATTGAAGAAAATAGTGGATTTGTAATTGAGAGAGATCTTGAAAGAGATGATCTTTATACAGCTGATGAAATTTTCATGACAGGAACTGCGGCTGAAGTAAAATCAGTAACTCAAATAGATCAAGTAAAGATTGGAAACGGGAAGATGGGCAACATCACAAAAGCACTTCAAAAATCATTCTCTGATGTGGTAATGGGAAAAGATGAGAGATTCTTGCCATGGTTAACATTTATCTAATTTTCCACGAAGTTTTTTACCAGCAAAAATGAGTAGAAAACATGGATTCGTGTGATAATGGTGACACTCCTGAAATCTGTTGGTTTTGCAGGAAGGGTCGTCATGATGATTGCATGAAAGAAATCCCAACACAAGGAAGATCGGATGGCCCACATGATTGTACTTTTGACACACGACTTGTCCAGTGCAAATGTCGGCACTGAACAATTAGTATCAAATACGGCTTTTGTTTGAATGAATTTATGAGTTACAATAAGGAATTTTGGGACAAGTACGCTGATGAAAATGAAGCAAAATTCAATGAAGAATTTGCAAAATACACTAGAGATTTGGCCACGTCCTTGAATTGTACAAGTGTTCTTGAGATTGGATGCGGTACTGGAATTGATTTGAGATTGTTTCCTAAAAGTTTCCAAATTCATGGAGTTGATCTAAATGACAATGCATTGAAAATGGCAAAATCAAAAATCTCATTTGCAAGTTTTAAGAAAGCGAGCATCACTGATTTGCCCTTTGAGGATTCCTCAATCGATTTTGTTTTTACGCATCAATTATTGAATTATTTAGATGATGATACCTTGGATAAGGGAATTGCAGAAATGTATAGAGTGGCAAGAAAATACATTATGAATTGTGAGAAATTTGAAGAAACAGAAAAACAGATAGATGAAAATCAGAAATTTAGAAATGTGTATAAAAGATGGTTGAACTATAATGTCCGCGTTGTAAGCAATGTTGACATGCATGAAGACATAGAACCTGATAAATCTCGATTTACTCTTTTAAGAAAATTGTAATTTATTTTTAATTTTAGAAGTTTCTTCAACTAATCCCTTTGGTATTGTTACGGTTAATGTTGTAGGATCGTTTTTTACAGAAATCTTGCCCAGATGTTGCTCTACAATATTTTTACAGCTTGCCAATCCTAAACCAGTTCCTTTTTGTTTTGTTGTAAATAATGGTTCAAAGACTTTGTCAAGATATTTTTCTGGTATTCCTTTACCTGAATCAATAAATTCTAAAATCACATTGTCTTTTTCTTCATATGTTTTTATTTCAAGGTTTCCTCCTTTAGGCATTTCTTGAATCGCATTTACAATAAGATTAATAACAACAGCTTCTAGTTTGATTGGATCACATTTAATTTTTAAATTATTCCTATTAAATTTAATTTCTATATCTTTTGGAACATTAATCTTTGTTATTGAATTTTCAACAAGTTCTGATAGCGAAATGGAATTTAATTTTATTGGAGAATTTCTAACAAAACCTAAAACTTCATCAACCTGATGGGATATCCTGTCAATACTCTTCTTAATCAAATCTAATCGCTCTACTACCTTGGAATCTGAAATTTTTGTATCATCTGGACTTTGATTTATCAAATCTACAGACATTTTCATAACCGATAATGGGTTCCTCAAATCATGTGCCAGGCGCCCTGATAGCTCCCCAATTGCAGAAAGACGCTCAGATTTTAATAACTTGTGGGTTTTTTCTTCTACTATGTTCTCAAGATTATTTTTTTGCTTTACGAGTTCATCGGTTCTCATTTTAACTAATTGTGAAAGATTTTTGTTGATAGTTAAAACAATTATAACAAAAACACCCAACATTGCAACAATGCCGAGCATTAGATTTTGGGTGGATATCTCCTTATTTTCTTGAATAAAAACTACATTGATTAGTGATATGATGGTAACCAAACAAACAATAGCCAACGTTAAGGGAATTACAAATTGTTTGATAGTTTCAAATTGTATGTTGTCTGAAAAAAACATCGCCTGTTTTTCATTTTCAGGTAATTTTGCAATTCTTAAACGTACATGAAGAGCAAAAATTAACAAGAGAAAACTATAGACATACATCAAATCCACTGGATGTCCATCAAAATAGGATCCATCAAGCTCGGCAAAAAGGAAAAACGTGTCTGATACACTATAAGTTATTAGTCCAAATAAAAGAAGCATCCAAGAAAAATTTGCACCTTTTTTGGTAAGAAATAGTATGCCAATAATTGCTGGAACTAATTTAATTGATGCTAATATTGGATATGTAAGAGCAATTGATGCTGCAAAAGAATCTTCTCCTGAAATATCATTATATGATACTAAGAGAGTTGGAATCAAAAAAGAGAAAGACAAAGCAATTGCAAACAACCAAACATTTCTGCTTATTGAACTGATTATCGGTTTAATTGAAAGAAACAAAAATGCAGTGATAAACGGATATGATGCAACATAAAAAATATCTGCTTCGGATGGAAATGGTTCACCTTCCCAAATATGATCATAAGCTTGCCAAATTTGCTCAGCTATAAACCATGATGCTGCACCTAATGCAAAGAAAAAAAATGCTTTTGCCTGAAAATGTCTCTGCTTGAATAATTTTATTGCAAGAACTGTAGAATATACAGTAAGTGTTCCTGGAAGAATGGCATATGTTGGAATTGAAATCCAACTGAATTGAGAATCATTGAGAAATGATCTTGATTGATAGATGATAGTAATTGCCACTAAAATTGTAATTAAAATAAATAAAGTTCTTCTATAGTTTATTGTTGATTTTGATAAAAAATTACTATTGCTCAAAGTCCAATCCTCTGAAAATTACCTACTATGTGAATGTATAAAGTTGTATTTTGCATAAAATGCTAATCTCATTTAGGCTCAATTTTTTATTTAAAATAACAGAAAATTGTCTGTGATTATTATAACAAACGTAGTCTTTAATAGTAAAGTATGAGCATATTATTTTAGCATGAATAGTATTATTCTGTTGGTAGAGGATGATGTAGATTTGATTTCAATCTATAAAGAAATTTTAGAATTACATGGATATGAGCTTCAAACAGCAAATAATGGGCAAGAAGCAGTTGAAAAATTCAAAGATACGAATCCCTCTCTAGTAATAATGGATGGAGACATGCCAATACTTGATGGATATGAAGCCTTCAAACAAATCAAAGAGATTGATAAAAACGCCAAAGTAGTAATTGTTACAGGATACTCTCAACTTGAACCAAAGAATCAACAGGCAGTAAAAGAAGGACTGATCAAAGTAATTTCAAAACCACTTGGGGTGGATGAGTTACTTTCTCTAGCTAAACAATATACTGAAGCTAAAATTAGCACATAATTATTTAAATTAAAAACTAAATCAGTTTAATACTAAAATTATTAATTTTCAAACTAAAATGTGCCACTAAATCTATCAACTCAATGATTGGTATGTTGTCCTAATTCTAACTATGTGTTTTATTTCCTAAAAAGCATCCAAATTCTAGAGCCAACAAAAATTCCAACTGCGGCAATAATTAATGCTGCTAAAATTGTCTGTGATGTAATTTCATCCATTATTATTCTCCAACTTTACCATATTTAGAATCAAACTATTCTTAAAGTATGATGAGAAAAACTATTCATGGAAAATGTAGTTATCCGAGAATCTATGGTTAAAGACATACCTGTTATTCTTGGATTGCTGTATGAGCTTGGACGTCCAAGACCACAAAAAGATTCTGAAATAGAGTCATTTAGAAAATTAGTAAAGCAATACATAGATGACACTGATAAAAAAATACTCGTAGCAGAATTTGATGGTATTGAAATTATTGGCATGGTGAGTATTATATTCTTGTCAAGACTTAACCAAACTAGCAGAGAATTGTACATTCCAGAATTAATTGTTCAAGAGAAATTTCAAAATCAAGGAATTGGAAAAAAACTAATCAATTCTTGTATATCTATTGCAAAAGAGAAAAAATGTCATAGAATCAGGCTCGAATCTGGCAATAAACGCAAGGAATCCCATAAATTCTACAAGAAATTAGGATTCGAACAATCTGGTTTATCATTTACAAAAAATTTGAATTAAAAACAATTTCTGATTTTATGTCATTGGATTCTAGTTATTTTTGTTAAACAAATTTTATGGCACCATACCCAACAACAGAGTCTGTATCTCCAGAAACATCTCCACTTGTTGCATAACTAAGAAGTTCTCCTCTAGTTGCACCTAAATTTTTACATGCAATCATTGCAGATGCGATAGCCCCATATCCACATGCAGATACTCTTTTCTCCATTAACACTTGATAAAATTTATCCACATCCAAATCTAAAATCGGCGCAATTAGGGCCTTATCTTGAAGATGTGCAAAAGAATTTTCCTCATAATGAGTAAAATCTGATGATGCAACAATTATTGCATTTCTTTTTTTTGCAATTTCTGATACTGCGTTTCCTACATCTGTAGCTGTTTGCAAATTTTGTTCAAGTAAAATTATTGGAAGAATCTTAAATTCATTAGTAAGAATTGATTGTAACATTGGAACCTGTACTTCTAAGCTGTGATCTTGTGAGTGAGAGTAATTGTCTATCTCGATAACATTAGAGTTTTTTACAGCTTCTTGAGCTGCCTGTGAATCTACTTCTATCAAACCTAATGGAGTCTCCCATTTTGCATCTATCATTGTGGCAGCATTTTTTCCTATCCCAAAATGATTTGGTCCAATAATTATTGCAAGCTCTGGTTTTTGTGATGATATTGCTTTGTAGGAATGACATGCTGTGGGACCAGAATACACATATCCTGCATGGGGACAAACAATTCCAAATATTTTTTCAGTTGATTCTTTGATTTGTTTTCCAGGACCAAACTTGTGCTCGATACAATATTTTATCATCTTTTCTAATTCCTTTTTTGTATCTGGGTAAAACTGTCCAGCAACAACTGGTTCTCTTATCATGTTAGGAATTACACCTTATTTTATAAAAAATTGTTAGTTGATTCTCGAACTATTTTTCCATTAGGTGACTCTTCTTTGAATATCACGCCTTCAAATCTGGATATCTTAGTTGAGCTTTCTTTCCATGAGTCTTTGTTTATACCAGCTTTTTCACACGTATGTTGTAGAAATTCTTCTACATTCCAACCGTACTCTGTTGGAACTTGAGGTAAAAGTAAACCCGAAGAGTATGAATTCTCTACTATTAGTCCGTCTCTTCCTACTTTGATGATAGATAAGTACTCCAAAGGATCATCTACTTTGATTTCAACGGGAGGAGTAAGCACGGTTACCTCAAAAACAATATTGTCTAATTCATCAATGTTTACTGGTGTAAAACGAGGATCTTGTGTTGCAGCAGAAATTGCAGCATCAATTAATCCATAAGATAATTTTTTGATTGGAATAGGATAACCGATACAGCCTCGTAAAGAATCTTTTTTGTTAATCGTCACAAAAACTCCTGATTCAAAATTAAACCTTGAATGAAAACCCGAATCAGCAATCTTTGATTTGTTTTTCAAATATTCAGTAACTGCTTTTCTGGCAGTTTTGACTAATTCTTTTCCATCCTCATCTGTAAAATTTCTGATATTCTTCATACTTGTTAAATATGTAAAAACACAATAAAAAACATGACGACAATACTCGGAAAAGAAGCTGAACTATATGAAAAACTTCCAAATGATAAGGTAAAGTGTACTGCTTGTGCTAGATACTGTGAAATTGGAAAGGGACAAATTGGTTTATGTGGAATACGAGGAAATGAAAATGGAAAACTACATCTATATGCGTATGGAAAAGTAATTTCAGGTCATGTTGATCCTATTGAAAAGAAACCATTGATACATTATTTTCCTGGTAGTAAAGTATACTCTATTGCAACAACCGGATGCAATTGGCTCTGCAGATATTGCCAAAATTCTGATATTAGTCAACGACGCAAAGTTGAGGGAATTGATATGACTCCTCAAGATGTTGCAAATACTGCTGTAAAATATGGTGCTCATGGAATTGCATATACGTACAATGAACCGTCAATATTCATTGAATTTGCACGTGATTGTGGTATTGCTGCAAGAAAAAAGGGACTCTTCAATGTTTTTGTCTCAAATGGATATGATACTCCTGAATCAGTATCCATGATGAATGAATTTCTTGATGGAATTACTGTTGATTTTAAAGGAAACGCAGAGAAAGAGTTCACACGAAAATTCATTGGCGTTCCTGATCCTCAACCGATTTTTGATACATTGTTAGAAATTCGCGATAAGACAAAAATCCACATTGAAATAACTGATCTAATTGTACCTAAAGTTGGTGATGATTTAACGCATGCAAAAAAACTCTCAAAATTCATCTATGATGAGTTCGGACCAGAGATGCCAATTCACTTTTTGCGATTTCATCCTGACTACAAAATGATGGAATATCCTAGCACACCTGTGGAAACTTTGGAAAAACACTACCAAGTTGCAAAAGATCAAGGATTGAAATATGTCTATCTTGGAAATGTTCCCGGACACAAGTGGGAACATACGTATTGTTCTGAATGTAATAAAATAGTCGTAAATCGTTATGGGTTTAGCATAAGAGGTTGGTATCTTGATAAAAACAACTGTTGTCAGTTTTGTGGAAATAAAATTCCTATCGAAGGAAAATTACAAAAAGGCTACAAAGAAGACCGATTTCAGTTTGTTACATGATTTCAGTAAAATAATTATCATAAAAATATGTTAATTTTCAATAATGATAACTTGGAATTAGTTTAACTATCAAGAAAATAATATGAAATTATGCGAGATGATGTATTCTGTCACTGTGGTTCTTGTGGACATGAAAAAACTGATGAGTGCTATACAAAACAATGTTCGTGTTGCCTAAGTGATCATCAGGGAGCATTTGGTAAAAATAAATGATACAGAAACAAATCAAGAAAATTTTAGTTGCCTTGGATGGGTCCCAAAATTCCCAACGAGCACTCTCAATGGCAATTTCCTTGGCAAGAAATTGTGATACTAAACTAGTAGGAATGAATGTAATATCAAATATTCCAAAAAAATATCATCATCTGAGTTATCCAGAAAAACCTGTTTTGCTAGCTGCAGACAATATGATGGAATCCGCTAAGATACTTTGTGCCCAAAATGGAATTTTATTTGAGAGAAAGATAGATTTTGGCGATCCTGGTTCTAAAATCACCAAATTTGCCGAATCCTTGAATTTTGACATTATAATCCTCGGAACAAGGGGGATGAGTGGTATCAAGGAAAAATTTTTCGGCAGTGTGTCAAACTACGTTGTTCACAAATCGTCTGTGCCTGTAATGATAGTAAAATAATTTTTTAAAAAATACCTATTTCACAATTAGGATAGAGCAAGGAGAATTATTTGCAAGTTTGTTTGAAACACTCCCAAGAAATAATCTTGCTGCTGAACCCAGTCCTTTACTTCCAACAATTATAATATTACACTGTTCTTTTTTTGCAAGTTTTATGATCTCAGATGAGACATTACCTTCTTTCATAATAATTTTTGAATCAACACCACGTTTAGTAGCTGTTTCTTTTCCTTTAGTCAAAACTTTATTTCCAAACTTTCTTAGAATTTCAAGATATTCTTTTCTATCTAAAAGATTAATTGGAATTGATTTCTCAACAACATACACAAGTGTCAAACGAGATTGGTAATTCTTTGCCATCTCACATGCATGGATAAGGGCTTTTTCCGAATACTTTGAGCCATCAAGAGGAACTAAAATATTCATGTAGAGTGATTTTTTCATGCACGTCTTAGAGTTTGTCCATATTTAACTAAACTCTTTAGAATAATTGGTCTGACAAGTATTTTTCAAAAACATTCATTCTAATTTCTTAATCTCTAAGCGAACATGTCTAAGCTCTTTTTCCATTTTCTCCTTTTCAGTAGGAGATATTGATTCATCACACAATTTTTCTAGAATCAAAAATTCTTTGTTCTTCAATGATGCAAAATAACTATTTTCATTCATCCTATCTTGCAACAACTTTTACTTTGAAGTCCTCTTGAAATCCAAAAGATAGAGAAAATTAAAACTCCTACTGAAACAAATTTCAATTCTAATCCTTGCATTGGAAATAGTGATAATCCTCCTATTGCCCCTAAAATAACTGCCAGTGGCGCAGTACATGCAGGACATCCAGGTGTAAATGCTGCAAACACTCCGCCTAAAATCGATGAAGAATTGCTTTTTACCGAATTCATCATCTTCATTCTTTTCATCTTAAATGCCATCATTGCAAAATTAATTCCAGCCAAAGCAGAAATTGTAATGGTTAGTCCAACTGATGTTATGATATAAGATGGCATTATCTCCATTGTAATGTTCAGATGAGATGGTAACATTGACATTGTCAAAAAATAATAGATTATTCCTAATCCTGTGCCACTAATTATTGCAATTGCAGCATATCGTTTCAAAGTGAGCACATTTGAAATTAGTTGTAACTTACTTACCAAGTAGGTTAATTTACAGCCCATTGTATTTTAACTATCTTTTACCAACCAAAGATTCTTAGCCATAATACACATGGCAAAAATATGACTGAATTCTCTTCAGAAGAAAAAACCATTCTTGTACAATATGCAATTAAAAAATTTGAAAATGAGGAAATCGTACTTGAAAAACTAAAGAACACTCTACCTGAAAAAGACATTCAAAGAAATATTGACACTCTTATTGGAACCCAACGAGTTAGAAGAATAGGTCCTGAAAATCTCCAAAACAATGAGAGTCACACTGAACTTCCAGAACTTCCAGAACATCTAAAATCTATCATTGAAAACCTTTAATCTAAAAATTCTTAAATCACTTTAATGGTAGATTTGCTATGAACAAGTTTGTTATTTTTTCAAGCATTTTGACTTTGAGTATTCTTTTATCATTTTCAGCAGATTCAGCTTTTGCTCATCCGCATTCTGGTCAAATCATGATAAATAATCATACACATGAACCACAAACTGAAATAATTCCAATTAATTCAATGATAGGACTTGAAAAATCAACCATATTCTTTCATGCTCCTCAAGCAAATAAACTGCCTTGGGGATTTGTTGAAGGGAAAGTTGCAAATCATGTTGAAGGCTATCCTGTAATAATTCAAATCTTCAAGAATAATCATGCAGTTCATTTTGCACAGACTGATATTGGAGATGATGGTAATTATGAATACAAATTCAGAGTTCTAAATTCTGATAAAGGCCATACAACTAAAATATTTGAAGGAGATTATTCCGTAAAGATATTCAAAGTTGTTTATCTTAATCAAGAGAATCTAATTTAGAATCCACGTAAACCTTGTGGACGCATAATTTCTGGATGTTGCTTCATCCATTCTACATTATCCATCATTTTTTGTTTGTCTTGGGGAAAAGTACCTTTGACTGTATATGCATTTGAACCATGATTTGCTCTGAAAATAATTTCATCTTTTGTTTCTATCTGACTGATCAAGTCATGAAGCTCATCTAACGATTCATCATCATTAATTCTTGTAAATTCTCCATTATACTTGTCAAGAAATTCTTGTTTTATTCCATTTTCTAAATAAAGTGTAAGTGCGCCTACATAATTGGGTGAGCATGCACTAATTACTTCTGCAGTTCCTTTGATGTGTTCTTTTGAGTATTTTTTTCCTCCTAACCCCAAAATTACCATGCATGACATTACATATCCTGCTTCTTTTGCTTTGTTAACAGACTTGATGATTGTTTTTGCAACAGCCCCCTTTGTTACTTTTTTTAAAACAATATCTGATCCACTTTCAATCCCCAAGTAGAACATATCTAACCCAGCTTCATTCATTTTCTTTAGTTCCTCTGATGTTTTCTTTAGAATGTTCATTGGCATTGCATAACAAGAAATTCTTTCAATGTTTGCAAATTTCTCTCTAATGTATTTTACAATTTTTATCATGTATTCAGAATCAAGATTTAGTGCATCACCATCTGCAAGAAATACCCGTCTAGTATCTGGAAGATATTTTGCCATCATGTCAATTTCGGCTTTGACATCATCCCATGGTCTTTCAGAATACTCTTTTGATCTATACATATCACAAAAAGAACATTCGTTAAATGAACAGCCTAACGTTACTTGAAAAATTAGTGATCTAGCTTCTGATGGGGGCCTGTATAACGGTGCATCATAGTTTAACATCATGTCTCTCACTGAAATTTGCTTGATTATGTTTTTTATAGTTTCTATTTTGATTTAATCTCAAAATACCTTTTAGTAGTAACCAAGAAGAAATTCACAAGTTATGGCAAATGATCCTGATGCAAAAAGACTGCTTTGGTTTGTTTTTGCAGGTTCACGTGGGGGATTAAATAGATTAAAAATTATTTCAAAATTAAAAGAAAAACCATTCAATACAAATCAACTGGCAAAAGAGATGAATTTGGATTATAAAGCAATACAGCATCACATTAAGGTTCTTGAAAAAAATAATATGATTAGTAAAGTTGGAGAGAAATATGGAGTTGCATACTTTATCTCTAATTTTCTTGAAGTAAACATGGAAACATTTGAAGAAATTGAAGCAAAATTGGACAAAAGTAAATAAAAGCTCAGAGGTGTTTTTGTCTAAATGGAAACAACTTCTCTGATCTTATCTATTGTTTCAATTGCAAATATGGGGATATTGGGAATTTTAATTGCAATATTTGGAAATATGTATAGTAAGACACGTGCACAACTTCCTTTAGGAATGATTGTAGTTGCAGGAATGTTATTTTTACATAATGTAATTGGTTCTTTGGCTTATTTTTCGATGGAAGAAATTTTCTCTCATGAGATATTTCCATACATGTTAGGAGTGGGAATTGCAGAACTTGCAGGATTATTGATATTTCTCAAGATTACTTTAGATTGAGTTTAATTGTAACAAGCAAAATCCAAAAAACGTGTTACACGAATATCTCAAGCTTAACAAAAATATTCTAATTGCGTTTGCAGCATCAATCATAATTTCTGCAATAATTGCACAAATTTTGTCTGAACAAACTGCTTATCTTAACACAACCTTTACCACAATTGCAGATTATGTTATTTATTTCTCAGTTTTTAGTGTGTTATTTTATTTTGATAATCGAAAAAAATATCGTTTAGCGTCTGGCAGGACTGATACTGTAAAATTAAAACATGATCTCAAAAAACTAGTGACATCACTTGGAATTGCAGAAGTTGTTTATACTGTTGTTAGATGGGTTTTGCAATATTATTTTCTGATGATTAACTATGATCCTTACTTGGCCTCATTTACATCCCAAGGAATATCAACAATAATTTACATGTTAGTAGTTAATCTAAGTGTGAAGATAACGAGGTTGTACAAAGATGGGAATTAGTGTTTATGTAGATGGATCTGGAGGTCCAAACGGTGGCTTTGGATTTTTTGTTAAAGAAACTGGAGAATCATTTTATGAAAAAAAACCAGAAATTACAAACAATCAGGCTGAATATATGGCAATAATATCTGCACTAAACAAATTTGTAGATTCTAATGAAGAAATTAAGATTTTTAGTGATTCTAAAAATACTGTTAATCAATTAAACCATGAATTTGCAATAAATAACGAACAACTACGGGATCTTGCACGTGAAGCTTGGAGTATCATGGGAAAATTCTCTAATCTTTCAATTCAATGGGTTCCACGAAAAGAGAATCTAGCTGGAAAGATGTTGGGAAGCTAAAAACATAGAGATCAGCAATATCCATGAATAACTTTATTATGGAAAATCCTTAGACTCAATTAATCATGGCAGAATCTGTAATTTTATCGCCAAAATCAATTGCTGTCATAGGGGCATCTGACAAAAGAGGAAGTGTAGGTGCTACAATCACATCTAATATTATGAATGGTTTCAAAGGTTCAGTTTATCCAATTAGTCCGACAAGAGAAACAGTATTTTACAAAAAAGCATACAAAAGTGTCTTAGATGTTCCTAAACCAATTGATCTTGCAGTAATTGTAATTAAAAATACACTGGTAGCACCGGTGTTAGAAGAATGTGGTAAAAAGAAAATCAAAGGAGTAATTATCATCACTGCAGGTTTCAAAGAAGTCGATGAAGAAGGGGCAAAACGAGAACAGGAACTAAAAGATATTGCTAAAAAATACAATATTCATGTCATTGGACCTAACTGTCTTGGCGTAATGAATCTTGATCCAAAGACAATGATGAATTCTACATTTCTTAAAGTTACACCAAAGTCTGGAAAAATTGCACTTGTATCTCAAAGTGGAGCAATATGTGCCGCACTGGTTGAAGATGCTAGTGCTCAGGGCATTGGTTTTTCAGCCGTTGTAAGTCTTGGAAATAAAGCTGCAATGAGTGAAGTTGATGTTCTAAAAATTCTCGCAAACCACAAACAAACCGAAGTCATAGTTATGTATCTTGAAGATATGGGCGATGGTCAGGAATTCCTTAAAGTTTGTAAAAATATCACTAAAAAACTCAAAAAACCAGTACTTGTGCTCAAATCTGGACGTAGTCCAGAAGGTGCAAAGGCTGCAATGTCTCATACTGGAGCCTTGATGGGTTCAGATGAGATCTATGATGCTTTACTAAAACAGTCTGGTGCTCTCAGAGTTGATACTATGGAAGAACTCTTTGATTATGCCACTGCGTTTTCTAAACAACCTCTACCAGCAAGAGGTGATCTTGTCATAGTATCAAATGCAGGTGGTCCTGCAATAATTTCAACTGATGCATGTTCTAAAATGAAAATTAAGATGGCAGATATTACTAGTGTTAGAAAAAAAATTGATGAGGTAATTCCGCCTTGGGGAAGCTCAAGAAACCCTGTTGACATTGTTGGAGATGCAGATTTTAATCGATTCCGTAATGTTTTGGATCGTGTACTAAAACACCCAAAAGTTGGTTCTGTTATCTCAATGTGTACTCCTTCCGGTACTCTCAACTATGACAAGCTTGCTGAAGTCATTGTTGAAATGTCAAAGAAATACAAAAAAACAATGCTTGCAAGTTTAATGGGACTGGATGAAGGAATTACTAATAAAGAAATTCTAGCTGAGGGCAATGTTCCATATTACACATATGCAGAAGGTGCAATAAGAACACTTTCTGCAATGATTAGGTTTTCTAATTGGATTAAGTCTCCAAATGGAAAAATTACTAAATTCAAAGTAAACAAAGATAAAGCAAAAAAGATCTTTGACAAGGTAAAAAAAGAAAAGAGACCCAATCTTCTAGAAGAAGAAGGACAAGAAGTTCTCAAAGCATATGGTTTGCCTTTACCTCAAAGTGCATTAGCTAAAAATGAAACAGAAGCAGTAAGGATTGCAAAGAAGATTGGATATCCTGTTGTTATGAAAATTGCATCACCACAGATCATTCACAAGTCTGATGCTGGTGGTGTTAAGGTAAATCTCACAAATGATGAAGAAATTAAAGATGCATTCAAAACAATTATCAAAAATGCTAAAAAATACAACAAGAATGCCGAGATCAAAGGTGTTTTGATAGTAGAGATGGTAAAAGGCGGCAAAGAACTAATCATAGGCTCAAAACTAGAACCTGGCTTTGGTCCAGTACTTATGCTTGGAATGGGAGGAATCTATGTTGAAGTTCTAAAAGATGTTACATTCAAACTTGCACCAGTTACTGATTTAGAAGCAGATGATATGATAGCATCAATTAAGACTCAAAAACTTCTGCAAGGTGTTAGAGGTGAAAAACCATCTGATATTGCAAAGCTTTCTGAATGCATTCAGAGATTATCTCAACTCGTTTCTGACTTTAAAGAGATCAAAGAATTAGACATGAATCCCGTTTTAGTCATGGAAAAAGGAAAGGGTTGTCGTATTCTTGATGTCCGAATAGGACTCTGATCGCAGTCATTCCTAAAAATTATTCTTACATTTTAGAATATTTATACAACATAGAACTGAATAATCTTAGATGGCAAACGTATTGAAGACTATTAGAACAGGCGATGATTATATTGAAAGTCTTAGAGGCCGTGATCTCAAAATTTACCTTTTTGGAGAACTAGTAAAAGAACCAGTAGACCATCCCATGATTAGGCCATCAATTAATGCAGTTGCAGAAACTTATGATCTTGCAGTACGTGAAGAAGAATTGGCATCTGCTAATTCATCTCTTACTGGATTGAGAGTTAACAGATTTTTGCACATTGCAGAAAGTGCACAAGATTTAGTTTTACAAAATAAAATGCAAAGAAAACTTGGACAAAACACTGGAACATGTTTCCAAAGATGCGTTGGAATGGATGCATTGAATTCTTTACACTCTACTACATTTGAAATTGATGAAAAACACGGAACAAATTATCATAAAAGATTTTTAGAATTTGTAAAGATGGTTCAAAAAGAAAATCTTGTAATCGGTGGTGCTATGACTGATCCTAAAGGTGATAGAAGCAAAGGACCTGCAGAACAAGATGATCCTGATCTATTTACAAGAATTGTGGATAGTGATGAAAAAGGAGTTTATGTGTCTGGTGCAAAAGCACACCAAACTGGTTGTATTAACTCACACTGGATTATTTTGATGCCGACAATTAGATTGACAGAAAATGATAAAGATTGGGCAATTGTGGGTGCAATTCCGGCAGACGCAAAAGGAGTTACTTACATCTATGGTCGACAATCTTGTGACACTAGAAGTATGGAAGAAGGTGATATTGATGATGGTAACGCAAAATTTGGTGGACAAGAAGCATTAATCATTTTAGATAGAGTCTTTATTCCATGGGATAAAGTTTTCATGAATGGAGAATTTGAATTTGCATCCATGCTTATAGAGCGTTTTACTTGTTATCATAGACGTAGTTATGTCTGTAAAACAGGACTTGGCGATGTACTAATTGGTGCTGCAGCCACAATTGCAGATTATAATGGAGTTCCAAAGGTATCTCATATCAAAGACAAAATAATTGAGATGACTCATCTAAATGAGACAATCTTTGCTGCCGGAATTGCATCTTCTCATCAAGGATATAAGATGAAATCTGGCGTTTATCTTAATGACGATATGCTTGCACAAGTTTGTAAACATAATGTTACTCGATTCCCATACGAAATTAGTAGACTTGCACAAGATATTGCAGGTGGATTGGTAGTTACTCTTCCATCTGAAAAAGACTTTAGACATCCAGAAGCAGGACCACTACTCAAGAAATACCTAGCAGGAAGAAAAGGTGTTGATGTTGAAAATAGAATGAGAATACTTAGATTAATTGAAAATATGACTCTTGGTCGAAATGCAGTTGGATATCTTACCGAATCCATGCATGGTGCGGGTTCTCCTCAAGCACAAAGAATCCAAATTCAAAGACAGATGCAAATAGGATACAAAAAGAATCTTGCAAAGAATTTGGCAGGGATTAAAAATGACGTTGAAGAACCACATGAACCATCTGAATACTTTAAGCGAGTCTTCAAAACTAAAGACTCTGTCCTTTAGAAAATTATTTTAAATCTGATTTTTTCTTTTTTGAAATCCATAAAACAATAAGGCTGGTGCTACAAAATACATTCCTATGTTCATCAAAATCACGCCTATCCCATATCCCAAGACCTCTGATTCAGACTCAGCATGTGATAAAATAACTAGTGATGATAGCAATGGAGTGATTCCAATCTTTACTGCTTCTCTAAACACTGGATTCTCTCTTTCCATGTCTGCAATTATTGGTGAGAATGAATAGTAGAGTTGGTTGAATCCTGCCATAAATGATGCGCCTGAGTGGGTATTCATCAATTGATTGTCTCGAATTTCTCTGAGTAGTTGAACTTGTGGCGCTAATTCAGTTCCATATGTTGCAGTTGCAATAAGACAACCGCCACCTTCGGAATTCACCTCTTCAATTTGTGGCGATTCAATAATTATTTCATTTGATTTTAATTCTATGTTTGATTCTTTTAGTTCTTTTTGCTGTTGCTCCTTTTTTTGTTGCTCTATCTCTTGTGGGATCTCTTTCACATTTACAGGATTTGTATCTACAATTCCCTCTTTAGACTCTTCAACACTTTCTTGGATTTCTAAATTGTAATACATTCTACTCTGTTCGATTAATTTTTGATATCTATCATGTTCGGAATATGTCCATAAATCATCATTGTAAAGATTTCCACATAATCTTGATTCAATTGAATGTTTGTGATGTTCAAAAAAATCTTTTCCCATAATCTTGTATAATTGATAATTTTCTTCACACCACTCTATTCCATTTTTTGTCAATCCTGCTGTATCACGAAAAGGAGTCTGTGCAAATGCTGAACCAAATAAAAGTAATACTGAAAAAACAGCTAGATATTTCAATGAGCAATTTTTTTTGTGCTAATTCATAAATGATTCTACTCTTGAAACTGATAATTTCTGAGGATCCTTTTTTAGTAAATTTTACGTAATAATATCACCAAGCAGACAGGACGATCTATTGCTTTTCAAAGGCATATGTGAACCTGTTTGCCTGATTTCTAACAGATCTTTTCTATTCTCTGTCTTTCTTTTTTTCAACTGAATCCTCAATGGATTCATCTATGTCTTTCATTTCTTTTTCTACATCTTCCATTTCTTCTAAATATTCAGAATCTTCCAATTTTTCTACATCTTTGGATTTTTCCATGTGTTTAGAATACTCCGAATCTTTTTCCATTTTGTCAATGTCTGATAATTCTTCAATGGTATCTGTTTTTTTTGAATCTAACGGATCAGTAAATGTAAGCTCTTTTTCACTTTTTTTCTTTGCCATCTGTTTTACAACCATTATTCCAATTACAACTGCAATTATGACATAGTTAATTGGTGGTTTTAGTAATTGTGTCACATACCCTACTTGTGGAATTGTATGTGCAACTTTTCCTATGTATTCTTCTTCAGTAATTGGAAAATCTGTACCTGGAATGGATGCAGGATTTGCATCACCTTTAGTTCTAACTGTTTTAGGATCATCATCAATTATTGATGCAACTCTATGAACAATGACTCGATTGTGATCAGATGGCCGATTAAACACAATGATGTCACCTACTTCGATGTCTTCAAATGGTTCGTGTCCTTGTACGATTAACACATCATATACTTGTAAAACTGGAATCATACTTCCGCTTGCAACCACATAAAATGGATTTTGTGTTCCAAATGCAACTTGAAGCCCTATCCAAATAACTAAAACTCCAACGCCTACAATGATGATATCTTTGATGATGCCTTTTGAGATGGATCTTTTTGCCAATTCCATTATCCCCTTAGCATCATTGATTACATTTACTAACTAGATCTTTGTTCCACATTCTTCACAAAACTTAGACCCTTCTTTGTTGCCAAATCCACAATTAGAACACTTTCCAGGCTGTGATTTCTCTTCTGCATTTCCTAATAAAATAATCTCGCCAACTTTTTTGATATTGCTCCATGGAATGCTTCCTTCAGTACCATCATTTTTTGTAATTACTAGAACCATTGATTGTGTAGAGTCAATTCCCACCTGCTTTGCATTGCCAATCTTATTTGCATTTTCATCATATACTCCTCTTCCTTCAATCGAGCTAACTGAAGTTGTTGGACCTGGCTGCGTTACTGTTTCTTGTGGGGTTTGAATTGTTGGTTCTGCAACTTGTTGTGGAGTGTTTTGAATAGATGGCTCAATTGGTTTTGCAACTCCAACTTCACCTGATTCATCCTGCTTTCTAAATTCTCTATATTCTGCAATTGATGCATTACATGCATTGCAAATGTATTGTCCTTTTTCATATAGAACAAGATTTTCTGCAACTTCTTCGTTAGGATTTTCAAATTCTATTTTTGGAGAACCTTCAAATTCTTTTTCACAAGTATTGCAAAAATGTTTAGTAATTCTTTCAGCTTCTAATCTTCCGATTGGAGCTAAAAACAGATCAGGACCGCCTAGATTGCCTTTCATCTGTTGTTCATCTGTAACTGTGGCCATAACATAGCCTCCAGAACCTCGTAATTTCTTTAATCTTTGTTCTGAACTCATATCTGGATTTTACCAAAACGTCATTTAAGTATATATGAAATTTTATTGTACAACAAAAAATATGGTGTTAATTCTGGTGAACATTTTTAGGTACGTTTGACCCACCAACATTACAATGGGAATTACTCAAATTTCAGATGCAAAATCATGGGAAGTCGATGTGATAAACTCTGACATTCCTGTATTTGTAGACTTTTGGGCCGAATGGTGTGGTCCATGTAGAATGGTAGGTCCAGTAGTTGAAGAATTGGCTAATGACTATGATGGCAAGGTTAAATTTGTCAAGGTTAATGTTGATGAGGCCAATGAATTGGCATCTAAATACAATGTCTTTAGTATTCCAACCTTAATCCTCCTTAACAAAGGTGAAATAGTAAGCCAACAAGTAGGTGCAGCTTCTAAAGAATCATACAAAAATATGATTGATAGAGCACTTGCATAAACTCAAACACGTTTTCCTCTTTTTTGATCCTAAAGTAATTAATATTCCAAAAATGAAGTGAGAATATGTCATTTGGTGAAGTCGATACGCTAAACATGCTGTTTGATAAACTGCAGAGTCTGTTTGATGAATCACAGGGCTATTACGAATCATTTCTAGACACAAACAACATGTACAAAAAAGGACAACTCAGCGACAAAGAATTCTTCCAAAAATTAGGTGATTATACTGTTGCATATTCTGCATTAGAATTTCTTGCAATCAAAGTAATATTTGAAATGAAAAAATCAATGGGTTCAGGTTCTGGAACTACCCAGTCTCCCGGTTTGATGCCTGGTATGGGAAATCCTGGTATGATGGCAGGAGGAATGGGAGTGCCACCAAGAGCAGGAACTGCACAAAACCCAGTAGGTGGTGGTCCACCAGGAATTGTTTCTGCACAAGAGGCGTTTGGAGATGTTGGAACCTTGCCTTCACCTGATCCATCTTTAATGCCAAGACGAACTGCCCCTCATAGTGAGAATGGATGTTCTTCATGTGGTGCTGATCTAAGACCAAATGCAAAGTTTTGCACAAAGTGTGGAACTAAAGCATAAAACTAGTCAAAAAATTATTTTCTGTTTATTGTGTTGTACCGCACTCTGGACAGAACTTTGCCGTAGCAGATAAACTGGTACCGCATTCTGAACAAAACTTTCCATCTGTTTTTACTTCTTTGTACGCATTTCCAACACTTGCTGAACTTCTAACTGCACCAGATGGTTCGTATTTATCATCATCAATAAGTACTGGTTGAAAATCTTGTTCAGTCAAATATGTCATCATTCTTGGAATTCCCTTTCCTTCGTTTTTTGGATCTGGTACTGAATCGCCTAACCAAAATGCAAATCTCATTAGAGTTAGTTCTGGAGTGGAAAATGCCAAAGTGTGTTTTGACATGTAATCCTGTGCAGCTTTTTTGCCGTCAAAAACTTCCATGATAATTATATTTTTTATTTATGTATAATAGTTTCTGGAATATACTTTATTAGAAATGTTTTAACCGAATGAGTCTCTATTGTATCTGGGTTAGGGTTATGGGCAAAGGTGACTTTAAAGAAAAGCTAATTGTGATCGGATTCCTTTTAGGAGTATTTTTGCCTCTAAGGTTGATTTTTGTAGAATATGTTTCTGATCAATGGATAGGTAATTTTGGACTTGTTTCTGGGTTGGGTATTGTTTTACTGATTTTAATTAAAAAAGGAAAACTGGGAAGAATTGGGACTATTTTTGAAAAACAGATGAAAAAAACAATTTTTGGAAAGACTGGCAAATTTGTAATTGGGATGTCTGTTCTATCTTTATTGTATTTTGGTAGTACAATGTTTTTCATGGAAAGAGGGGAATCTGTTTTTTCTGAGGACAAGGCTCTATTTTATGATGCAATTGTTTTAAAAAATGACTTTGAACAAATAACTCCAAATAATCTAAAAAATATTAAAATAATTTATGATTCTGATAACCGAATTTATTCTACATTTGATTATACATTTTCAATTACATATGCTATAATGAATGAGTTTTCGGGAGGATGGCTAGAGCATTTGTATTTTATTTTACTAGTAGAACAAGTAGAGATCTTAGGAATATTTCTCTATTATCGTATCTTTGCAAAACCAATAATTTCAATGCCTGCTAATTTAGTAGGTAATACAAACCTTAGTTCGCGAGGAATTTAATTCTAAAGTAATGGTGGACCGGGAGAGAATCGAACCCTCGACATCCTCGTTGCGAACGAGGCATTATACCCCTAAATCACCGGCCCAACGTAATACCTCTTTGAGCTGTACTTTTATTCATTTTCTCAACGCATAATAGACTGCAAAGAATAATGTTTTCAGATGACGTATGATACTGTGATTACAGACACTCACATTATTTTGCCTCAGGGAATGATTGACAAAAACATCGTAATTGATGAAGGAAAAATTATTGGATTCACTCATGATACTCCTGCATGTGATAAAAAAATTAATGGCAACGGATTGATTTCAATTCCAGGTCCGATTGATCCCCATGTTCATTATGGTGTTTACTCCCCAATTAACGAAGCCGCAAAAACTGAGTCTCATGCAGCAGCTATAGGTGGAATAACAACCATGATGAGAATGCTCCGACTGGGAGATCCGTTCAGCAAGTCATTGCAAGCACAGCTTGATGCTGCATCTAAAAATCACTATGTCGATTATGCAATTCATGCTTCAATTTTTACACAGGAACAAATCAATGAGATGAATTTGTGTGTAAATAAAGGAATCACGTCTTTTAAAATTTACATGAATCTTGGAGGTGAAATTGGTCATGTATACATGGATATGTTGCCAGATTCTACGCATCTAGTTGAATCTGAGGTAAATGTCACAGATAAAATCGTTGAACAAACAGTAAAGACTGCTGCATCACTTGGTTGTCCCGTATTAGTTCATGCTGAAGATTATGAATCATGTGGATGTGGAATTAAAACTGCAAAAGAGAAAAAACAAGATGGATTGCATGCCTGGTCTGAGAGTCGCTCTCCTGAATATGAGGCAAAAGCAATCAAAACTGTGTCAAAATTTGGACGAGATTATGATTGCGTGATTTACTTTGTTCATATTGGATCTGAGCGAGCATTAGCACAAATTGAAGAAGAGAGAAAACTAGGAACTAAAATTTATGTTGAAACATGTCCTCATTATCTTACATTATCTTATGAAAAACAAAATGGGTATCTTGCAAAAGTTATGCCTCCAATACGAACCGAAAAAGATTCCAAAGCGGTTTGGAATGCATTGTCAAAGAATTTCATAAATACAATTGGCACTGATCATGTGGCAAATCGACTCAAACTAAAACTAGGTGGAACTGATGTATGGGGTGCACTTGCAGGGTTTCCCGGAATTGGAACGTCTCTTCCAATATTACTTAATGATGGAGTTAATCAAAACAAAATAACTCTAGAACAATTTGTAAAATTCACTAGTCAAAACGCTGCTCAAATATTTGGAATGTATCCGCAAAAAGGAACCCTGGAGAAAAATTCTGATGCAGACATAACCATGATTGATTTGAAAAAAGAAAAAAAAGTAACTTCAGATTTGTTTGGTGGATTCTCTGATTATATTGTATATGAGGGAAGAAATCTAAAAGGATGGCCTGTAAAGACAATTGTTAGGGGAGAAATTATTGCAGAAAACTTTGAGGTTATTGGAAAGATTGGTCATGGAAAACTAGTTGAGCGAAAAATTGGTTAAATTTTTAACATTTGTGATTTTATGCGATTGCTTTTTATGAATATGTCTCTAAATCTTTCTGTTGAATTTCAAATTTCTTTTTGTTCTTTTGATTGTTTTTAGCATTTCTGTAATTTTTGAAAATTCTTTTGCCCAGCAAAACATGTCGCCACATCATCAATGGAAAAAATATGCAGATCCTGACTCTGTTTTATGCAAATCTGGATATCTTCTGATACAAAAAAATGATGGTATTCCTTCATGTGTTATGCCATCTACGTACCTTAAACTAATAGATCGAGGATATGGCAACTATGATTCATCAATAATGAGCAAACGTCCAGACATGATGAATCAACTAATGCAAAACATGGTAACAAATGAAAAGCTAATGTATCATTGGCATGAGATGATGCAGAAGAATCCTAGTATTCTGATGCATACCATGAGTGATTGGGTTTCTCAAATGAAGGAAGAACCTGAATTGATGAAAAATATGTTGGGTCCGATGACAAGTGAGCCGCAATTGCGTGAAAAAATGATTGAATCTATGAAGAATCACCCTAAAATGGAAAATTCTCTAAAAATGCATTCAGAATGGATGGATTCAGTTCATCATGAAATGATGAATTCTGGAATGCATAGTACATGTTCGTGGTGTCCGAATTATCAAATGCATGCTAGTTCTCATTCAATGGGGTTTGAAAATTCAGATAGAATGATGGATGTGATTCATGCGATATGGGTGAATTCTGGGATGAGCTATGACATGCATAATCTGATGATTCAAAACCCAACTCACTTGGCTCATATGTCACACCAACTAATGGATCCTATGCTTGATGCAATAATGGATGATGAAGATTTACGCCAGCAAATGATAAAATTAATGTTGGAGAATCCTGAGTTTATGAATTCTATACGACATGAAAATCCTGAAACCAATCACTGAATTTTAAATTAATTTGGAATTTACAGAGTGTTTTAATTGCTAAAAATGCAAATTAATCTAGTTGGAAAAAAGATATCAAATCGCATTAAATGATTTAATAAATTATTTAAAAAATTCAAGATTTCTTAACGATAAAAATATGGAAAATGCATTTAGAAAAATTCCTAGACATGAATTTGTTCTAGAATCAGATCTAGATTATGCGTATTACAATGAACCACTACTCATAATGAAAAACCAAACGATTTCTCAGCCAGCAGTAGTTTCTAGAATGACTGAATGGTTAGATGTTAGAGAAGGACAAAAAATTCTTGAAATAGGCACTGGTTCTGGATGGCAAACTGCTATTTTATCATATATGGTAGGGAAAGGAACTGTCTATTCTGTTGAAATTAAACCAGAACTAGTAAAGTTTGCAAGAAAAAATCTAGACAAACTTGGAATTAAAAACGTCAATGTAATCTCAAGTGACGGAAGTATTGGCTATCCTCAAGCATCTCCATATGATAGAATAATTATTACTGCTGCATGTTCTGAAATTCCGCTTCCATTAATTGATCAATTAGCAGAAAATGGATTAATTATTGCACCCGTAGGTGATTCTATGCAATCTTTAATCTTGTTACAAAAGACATCACAAGGAATTGTCGAAATTAAAAATCAATCAAACTATGTTTTTGTTCCACTATTGGGAAAGTTTGGCAAAAAATAGATGTTCTAAAATAACCTCTCATTCTGCTAATATGTTTGATGAGATTGTGTACAGAGTATATGTTAAATTTTCAATATTCATAATTTTACTAAAATGTTTCCCCTCTGGAAATCTCTCTCATGATAGTCGTGAATTTGGCATTTTTAATGGAGTTTGGTTCTTATCAGCGGATATTAATTTCCATATTTGAGAATCAAATTCACACATTAAGTATGTCCAAAAAAACATAATACATGGTTTCTAAAAATACACCAAAGAAATCTTCACATGGAATTTCCCCATGGCATTCTAGTTGGGAAGAACTGGACAAAACCTTTGAAAATTTTAGGAGGGATCTTGAAAAATCATTTTCATCATTTCCTTCGATTTCAATGCCTAGATTCCCACATATGCAAGAGACTTCATGTGATGTAATTGATGAGGGAAAACAACTCAGAGTAAAGATGAATGTTCCAGGAGTTCAGAAAAAAGACATCAAGCTAAATGTGACAGATAATTCCTTAGAAGTATCTGCTGAACACAAAGAAGAATCAGAAGAAAAGAAAAAGAACTATCTGAGAAAGGAACGTAGTCAAGTCTCCTATTATAGAACATTGCCACTTTCAGAAAAAGTAGTTTCTGGACAAGCAAAGGCAAAACTCACAGATGGGGTGTTGGATATAGTCTTACCCAAATCAACACCAACTAAAGTACAGGCCAAAAAATCAGTGTCTGTACAATAATTTTTTCTATTTTTCAAAAATCATTTTGATTCAATGAAAATTACGTCAACTAGATCATTATTGCTTCTTTTTGTAACAGTATCTCTATTTGCATTATGAAAATTTTGCAGATGGGCTTTTCTTGTTTTAATTTTGTATTGTCTACACAATCTGCAAAAATATGTGATTTGTCTTTCTGATTTTGGTTTTGATTGTAACTCATCTGGCTGAAAAGTTGCAATTTGCATTGTCGAGATTAACCTTTTTTTGATATTTTAATGTTGTCATATTTATGACATATTGTAACTTATTAGAATTATCCTTTGTTTGACAATGAAATTCTTACAAATTTGAATTATCTCTTTCTATAGTATGTCAAATTTACCGCCCGTTTTGGCTCTGTAAATAATGTCTGGTTTTCTCAGGAAAATTCCTGACTCTAAAACTCCTGTGGTTTGCTTGATTTTCTGAGTGATAACTTTGGGATTCTTTATTGTTCCAAAATCACAATCCAAAATGATATTTCCATTTTCTGTAAAGAATGGATATCCTCTGTCAAGCGAACGTAATTGTGCTTTTCCTCCTAGTTTTTGAATTGATGATGTCACTGAATTTCTTGCAAGTGGATGAACTTCTACTGGAACAGATCTTGTAAAGTTTTTTACAAATTTTGTACTATCTGCCATGACAATTACTTTTTTTGCAAGGCTAAACAAAATATTTTCTCGTAGTAGTGCACCGCCTCCTCCCTTGATAACATATTTTTGAGAATCAATTTGATCTGCACCATCAAAAACAACATCAATGTGGCTCACCTGATCAGCTTCTACAAGTGGAATGCCAACTTTTTCTGCAACCAATTTGATTTGCAAAGATGTAGGAATTCCTCTAATATTGTAATTTTTTATTCTGATTAGTTTTCCAAGTGATTTTACAAGTGTAGTAGCTGCTCTGCCACTTCCCAATCCAATGATGTAATTGTCTCTAACTAACTTTAATGCATCATTTGACAATGCCGCAATGGCATCATCGTAAGACAATCACTCTACCTCTGCTTGATCAAGCTTTGATAATACTCTCATGATGTTTCCTTTGATTTTATCTAAATCATCTGTATCATCATCAAAGTCATCATCTAGTGTTGTAGTCTTTGGTTTTTCTGGTTCTGGTAATGCTTTATGCTCGGTAATTTTTGCTACTTCTTTGTTGATATCTGGTTTAGTTTCAAAGTTTACTTCTGGTTTTGGAGTAACTGATTGAATAATCTCAATTTTATCCTCAACTTTTGGTTTTGGTTGAATAATTTCTTCAACTATCTCTTCTTTTGGTTTGATTAGTTCTGTTTGCATCACTCTTGGCTGTGGCATTGGTTTTACGACTTGTTTTTCTTCTTTTTCAAAGAGTGGAAACTTTGGTTCTTTTCTTGAAATGTTTGTTAATGTAGTTAACTCAAATGATTGTCTTGATTTTGTTGCAGGAATCTCAATTGGTTTTGTCTCTGTTTTCTTTGGAACTTCAAAGTTGAATGTATTTTTGAATGATTTTGAAATGTCTTGTTTTGATTCTTTTACTATGCTTTCTGTTTCAGCTTTTGAACTGATGATCTTTGATGATAATTCATAAAGTCTATCATCTAGTTTTGATAATTTTTGATCCATCAAAGTAATCAAACCATCTCCCACTGGACCCAAGTCTGGGTGTTTGCTTGCTTGTTCTAGTTTTTCTAGCTTCGCTAGAACAATTCCTAATTGATGCTGGTATTTCAGTAAAAGTTTGTCTTTTTGAATTTTAGAAAATTCAGTATCTGCTTGATACAATCGTGATATTGTTTTAGTGAGAATATCTTTTTCTATCTTTAGAGAATTAATCTGACTTTTGATATGTGAGCTTGCACCAAGACTAAGTAATTGGTTTTTATCTCGAGGCATTTTTCGTACTGCAGCAGCAGTAGCAACGCCTGCTAATGAACTAAGAATTAATACAATTTCTTGCATCTATGTATACCATTTAATCCAGGAATACTTTCTGCGTTTAGCCTCTGGGAATCCACAACTTGCGCATTCATGATGACGTTTATGAAGTGAGTTTTTACCACATCGTCTACATCTGATGTGAACTTTTTTCTTTGTAAAACCACCCATAGAAGTTGTGCCTTTAGTCATCTCAAATCACCTAATGTTGTGCTGGTGGAGGAGATATCATAACGACATTGTCTCCTCTAACTACAATGCTTCCAAGGCTTTTAGAATCGCCCTCAGTAGGAATTTCCTCTGAAGAATCGAGTAGCAGGTTCATGTGTTGGTCAAAACCCAGAAGCATGCCTCTGATGGTTTTATTTCCTTTGAGTTTTATCAATACAACTTGATTGATACTCTCATCCAATACTTTTACTGCCATATCAACGGACATCTATAATCACTTATTGACTTGGATATTGAGGCGTTATATTAAATTTCCATTGGTGAAACTATGAGCTATGCCCAGTAAGGCAAGTTTGACACCTTTTTGATAGATTATTGATGATTTCGTCTAAAATTCTCTGTCCATCTTTCTTTGTTGCCTTTGTTGGATCACCCCAAATCCCATTTTTGGTAGCTTTTGGAAATGATTCATTTGCTAATTTCCCTAGTTTTTGGATTTGCTGCTTTGTCATTTTATCTGTGGTTAGTCCTTTTTTAGCTAATTTCATTTTGACATTTTTTGAGATTGCAAGCATTAGGGATGTTTCCACAAATCCTGCATGATCAAATTCTCTATTCATAAAATGCCAATAAGATAATGGAAAAACTTTAAGCTTGTTTTTTGAGAGTTTCTTTAGTCTGATATCTATATTCTTTATTGGCTTTAGATTTCCATGATGTCCATTAATAATGAAAACAGTATTGATTCTGTTTGATAATAATGATATACACAAATCAGAAAGAACTGCTCGTAAAGTAGATTCTCTAATACTCAGATTAAAAAATGGTGCATGTTCAAATGATACTCCAAAGGTTATAGTTGGAAGGAGAAGATATCTGTTTTTTTCTGATATTCTTTTTGCAACTTCAGTTACGATATCTGTGTCAGTTGATATTGGCAAGTGTGGTCCGTGTTGCTCAATTGAGCCCACTGGAATTATTGCAACTTGTTTGTTCTTTGAAATTAATTTTCTAAGATCTGGATCTAACTGTGATTTGATGTCTGTCATTTAATTCACTTGGATTTGATGTGAACCTTTCTCCAACGTACTTCAAGTTTGTTTTCTAGATGCATCTTCATTGCTTTGAGCAGTGTGTCTGCTTCCAATTTTTGCCCCTTTGTTTTTATTTGTTCTAATGTGTCATTAGGATCTACTTTGAAGGAATCTTGGAATATGATTGGCCCCTGATCCAAGTTTTCAGTTACGTAATGTGAAGTTACGCCTACAATTTTTGTGCCTCTCTCAAATGCTTGCGCGTATGCTAGGGCACCGGGAAATGCGGGTAGCAGAGATGGATGGATGTTAATTATTCTATTTGGATATCTCCAAACAAAGTTGGGACTAAGAATTCGCATGTATCTTGCAAGTGCAATTAAATCTACATCATATTTTTTGCATATCTGAATAATTTTCTCCTCGGCTTTTTCTTGATTATTTTCTTCTACTGTGACAAATGGAATCTTGGCCTTTTTTGCAAGTGATTCCAATGTATTTTCTGTACCTATTATTACGGATATTTTTCCTTTAAGGGATTTTGTATTTTTAAGAATTGTTTCAAGACACAATGGCTCTTTTGTTACAAACACTGCAATATTTTTCTCTGAGTTTGTTTCATGATGAGTACTAACATCCATCTTTTCTTTTTTAGCCAAATTTTGAATCTCTGAATCAAATTTCTTTACATCAAGTGATTTTGAAAATGATACCTCTAGATACATTCCAAAAAGACCTTTGATTACATTTTGATTTACTTTCTCAATGTTTCCGCCTTTTGAAAATGCAAAATTAGTAAATGATGCAACAATTCCCTCTCTATCTTTTCCTACTATTGTAATTCCTACTACTGTCTTTTTCATGACTTTGTTTGGTGAAGATTTTCTCATTATTAATCATTCACAGAAATTAAAATGGTGCGGGAGGTGGGATTTGAACCCACGAACTCCTAAGAGATAGGGTCCTAAGCCCTACGCCTTTGACCAGGCTGGGCGACTCCCGCAACGACTTTGCCATTAAACACAAATTTATCTATTATTGAATAGTGACATGGCAAAATTTTTTGGAACTAATGGAATTCGTGGAGTGTTTTCTGACGATTTCACTTTAGAATTTGTTCATGATATGACTTTGGCCATTGGAACTTACTTTGAGTGTGGACCTGTGTTAATTGGATATGATGGAAGAGAATCAAGTCCAATTGTTTGCAAGGTTGTAAGTGCTGCTCTTAATTCAATTGGAATTGATTGTAACGTTGCAGGAATTATTCCAACACCTTGTCTTGAATTTGCAGTAAAGACTTTGGGATATTCTGGTGGAATCATGATCACTGCATCTCATAATCCTCCTCAATACAATGGAATTAAACCTGCTGCAAAAGATGGAGTGGAAATTTCAAGAGAAGATGAATTAATAATTGAAAATATCTACATGAACAAAAACTGGATTACAAATCCTTCAAAATGGGGCACTACAGGAATAGAAAATAGAACTATTGATACCTATATCGATGGAATTTTTTCCCACATTGATTCTACATTGATAGAATCAAAAAAATTTAGAGTTGTTTTAGATTTAGGAAATGGTGCACAAGCAGTATCTGCACCTACTTTTTGCAAAAAACTACAATGTGAAACATTTCTTGTAAATGAAAACATAGATGGCAATTTTCCAGGTCGTGGATCAGAACCAACACCGGAAAATCTTTCACTGCTTTCACAAACTGTAATTGAAAATAACGCTGACGTAGGTATAGCATTTGATGGTGATGGTGATAGAAGTATATTCTGTGATAACAAGGGAAACATTCTGACTGGTGATAAATCTGCACTTTTACTTACTCAACATATCTTAAAGAAGAATCCAAACTCACTAGTCGTAACTTGTTTGAATTCAGGATCTAACATTGAAAAAATAACTGAGAAATTTAATTCAAAAGTTATTCGAACTAAAGTCGGAAGTGTAGAAGTATCAAGGAAGATGGTTCCAATTGATGCATTAATTGGGTTTGAAGAAAATGGTGGATTCATGTATGGAAAACATAACCAAGTAAGAGATGGCTGTATGACGTTAGGACTAATGCTTGATCTTCTGGCTACATCTGGAAAAACATTGTCTGATGAGATTTCTCTTTTACCTCCCTCTTTTACTACCAAGGACAAAGTACCGTGCCCTTCTGAAAAAGTTTCAGGATTAATTTCCTCTCTTAAAGAAGAGTTTCCAAATTCTGATCTTACAGATGGAATTAAAATTACTATAGATCCAAAAAATTGGGTAATGATTAGACCAAGTGGTACGGAACCGATAGTTAGAATCTATGCAGAAGCTGAAAGTCAAGAAAAACTAGACTCTTTGATGTCCGAATACCTCAAAAAAGTCAAGACAACCATTTCCCGATAACACTTTTAAAACCATTCCAACGTTTTGAGAGAATGGAGAATGAACCCTAAGGGTGACGAAGTATGGGAAAATCATATTATGTTAAATTTGAAACGCCAGAAGACCTCGTAAATCCAATCTTAGAGGCCGTTAGAGTAGCATCTACCAGCGGTAAAGTAAAGAAAGGAACCAATGAGGCCACAAAGGCAATAGAACGTGGTACTAGCAAACTAATTGTTATCGCTGAAGATGTAGAACCACCAGAGGTTGTAGCACATCTTCCAATTCTATGTGAGGAACAAGGGGCAGCATATGCATTTGTACCAAGTAAACAAGAATTAGGCAAGTCTTTGGGTATTGATATTACTTCTGCCGCTGCAGCAATTTTGGATGCTGGTGATGCACAACACATTGTAGACCAAGTTGTATCATCAATTGCTAAAATTAAAGGTGGAAAGACTGATCAATGAGCTCTACAACTGAAGAAGTAGTTCAAGCTGAAATTATTCAAATTGTTGGACGAACTGGTATTGCTGGTGAAGTTATTCAAGTCAGAGTTAAAGTTCTTACTGGTAAAGATAAAGGTAGAATTCTTACAAGAAACGTCAAAGGTTCTGTTAGGGTAAGCGAAATTCTAATGCTACGAGAAACCGAGAGAGAAGCAAAGAAAATCAAATAGGTGATAAGATATGAGTCTTTTAGTTAAACCATGCAATTTCTGTGACAGACCTGTAGCCAAAGGCTCTGGTACGATGCTTGCAAAAAATGATGGAACTGTTCTTTGGTTTTGCTCTTCAAAATGCAAAAAGAATATGCTAGACCTAAAACGTGATCCAAGAAAACTAAAGTGGACAAAGAAATACGTCAAAGGCGGAATTAGAAAGAAATAGAATTGACTGAACAATCATTATTCATTGTAAAACCTGATGCAGTAGCTAGAAATCTAGTTGGTGAAGTCATATCACGATTTGAAAGGAAGGGGTTCAAATTATTGAAATTGAAGATGTTTACATTTACTCAACAACAAGCAGAGAATTTTTACGGTGTACACAAAGATAAACCCTTTTTTGGTGAACTTACATCGTTTATCACATCAGGACCTGTTGTTGCAGCAATAATTGAAGGAAATAATGCAATTGCAACTACTAGAATTATGATTGGCGCAACAAAATCATTTGAAGCAGAACCTGGCTCAATTAGAGGAGACTTTGGATTAGGATTTAGTGAAAACATCATTCACGCATCAGATTCACAAGAAAGTTTTGATCACGAATCGAGGGTAGCATTTGAGTGATCTGATTTGCAAATTCGTCAGCCCATAGTGGCAGTTCTTGGTCACGTAGACTCTGGAAAAACATCTCTTTTAGATAGAATTCGTGGTACTGGGGTTCAAGGTAGAGAAGCAGGAGGTATCACTCAACATATTGGTGCAAGCTTTCTTCCATCTGAAACAATCAAAGAAACTTGTGGTATACTATACAAAAAACTTGAACAGGCAGAACATAAGGTTCCTGGAATTTTAGTGATTGACACTCCTGGACACGAAGTTTTTACAAATCTTCGTTCACGTGGGGGCTCTGCCGCTGATATAGCAATTCTAGTAGTTGATGTGAATCGCGGATTTCAACCACAAACTAATGAAAGTTTGAAAATTTTACAGAGCAGAAAAGTTCCTTTTGTTGTTGCACTAAACAAATGTGATCAAATTTCTGGATGGAGGAAATCTGAAACAAAATTCATCTCACAAGCAATCAAAGAACAAGATGCTTCAATTCAAACTGATCTTGATCAAAAAATCTATGATGTTGTCGGAACTTTGTCAATTCTTGGGTATCAATCAGAGGCATTTTATCGTGTCAAGGACTTTAGATCTGAAATTGCAATAGTTCCAATCTCTGCTCGCTCTGGTGTAGGAATTCCTGAATTACTAAGTGTTTTAGTAGGATTGACCCAACAATATCTTCAGAAGAGACTCAATCAGGAAGAAAAAGAACCACGCGGTATTGTTTTAGAAGTTAATGATGAAGTGGGATTGGGTCAAACTGCAAATATCATTTTAATTGATGGCACAATTAAAAAAGAAAACAGCATTGTAGTTGCAAAAAGAGATTCGGTAATTGTCACAAAACCCAAAGCAATACTTTTGCCAAAACCCCTTGATGAGATGCGAGATCCTCGAGATAAATTCAAACCAGTTTCACAAGTAGATGCAGCAGCAGGACTAAAAATAGCGTCACCTGATCTTGAAGGTGTACTTCCTGGAAGTACTCTTTATGTTGCAACAAATGATGCTGAGATTGAAAAATACACCAAGCTCATCGAAGCTGAAATGAAATCTGTGTTCATTGATACTGAAACTAATGGAATAATCCTCAAATGTGATACAATAGGCTCACTTGAGGCTATAGTTGAGATGCTAAGACGCTCACAAGTTCCTATTGCAAAGGCCGACATTGGACCTGTAAATAGACGTGATATTATGGAAGCAAAGGCAATCAAAGAAAACGATCGACATCTTGGAATTGTTTTGGCATTTAATGTTAAAATTTTGCCAGATGCAAAAGATGAGTCAGAAGATAGTCATATTAAGATATTTGAAGACAAAGTTATCTACAGTTTGATTGATACCTACAACGCATGGGTTGAAGAAGATACTGCAAATGAAGAAGATGCAATGTTTGCAGAACTAACTCCTATTGCTAAATTCACTTTTCTTAAAGGAATGATATTTAGAAATAACAATCCTGCGGTGTTTGGGGTTCGTGTAGATGTTGGAACTTTAAAACATAAAATCCCATTTATGAATATGTCTGGACGCAAAGTTGGAACTATTCATCAATTACAACTTGACAAAAAAACAGTATCATCAGCAAAAGCAGGTGATGAGGTTGCATGCTCTGTAAATGACGTTACAATAGGAAGGCAAATCTTTGAAGAAGAGATATTTTACACATTTCCTCCCTCCCCTGATGCAAAAAAATTACTTACCAAGTATATGCATAAACTAAGTCCTGAAGAGCAAGAAGTTCTGAATGATATTGTTAGAATTCAGAGAGAAAAAGAACCAATATACGGTTATTAGATTAAATTTTAAAAATAAAAATTTCTGATTTTTAGTCTGAATGTTTTTTACAGATCATGTGAATTCCAGGAGCTCCTACTGCGCCCATCATTTTGTCCACTACTTTACCAGATCTGAACATGATAAATGTTGGAATAGATTGAACTCCATACCTCATTGAAATATTTTGATTTTGATCAACATTTACTCTGGCAAACTTTATGTTTGGATATTTTTTTGAGAGGCTTTCAAATACTGGGTGCATAGATTTACACGGACCACACCATTCTGCCCAAAAATCTACTAATGTTGGATTTTCAGCAGATATTATTTGGTCAAAATTGGAACCATTCAAATCAATTATTCCAGGCTCAATTTTAGGCTGATTTTTCTGGTTAAGCATCTCTGCTAATTTTTTTTGCATAATTTTTTGAATTTCTGGGTCTTCAGACAATGATTACAAGAAAAAACTTCTACTAAAAAATCTAACCTCGTTATTAATCACAAATTAACACTAGAAAAACAATTCGTCTATCATGCATTAAAAAAATTATTCACTTATGAAACTATCAAAAATTACAACATTGAATTTGAGAATGGATACTGATTTTTATTCACTATATTTTTCCATGGATGACTCTTTACGTGATTCAGAAATCTAGTCAGATTGAATCTTAAACTATTTCTATAAATCAATCATCATCTGTTTTAATGGGAATAGATTCGAATCTTCGTGATTTGCATATTGGACACTGATCTATGTATTTTGTAAAGCTTACAGAAGTGTATGCAATCCCACAGTCTCCACAAATTCTAAGATTTCGACTCAACTTCCCCATACTGATGCTGAATAAGCATTATGATTAAAACTTAACTTTTATGAAAATTACCAAAATTGCCACCATGGCTTTACAGATGGTTTAACAACAATGGTACAAACACCTTCAATCAACTTTGTTCCAGGACCGCATATGCCAAATTTTTTCTCTACAACTTTTGGTTCCTCCAATCCTACTGCTTGATAAATTGACTCATACTCTGCAAAATTATCATCAAACCATTTTTTGTAGCTTGCCTCATTGTTGTATCTGTCAACATAACTTTGTGGATCTTTTGTTTCATCAACAAATGAAGCTGGAATCTCTAATTCTTTAGGTTCAGGCTCTGGTTCAGGTTCTGGTGTGGGTTGTGAATTCCCAATAACGCCATTTACAGTTATTGTGATTGTTTCTCTATCTACGAGTCCGTCTTTTTTTGTTACCACGTCAAATGTGTAGGTTTTTCCAGCATCAGATGCGGATGGAATCCATGAAAACATGCCTGTATTTGATATGATTTTTGCACCTGCAGGTGGATTTTTCTCTAAACTAAATACCACATCTTTGACTGAATTATCTAAAAGCCTGACTGTAAATGATAGGAGTTTTCCTTCATCGATTGAAAGTTTTCCTATTGGACTAATCTGCACATTTGTTGATTTTGGTGTTGCAGAAAATTCATTTGATGGTTCACTAATTCCCACATTGTTAATTGCTGATACTCTGTAGGTATACTTTGTATTTGTAACTAGATTTGTATGTGAATATGTTCTAGTTGTACTTTCAGTATCTTCAACTAGTGTTGTGTATGAATTACTGTCTTTTTTTACTTCAATTTTATAACCTGTAATTGGAGTTTTTCCATTCTCTACTGGTGGACTCCAAGATAAATTGATTTGAGTTGAAGAAACAACAGATGCTGTTAATTTTATTGGCGGTGTAGAAACAGTCATTTGTACTGCAGTAGATGTAACTGGTTCTTCTGATGTATCTGTAGAATCTTCTCTAGGAGTGGCAGATGCGGCGTTTGATTCTTCTGTTGATCCAAATCCAATCTTTGCACTTACTGCAAATGAATATGTCTTGTCAATTGCTAAATTACTAACAATAAACGTTCTAGTGTTAGCATCTGTGTCTCCTATATTGTCATAAACGCCCGGAATAATCTCTCGTTTAATTTCATATCCATTAATTTTTTGTCCAAAAGTTTCTGATGGTGGTGACCATGAAAGCTTTATTTGACTAGGTGAAATAGCAGTTGCCGTTAATGCTGCAGGAGCTGTGGTGTGTTCTGGTTTTACAGAAACAATTGATGATGAATCACTTGTTCCCTCTGAATTGATAGCATACACTCTATAAAAATAAACATTCTTTGAATCAAGTCCTTGATGAATAAATGATGTAGAAGTGCTAGCAGTATTTGCAGTAATTATCATAAAATCTTCTGAGCCAATTTTGTACTCAATTTTATATCCTGTTATTTCAGGCACGTTTTCATCAATTACGGGTTCATCCCACGAAATTATTACTGAAGTTGGTGATATTGGAAATGCTTTGAGATTACTTGGTTTTTCTGGAATTAATGCAATTGGTTCTGGATTTACATTAAATGCCTGAATTCTATTATTGTCAGAATCTGCAACAAACAGTAATTCATTTGTTGGATCTAGTGTTATTCCTAATGGAGCGTCAAAATTTCCATTACCTGTTCCTAAAGTACCAAACTCGTCTACAAAACATACGCCGTCTACTATTTCTTCTGTTCCACTAGGACATGTTGTACCGTCAATTATTTCAAATATCTGAATTCTATTGTTGTCTGTATCTGCAACATATAACAAATTATTGGTTGAGTCAAATGCTAGCCCTGATGGATCATCAAATTCTCCATTGTCGTCACCTGAAGAACCAAACTCGTCTACAAAACATACGCCGTCTACTATTTCTTCTGTTCCACTAGGACATGTTGTACCGTCAACTAGCTCAAAGATTACAATTCTGTCATTTCCTGAGTCTGTAACATACAACATTTCCTCCGAGTTGTCAATTACCATGTATGTTGGATTTTGAAAATCATCATTTCCATCAAATGAGTCAAACTTGAACAGAAAATCACCTGTAGAATCAAAAACAGAAACTGAATCTCTTTCAATATCTGAAACTAGAATATTCTTTGTTGATTCTTGTATTGCAATTCCTTTAGCTGATCCTAGGTATTCATCAATACCACTATCTGATGATCCAAATTTTGATTGGAACTCTCCATCATCATCAAATATCTGAATTCTTGAATTATCTGAATCCACAACAAAAAATTTTCCTAATGCATCTCTGGCAATACTGATTGGATCATTAAATTGACCATCTCCTATTTCATTTGCTCCATCTGCATTGTTATCACAATTCTGAATTACCGTAATATCACAAAATGAGCCATAAATAAAATCATCATCTCCATCATCTTCAAAGACATTGATTCTGCTGTTCTTGTTATCTATTACATAGATATTTTTTCCATTTTTATCCATTACAAGATCAGTTGGAGTATCAAGTTCGTCATTATCTGAACCTAATGTACCAAACTTGAAAGCAAATTCTGGTTCTGCATGTGCTATTTGGATAGATGCTATACAAAGCACAAACAATAAACTGAAAATTATTTTTCTCTTCAAGTTGTAATTTCCTTGAATACAAATTTAATAAACTGAATAATTAATTTCACTACTCATTTGATCAATTGAGATTTACAATATTTCCAGATTTTTCTAAATTTTGATGTATTTTCTAGATTTTAAAATCACTATGACTGGTGCTACAAAATACATTCCTATGTTCATCAAAATCACGCCTATCCCATATCCCAAGACCTCTGATTCAGACTCAGCATGTGATAAAATAACTAGTGATGATAGCAATGGAGTGATTCCAATCTTTACTGCTTCTCTAAACACTGGATTCTCTCTTTCCATGTCTGCAATTATTGGTGAGAATGAATAGTAGATTTGGTTGAATCCTGCCATAAATGATGCGCCTGAGTGTGTATTCATCAATTGATTGTCTCGAATTTCTCTGAGTAGTTGAACTTGTGGTGCTAATTCAGTCCCATATGTTGCAGTTGCAATAAGACAACCGCCACCTTCGGAATTGTCTATAATGACACACATCCCATCAATCAACTCTGTTCCTTCACCACATTCGCCAAATTCAGATTCTTCAACTACTGGCTCTTCAATTTCAGGCTCTTGAACTCCAACTGCATCATAAATTGTAATGTCAGGATATGTTTTATCAAACCATTTTTTGTAAGTATCTTCTCTGTTGTATCTGTCAATGTAATACTGAGGATCCAGATTTGGATCGACAAATGCTGCTAATTCTTTTGGTTCCTCCAATCCTACTGCTTGATAAATTGACTCATACTCTGCAAAATTATCATCAAACCATTTTTTGTAGCTTGCCTCATTGTTGTATCTGTCAACATAACTTTGTGGATCTTTTGTTTCATCAACAAATGAAGCCGGCACTTGCAATGGTTCCTCCAATCCTACTGCTTGATAAATTGACTCATACTCTGCAAAATTATCATCAAACCATTTTTTGTAGCTTGCCTCATTGTTGTATCTGTCAACATAACTTTGTGGATCTTTTGTTTCATCAACAAATGAAGCTGGAATCTCTAATTCTTTAGGTTCAGGCTCTGGTTCAGGTGTTGTTTGTTTTGGTTTAGGCTTTGGTTCTTCATATGCTTTCTTGACTGTAATTGTAATCTTCTCCCTGTCTTCCTGATTTCCTTTATTTACAACAATATCGAAAGTATAAAAAACATCTTGTATATTTCCTTGCGATTTTGTTGGAGTCCAAACAAAATGACCTGAATTTGGATCAATTGTAGCTCCAGTTGGTTCATTCTCTAAACTAAATATTGCATCACTAATTGAACTATCAGTAAGACTTGCAGTAAATGAAACAGTTTTCTCTACTTCAACTGATTTATCTGCAATTGTATTTAGTTGTAACACAAAGTCTGGAACTTCAAATAGTTTTTTCCCATCAAACTCTAGTTTTATTGTAAAACCTTCTTCTTCTTTTTGATTATCAACAAATGCCGTTGCGTTGTAGATTCCTTCACTACTAAAGAAATTTGGAACTGGTCTTGGAATAGCGGTAAATTCTCCCTGATCAGGAGAAGGATCAGACAGCATTCCTTTGAAGTTTCCACCAGCATCACGAATTATGATAAAAATTGTCTCTTTTCCATCTTGAGTTCCAATTAATTTGAAGCTCTCATCAGTTGTGTAAAATCCTTTTTCCAATGACATTGATGTTACATTTGCGTATGCTGGAGACATTACAAGTACAAATAATGATAATACAAGAAATCCTGTTAATTTAATGAGCACAATAATGCTTATTCCGAGTTTATTTTTAAAAAACACGTATAATTTCTTCTTGCTTTATGCAAAGAAATCTTCACCAAACTTACAAATCAAGCAGGAATCTCATGTAAACTTGACCGTTTGTTCTAATTTCCATGTCATAAAATGTTGGAGCCTTAATCTCTACTTTGAAATTGTGCTTGTGAACATCAAGTGGTTCTCCAAATGCCGTTGCGCTAATTTTATATCCATTATTTTCCTGAATGTCAAATTCAATCCTTCTAATAGCAAATCCTTCGGTAATTATAAGAAATGGTATCTCTTCAAGCCAACTGAAAAGAAGATAGCGTAAATCTTTTCCATTGGCAGAGAATTCTTTTTTATCTTTTTCTTCAACTTTGTCTTGATCAAGTGTGAGATTAATTTCTGCATCTGCTGCTACTGCAAATGCTTCTTTGATATCTTTTGCAGTGACTTCAATAATTGCATCAGTTGCATGATCTAAAAACTTGTAACTCAATTGTATTTTTTGGAAACTTTCTGATTATTAATCTAGTCTATTTTGAATCTCTGTTGAGAGAGAACTATGATTTATCTTAATTCTGGTTGGAAAGAAACAGATTTCAGTCCATATCTCTTTAGGATTTGATTGATTGTTTCTAGTAATGTTGTAATCTTGGGATAGTTGCTATTTGTCAAATCCGTTTTGATTATTGTTAGATAATGTCTTTTTTGTTTTGCTTGACGGATTTTTTGAGATTTTGACGTTTCATAATTTTTTAAATCACTCAAGTTTGCAGAAATATCACAGAGTTTGATTAATTTTGCGTCAAATGATGCTTCTCTGAGTTGTATGCTGTATTCTTTCTCTTTTTTCTTTCTTGGCAGTGTTTTATTTTTACTTAATGATGATACAATTACTGCTATTCTGTTTCCAAATTGCTCATACAAATCATCAAAATTTGTATCCGTCTCTTCAATAATGTCATGAAGCCATCCTGCACTAAGAATCTCTTGATCTATTACACCCAAACTTTTGAGTCTGTTAACAACATCGTCTAGATGTTTTGAATATGGCGTGTTGCTATCTTTTCTATATTGTCCAGAATGTTTTGCTTTCGCAAACAATTCGGCACTTTTAACTAATTCCAAACCTTTTTCCTCTATTGTAAAATTTGAATTATTCCTTATTCTAGTTTAGTACTATTGTACTTTTTCAGTCATTTCGATAATTCTTGATGAATATAGAAAATTGTCAAAAAGGAGACAGCTGATTGTTCGACAAACGGTAATTCCTAAAATTGGATGGTTTGTACAATGCATATACATAGAGGACAATATGTTTTTGCTCTGTCTTGACATTCTCTTTGATAATATTTCTATAATTCAAGAATCATTCTAAGGGAAAATCAATTTTACATATTGTGCATTTGCCTCTTTGACCTTTGTATCGTTCCTCAAAATATTCAATAATCTCAGCGCTGCATACCAAACAGGTTATTTCTTCATCGTCTTGTTCTTCCACAATATGATGTACATTTCATTACTTTTATCCATATTCGTACAAATATTCACAAATACTTCAATATGTTTAGCATTCTTGATTTTTTTAACATTGGTAGAAAAAATGAATGAATTCTGAAAAATTAAGTCACTAAACAGTAAAATCTAAAATATCAAGTTACTTTGACATCTATTATCTTTTCAAACAAGTCGTCAAACTTTTTTAATTCGTCTTTTGTAAATTCTCTTTCTTGTTTAATTGCAGTCTTTAACATGTCTACCATTAGGTGAAATTCTTTTTGTTCCATTACTCCCCTAGCATACAAAAATATTTTGAGTATAAATCCTTTATTTTGTTATTTTCCATTTTATGGATCACAATTATTCAAAATAAAGATCGACAAAATTTATTCATTTTACAAATTTTAACTCGAATAATCAAGTGATCCCAATTTCCAAAAAATATTTTTTAAAAGATCGATCATAATCCAAAATATTTTTTAATTTTCTGAAACTTGCTAGTTTTTCAAATTCACATAATCCTGCATTTTCCTGATCTGAAATAGGGTTTTTAGTTGGCACTGCAAAATGAATAATGTGGTTTGCCATATTATAAAATCAACACATGCTCAATAATTCTAATTAACACATCATCTCAAGTTGTCATCTCAAAGTGACTAGTCTGTCTTAGTTTACACTCGTAAAGTAATTTAGTAAGATTTCACTGGCAGAAGCAAATGGAACCATTTGATTCGTTTCTAGTCTGGATTGCAGAGTTTCTGGGTGAACATCTCTACGAAGGAATTTTCCTCGCTGCCTTGCTTGAGACTATAGTTCCGCCTATCCCGACACTTGCTGTTTTTCCTACTGCTGGATTCTTGGCATCACAACAGGGAATTTCTGTCATTGGTCTTATTCCAATGATTATACTGGGAGCAATTGGTGCTACTATTGGTACTTCGGCTATTTACCTAATTGCATTAAAACTTGGACGAGTTGTTCTAATTCGTTATTTACGATATGTTCGCGTATCTGAAAAAAAATTAGAACGAGTTGAAATATGGTTTGAAAAATATGGTGACAAAGCTGTATTTTTGGGAAGAATGGTTCCAGTGATGAGAGAAATGATTTCAATTCCTGCTGGATTATTGAAAATGAGAATTCCTAAATTTGTGGCTTATACATTTGCTGGATCATGTGTTTGGTCTACTGGAACAATTCTATCTGGATATTATTTTGGAGAAGCGGTAGGACTTGGTACCAGTGCTATTTCATCATTGCCTTAAATATCAAAAATGCTCTATGTATAATACCATCCTATTGTTTGGCGGATGTTTGACAGGAATTCTTCAATGCTCCCCTAGTTGTTGAAGAATTCCTGTTTAAAAATTACCTAATGTTTTCTGTTTTTTTCGTCCCACATTAATTCCCTCATTCCTAATTCCATTCTTAAAGAATTAGCAGTTGCAGGACCAAATCCTTCATAGTGATTATTTGTCATTACCATTGCAAGTGGAACATCTTGAATGTTTCCTAGTCTCTCTGCCCAGTTTCTAATTGCTTCTTTTTTGCTTTTTGAAACTTTACCAAATTCTGAATCTGGAATAGAGTGATCTCCAATTAATCTTACATACAGATAGCTTGCAGTTATTGGCATTGGATTTGATACTCCCTCGACATCATTCCATACAAGACAATGTTTGTTTTGTTTAAGATATGATGTCGCTTCATCAGTAAACCATGATTCGTGTCTGCCCTCGATGGGATATAAAAAATCGTTAGGCAAAATATCAAACAATTCTTCCAGTCTTGGTTTTGCCTCATCAAATGATAATGATGGAGGCAGTTGAAAAACTAATGCTGAAATCTTTTCATGAATTGGAATGAGTGATGACATGAATGAGAAAATCTCTGAATTTACCCTTTCTAGTCTCTTTTCATGCGTAATTAATGATGGAAATTTGGCTGTAAATCTAAAATGTCTTGGAGTGTCTGCATTCCATTTTCTTACTATTTCTTGAGAAGGTATCTTGTAAAATGTGGAATTAATTTCAGTAATTTCAAAAATCTGTGAATAGTATTTGAGCCATTCTGAACTCTTTAGATTTCTGGGATAAAATGTGCCGGACCATCCTTTATAGCTCCATCCGGTACACCCAATTTTGATATTCATTAAATGAATAGGGTAAACTCTGTTTTTAAAAATTTGAAAGCTGACTAGAGCGGATTAATCTTTACACAGCCCTGCTGTATGCACAGACCGGTAAACAATCACCTGCATTCAGACAATAGGATATTGTGTCAGCTTTCCACACTACTATACGCAGTTATTAAATAAAAAGTAGATCCTCATTCTCAGATGTGCCAATGATTATAGATCTAAAGCATGATGTTTCTTTTTGTGTTGGTAATAGACATGTTTGAACCTTAAATCAATGTTCAAAGAAGGAAAAGGCTACAATTGAATATGATCTTAGTATTTATGATATTTTTCATATGTTGGTATGTATAATTTCAAAGTTAAATGGATGATTTCTACTTGAAGTTTATATGAAAATTTTGATAAATTAATCTATGTTTAATCTAAAAAAGAAAAGAGAATCCAAATTCATCTACATTCCACCCGTATCAAAAAATCAAATTTATCAAAACTAGATTCGAAGTACAAAGATTAAAATCAGTTTGGTTTTACTCTTGTTAATCATCTCATAACAACTGTTTGCATTTTTTATTTTGAAATAATTTTATACGAAATAGATGTGGTTTTTATACTGAAAATCATCTTTACATAAATAGAGAAGTTAAGATGGCACAAAGAATAACCGTAGTTTTACAGGATGATATTGTAAAGAGGCTAAGACTCAAACAAGCTAAAATGATCCAAGAATCCTCTAAAAACATAAGTTTCTCACATGTAATTAATGCAGAATTAAGCAAGTCTCTAAAAAAGTAATTTTTATTATTTTAACCTAAGTTCTGTTTTGATAAAATTGTTATTTATCATCCATTGGATACTTTTAAAATATTCTTCATCTGATATTAATCCCTGACTCCACCATCCTGCATCTTTTCTTAACCATGATGGCAGTTGCTGCTCGGAGGATCCTTCAGCTAGAGTTCCTGCCGGAATAATAATGATATTTTTTTCTATGAGGTATTGTAAGCCTGAAGCGTATTCTTCATCTGCAATTTGATTTAATGACCACCATTTTGCAGTTTTTCTGACCCAATCAGGAATTTCAGAAATCACTTCCACGAAATGTTTTCCATCTTCAGTCCTACATTGTCTAGGATATGATTCCATTATAGGGTTTCCAAATGCAACACAATCCTCAAAATTATTAATTGAATTTATTGGAATGATTCGGAGAATTTTATCATCATTAGCATTTGGAAATCCCCTGCCGTCTTGATTACTTGTGAGAATATACAAAAATCCATCTGGCCCTGTTTGCACATCTCGCAGCCTTCCAAATTCATCCTGAAAAAGTTTTTCATGTGACAGCACCTTTTTTTCTTGTAAATCAAAATCAATCATATGCAAATGACTTCCCCTTAATGTTGCAACAAAATATTTTCCAGTCCATTGTGGAATTTTATCATCATAATAGAATTCTGAACCAGATGGTGCCCATGTATCATCCCCTGTATGCAAGATTGGATTTTGCAAACCCTCTGCAGTTTCGTCCCCAATAATGTCTGGCCACCCATAATTCATGCCTGGAAAAATTAGATTGATTTCATCATGTGCTACCCCTCTCCATCCTGATGGTCCATGCTCTGTTGCAACAAGATTTCCAAATTCATCCCAGTCAATCCCTTGTGGGTTTCTATGACCAATTGAGTAAATGGAAGAATTCTCCCAGGGATTGTCTTCTGGAATTGTTCCATCTGAATTTATTCGAAGAATTTTCCCACCAAGTGAATTTAGATCTTGCGCTAATTTTGGATCCCCTGCTTCTCCTGTAGTTATGTATAATTTTCCATCCGGTCCAAATTGAATTCTCCCTCCATCATGAAATGGCCCTCCGGGAATACCATCTAGCAATATTTTATCTTCAGTCAATTTTCCATCTGCAAGTTGAAACCGAACAAGTTTGTTTATGGTTGATAGAAATTCATTGTATGTATAATATAGATATATGAAATTATTCTCCTCAAAATCTGGATCAACTGCAACTCCTAGCATCCCTCCTTCTACTCCACCAACTCCCAGTGATAATAATGGGTCTTCCAACAATTCTCCGTTTTGAATTACTCTGAGATGTCCATTTCTTTCTGTAAACAATATTGTTCCATCAGGTAACCAATCAATACTCCAAGGTATGGTTAGATTTTCAGCCACCGTCTCCACTTTCACACCAATTTCAGGATATTCTTGAGCAAAAGCTATTGGAATTGAAAATAAAATAACTACAAAAATTATCTCTTTCACTAGAGTTTGTTAGTTTCTTTTCCAATTAAGGTTTAATGAATATTTTATATTTTTAATTACTTTGTTTACCTTGTGTTGTCCTTCCTCGCAAGATTCACAAATCTCTTTGATTATTGACACAGCTTTGAATCGTTTTCAAATTCTGCTTGAACTATCATATTTTCTTCATACATATGATCAAGCTCCTTGATCTAATTTGAATAATCACATTTGTTACATTGGCATTTTTTCATATCTTTTTGGATACTGTGAATCCGGGCATTCTTTCAATTATGTAATTGAATTGGTACGAAATAGGAAACGAGGTATACTGGAAAACTACGAACTTTAGATGCTTCCATCTTTTTTCGTGTTTTCCTATCTGTCTACCTCCTCAAATTTCCCTTTTTGAATTTCGGCAGATATGATAGACCTCGTCATGTACTTTATGTAAAAATGAAATTTAAAGTATTCTAAGAAAATTCTTAATATTTATTCATTATTTATAAAATATTCAAACAAATATACATCAAATTAATTATTTTAATTGTTATTTAATTTTTCTCTCTAACTAATCTCATCTATGAATAGTTGTATTAAATACACAAAAACACATCTGATTTCATATGTCTGATGAGCAATTTTCAATTGAAGATGTTAAAAATAAAATTAAAGATATTTTGGCAGAACCTGAAATTCGATATTGTGGTTTGATTGATTGCCAAGGAGAACTAATTGCAGGAGATTTTAAAGAAGGAGTTATTCCTTTTGAAAATGATGCAAGACGAAGGCAGACATTTCAAGAACTAGCTCACCGAGTTGCAAACAGAAAAGGATTTGATGCCAATTTGGGCAGAGTCAAATATTCCTCTTCAAGGAGAGAAAAGGTTGTGATGATGAGTTTTCCTTTTGGCAGATACATATTATTGGTTATTGCTGAACCCAGCGTAAACATAGATAGGCTTGCTTGGAAAATAATTTACAAGCTAGAACATCAATGGTCTGAGTTTCATGGGATGTAAATTCTGAAAAAGTATATTTTTTTGAGTCATTGGTACATTGTTTATAATCAAACAAGATAATCTTTGAAACATGGCAAATCAGATGGAAAACAGAATGTTATTTCATGATGAGGAATTAGATGAACAAGATTTACAAAAGTTTTTTGAAAAGTTAGATCCCACAACTGTTGAACAAATTAAGAAACTCTATGAAAAAAATGATTGAAAAAAACCTTTAGATTTTAATTAACTTATTTCTAACCTACAATTTCCCTTGCAATTCTATCATGACAAGAACACTTGCAAAATCTGTAAAAATCTCCGTCATGCTCTGAATTGCATGTCAAACAACCCTTACCTGCGGCCATTTTAGCAGTCTGAGTATTTACAATATTTTTATTTTTCGCTAAAAATCATTAATTCAAGCCATAGTAAGTTTTTTAGCTTTTGCAAATACTGCGGACCATTGTGCCCAAGTCAGTCGTCCTGTCTGGGTGTTTTGTTTTGAGGGATGGTAAGATGTAAGAATTCTGATTTTATCATATTGGAATAACTTGTTATGCCCAAATTTTTCAGGTTTTATCTTGTACAATTTACAAGCAGCATCATATGCTATTTTTCCAAGACAAAGAACTGTTGTGATGCTTTTTAGAATCTCTTTTTCTTTCTCCAAGTAACCAAAACACGTATTCATCTCCTCCTGTGTAGGCTTGTTTTGTGGTGGTGCACATCTAACTGCAGCAGTGATGTAGGCATTTTTGAGGATCAGTCCATCATCAATTCTCTGACTGGTAGGAATTGATGCAAATCCATGTTTGTGCATTACTTTGGCGACCCAATCCCCCGATGAATCCCCCGTAAACATTCTTCCCGTTCTGTTTCCTCCATGTGCAGCTGGGGCTAAACCCACTATGAGTAATTTAGCATTGACATCCCCAAATCCTGAAAGGGGCTTTCCATAGTATCTGTCCTCTTTGAATCGCCTGACCTTATTTTTTGCAACATCTCTGATGTATTTTGATAATCTGGGACATTTTTTACAACTTGCAATTTTTTTGTTTAGCGATTCAATTGATTCCAACTGAAATGAATTGATTCATTCCATTAAAAATTCTATTGAGATTCATGTTCAATAAAATAGGATTCTATATTTCCACTACTGTTTGAATAGTGATATACAATTCCATGTGGTAGTTTTGTTTGTCCTATTAGTTTCATGACTTTCCTTCAAATTTCTTTACTTAACAAAATGCGTGTTCAAAAACTACACCTGTTCAGGATCTCTATCTAGATTAATCCCAACTGATTCTGCCCATTTCACTATCTCATCTACAAACTCATTTTCTTTCTGAGAAAACATAAAAAAATTATCAATTATAGAATAAAAGAAATTACTATTCACTTATCTTTTGTTCATAAAATCAATTTGATTACACATTATTTTTTTGACTAAAATTAAACAATGCCAGTCAGGCATGATTTTTCAAAAATTGTCTCATTTGTAATAATACTTGCTATGATGTTGACCGATATTCTTTATATACTAAAATAAAAAATTCTTGTAATGAAAAATACACAACTTCTAAGCGTTGTTTTTTCACTGATCATGTTTACTGGAGTAACTGCCAGTAGTACAGCATTTGCTGATACTGATGATCTTGAAGATAGACTAGAAGACTTTTGTGAAATGAACATCGAGCAAAGAAGCGACTTTTTAACTGACTATCCAGATATGGCAGAATATGATGAAAAACTTTCTGCAATTTGTGAGATAGAAGATGAGGATGAACGTGAAGACGCTCTTGATGATTTCATTTTCGATGTTGTTCTAGCTAGAGACGAAATTGAAGACGACTTTGATGACGAATATGATGAACTAGAAGATGATAGAGACGAAGAAAACGATGTAGACGACAAATATGACCGACATGCAGATCTTGAAGATAGACTGAAATATTTCTGTGACATGACTGACGAGGAAAAACGTCAATTATTTGCAGACTATCCAAGACTAGAACAGTTCTCAGACAGACTAGCAAACTATTGTGATTTGTCTGAAGATGAACGTGACGACAAAATTGACGATTTCATCAGAGAGAATGCCCCAGATACTAGAGTTCATGACAAATATGATCTTGATGATATGCTGGAACGATTCTGTGATATGACAAACGAGGACAAACGAAAATTCTTTGATAACTATCCAAGACTAGAACAGTTTTCTGACAGAATTCTGAACTATTGTGAAATATCCGAAAATGAAAGAGATGACGCAATTGACAAACTTATTGCAGAACACAAAGATGTTATGCGTGATTACATGAACGAGAAAATTCATGATAAAGTGACAGACATCATGGATTATGATAGATTGTGCTCAATGACAGCATCTGATAGAGCCGCAGAAATTACTGATGTTGCAACACTTGATAGAATCTCAAAATGGTGTAATATGACACCTGAAGAAAGAGATGACTACAAAGAAGAACATCATGATGACATCAAAGACAAAGTTACTGACAGAATCCGAATGTCTGACATGTCCCCACGACTCAAGGCAATGATCATGGAAAACCATGAAATTTCAGATGAGAAACGTGAAGAAATCAAGATGAAATACAGAGAAAAACACGGTGAGATAACAGATGAGATAAAATCAGAATTAAAGATGAAGTTCAAAGATCACATGACAAAAGTCAAAATCAAAATGTCTGATGAGCGAAGATCTGCAATTCATGACAGACTGGCTGACATGAAGGCATTCAAGGCAGAACTTCGTGAGAAAGCATCTGAAATGACTGACGAGGAAAAACAAAAACTTAGAGAAGAATTCATTGAAAAGGCAAAAGACATGCAATTAGCATGGATTTCCCCACGTACACAAATTACTGCAGGCATTGATGCTTCAGACGTAGAGTGTCGTGAAGGATTCAGTCTGGTAATGAAAGCATCAAACGGAGTACCAATGTGTCTCAAATCAGATACTGCTCTTAAGATGATAGATAGGGGAATTGTAGTTCCTGCTAACTAATCTTTCTTTTTTATTTTTGAGTCATTTTGGTATGAAAACCTGCATTCTATAGCAAGACGATGGTTGATTTGTTGATCTTTTTAAAGTAAATTGTTTAGGCATTAAAAATAATATCAAATATTTGCAATACAGTGTGTACTGAGTCGTTATATCAAATGTTGTTTGATATTACTTATGCAAACATTACAACATGTCTTCAAAGTTGAAGAAGCAGAGCAAAAAGATAGCCTACTTGAAATTTTATCTGACAAGTATTGTAGAGCCATCCTAGAATCTACTATGGACAAGCCAAAGTCCGCAATTGAGATAACCGCAGAGGCTGGAATCCCAATGAGTACGGTGTATAGAAGAATTCAAACACTTCATGACAACAAATTACTCAAAACATCCGGAATAATTACAGATGATGGTAAAAGACTATTCATGTACAAAAGCAAGATCAAAGGAATTCAAAGTAGATACAATGATGGCAAGACGGAAGTTGAGTTAATTCTCAACTAGTTATTTTTCTAATAATCATGCTCGTTAAAGTCCTCGCCCAATGAGATAGTGGTGATCACAGTAGTTTCAGTTGTTTGTGATTTTACATTCTTTTCTGGCAAGAATTCGTGGAATATTTCTTTTAGCAGTTGTTCAGTGAGTAATGACCAATTCATCCCAAGTCCGTGCTGAACGATAAAGTGGTGCAGCGATCCTTCCACTCTGTGATCTGATTTCATTCCAGATGCCCTCATGTAATCCTCCATCGTCTCTATGCATCTTTTTAGATCATACTTTCCTTTCATGAACATCACATTATCTTTGATGACAGGCTTTAGAAGGTCTACAACCATGTTGATGTCTTGGCTTTCCAAATCAATACCAAGTGCTGTCAGCACCCCCTTTGGAACAGGTATCATTCCGATTTTGTCGCCAAACCTATCCCACTGGATATATTTTTCTGCAATCTGATTCATCAAAACATTGTGAGAAATTCCTTTTTGCATAGCCTCGTTTTCTAGTTCTGCAACAAGTTTTTCTGAAAGCCTGTATGTTATAGTTCTTGTTTTTTCCTTTTTTGGTATGTGAGGTTTTCGTTTTACTGTTGAGACATCCACTTCAATACTATCATATGATCATACTTAAACTAGGATCAAACGAATTAAGTATTAGCTCATTATCAAATATGAAAAACTGCGAACTTGCTTTATTTTTAGAATCAATCATCACACATGGGCAAATTCTGCAAGAAATGTGGAAGATTAATGAAGAATGTAGAGGCCACCCATTGCTCTGATGAATGTCTTTTATCTGACATCAGAAATAGTAAACCTGCTGATGAATCATCAAAAGGTATAGAATCATGGAATGAAGAATCTGATCCTTGGAAATAATATTATAAAAAATGATTATCATTATTCTATAATTCAACCTATGATCTCATCCATTTGATGTGATTCCTACAGTTGATCCTAGAGATAATTAAAAAGTAATTGAAATAATTTCAAATCCCGACTTGTTGAATTAAAAAAAGTGTAATTTGCATCAATATGAAAATTAATCTTCGACATTGTCCTCTTCTTTTATCCTCTTATCGAAAACCAAACATGCAGTAAGATCTCCTGTAACATTGACCATTGTTCTTGTCATATCTAATATTCTGTCTACTCCAAGTAATAATACAACTGCAACAGGCGGAATGCCTGCAGTGATGAGAATTGTTGAAAGAATTACAATGCCTGTCCCAGGTGCTGACGGTGCACCAATAGATGCGGCAAGTGCAGTTAATGTTATCAAAAGAATTGTTGTAAATCCTAAATCTATACTGAAAAGCTGCGCAAGAAAAAATACTGCTACAATTTGATAAAGTGCAGTTCCATCCATATTAATTGTAGCACCCAATGGGATGATAAACTGAGAAACTTTTGGTTTGATTTTCATTTTTTCTTCAGCAGTTTTAATTGATAATGGCATAACAGCTGCCGAACTAGAAGTTGAGAATGCAAGAAGCTGAGCATCTTTCATCATTTTAAATGTGGAAGATAGTGGTCTCTTTGCAAAAAACTTGATGATTAGCATGTACACCAATATCATTACAAAAAGACCTATCACAACAGTCAGCATGTATGCCCCAAGTACCCCCAATGCAGAAAGACCGATTTTAGACGTAATTCCTGCGATTAGACCAAATGCTGCAAATGGTGCAAGACGCATGGCCCATGAAACTACTTTCAGGGTAATTTTTTGTATGGATTCTAACAAATCTAGAATTGGTAGAGAACTTTGTTTAGGAATTGAAATCATAGACACACCTACAATTAATGCAAAAATTATGATGCTTAACATCTCTCCAGACATAAAAGAAGCTAAAGGATTACTTGGGATCAAACCCACTATGCTTTGAGGAATATCTTGTATGCTAAATTCCGCTTTTTCAACAGGTTCGACATCTTCAATTCCAAAACTTTCTCTAATCAAAGAACTGTCAATAAAATTTCCTGGTTCTATTGTTGATACAAGTAGAATTCCTATTGTTAATGCAATGATTGTTGTTGCAACAAAATATACTGATACACCTAATCCTAGTTTTTGTAATTGTTCCATACTTCCAGATGATGTTATTCCTCGAATGATTGATGCAAAAATTAACGGAATAATGATCATTTGAATAATTTTTAAAAACAGATTTGCTGGAATTGATAGCCAATCAGTGATGACCTCAGCAGTTTCTTTCTCAACTAATCCTATTTCTGGACCTAAAATTATCCCTACCACTAATCCTAAAAACAATGCAAATAGAACTTGAGCCCAAAGTCTTTTCTTTACTAGATAAGTAATCTGTGGAATGGGATATTTGAAAGACTTTATGACCATAATTTATCAATTTATGTATATGTAATAAGAATAGGTACATGTTCTCGAACTTGAAAATCTTATTTTGGATTTTAACTGATTATTGATAATAATAGAAACATTCATCCTTTCTGAGATTTGAATGCTGTCTTTACTATTCTCCAAATGGTCTTTTATTGTGATGAAATAATTTTTATTTGATTTGAAAACCAATATTGAAAATCATATTAAAAATATTATTTTTAATTTTCTCTAAATAACAATTTATCGGTATATTACATCATAGAGATCTTTTGATTCTTTTTGTGTTTGTTTGATCATTTTTTCAACTTTTACTGTTTCTCCTTCGATGAGTTTAATGTTACAAGGTAAATTTGGAACAAGCATGCCTATTGTCAAGCATAACTTTGCACCATATTCCAAGTCTGTATTCTTGCCGCTTTTCTGGGAAAACAATAATACTATTACATCTTGATTTGAAAACCTTCCTTCGACCAACAATACCCCTGGAATTCCAGGCATGGTTGCATTCAAAGCAATATCCATTCCTAGTTTTTTAATTGTATCTCTAGCATTTTTTGTACTGCCTACTGCATTGAATTCTTTTGAAATTTTGGCACCGGTAATCTTCATACTGCTGATAATTAGTCTGCAATTGTGTTTTTTTGCAAATTGTAAAATAGATTTAGCGATTTCTTTTGAAAATGATTCAGGCAAATGAAGGTGGGATAGAAATACTGCAACTTTGAGTTTTTCATTTACAAATATGTTGATAGGATAATTTGCTATTCCTTCTCGGATGATACTTACTGGAGGAAAAGACTTTGAATCCATAAATCCTACAAATTTAAATTGTGAAGTTCTAACCATTGATTCGGCAGATATGCTTCCTACGTATCCATCATATGGAAAACCATCTATTATGTAACCATCATTCAAATCAAAATCCTCTATCTCTGTAATTTTGATTTCATCAGTAATGATCATTATGACAACTAGAACACTGCATATCTCAAACATTTCTACGAAAACCAACTTTGGAATATTGCACAATCTTTTTTAACAATTAAAAGATATTTTTCTCATGGCAGACAAATGTAACTGTTCAGATGAACATTGTAAGGGAGACAAAAGTACACACAAACATGATGCTGGAAACTGCATCCATGCAGATGGCACAAAACATCCTATTCATGACAAACATTAAGAAAATCATAATTAATGAAAATCTGGAGGATGATAAAACTGGGCGTGAGTCTGGCAATGTCTACCTTAATCGTATATCTGAAAACTTATCTACAGATGAATTAAAATCGTATTTTATTAAATTTGAAAAGGGTTCGAAATCCAAGATTCATCTTCACGATTCAGATCAAATCATTATTGGAATGAAAGGCATTGGTCAAATAGTAACTTTTTCAAAAATTAATGATCATAAATTCAAGATAGATGAATCTCTGGAACTTGGAGAAAATGAATCTGTTTTAATTCCGTCTGGAACACCACATTGGCATGGTGCAACTGAAAATCACTCCTCATCACAACTATCCTTTATGAAAAGCGGTAAGACATTTTGGTTTTGACGAGGACATTTTAATCAAATCGTAGGCAGTATAGACAAAGCTTTTGAATCGATTACCCTCGTCGTAGTTCTTTTCACATAATTTTATTTAATATTGATGTTGTTTTTCAAAAATGAAATAAAAAAAGTTAGTTTACTTGAACAATTCCAGTCATCCAGGGATGAACCATGCAGAAGTAATCATAACTTCCTGTTTGCTCAAACGTAAACTCGTAAACAGCCCCACTCATGACTAGACTACTGTCAAAGTTTCCATCAGGACCTTCTGAAGGAGAACCACTAGTTACAGTATGTGCTGCAGTATCATCGTTTGACCAACTCACTGTATCTCCTTTTGAGATTGTGACTGAATATGGAAGATAACATTCGTTTGTTTCTTCACATCCTGGTACTGATGTTCCAGATGGTATTGACACGTTAACTGTCTTAGGGCCTTTCTGCTCCTGTTCTTTCATCTGCTTCTGCTCTTTGTCTTGTTTTGACATTGATTCAGATGTCATCTCTTTGTTTTGTTCTTTTACTTCAGCAGCAAGATCTGCAAATGGATCTGTTTTGGGTTTTGTTTCTTCATAGCTTGGGGTTTCTACAGTTCCCGGTCGTATTACTGGTTCAGGTGCTGGAACGTCTGCAATTCCCTGAATGGAATCTCCTGCAGCGGCCAAGGCAACAAATACTGCTACAATTCCGAGTGACCAAGTTATGGCCATTTTATCTATTGATGTCATATGAGCAAATTCAATTATTTACTACATTAAAGTTATCATCTAATTACCAACAATGAAAATTATTGTAATTTTTTCAAAACCCTTTCTGAGAATCATCTACCCTGCTTTTATTATTTTTATTGTCATACATCATATGAAACAAATTCTAACTAGTACTAAAGATATTTTTTATATTCATATTTGAGAATCGTGCTTTCTATTTTAGTATACTTTCTCCAAAATTTAGGTCATGAGAACTATTATTGTGCTAGTATTGAGCTTGGCAATTATTTTCTCGTTATCTGTAAATCAAAATGCATTTGCACATCATGTGCTTGAAAAGATTTCAGTATCTGAGAATCCAATGGGAATGTCACTTACTGATGACTTTCTATATGTTTCCAGTTTCCAATATCCTCATATCGATATAATTGACATTGATGAAAACACAAATGTTGACTTTATCACTACCTCTTCTTCTGGAATTATGGCTGTTGAGGCAGTACCTGAACAAAACAAGATTTATGCTGCACCATTTGAAAGTGGCGGAATTGACGTTTATGATCTAAATACTAGATTCCTTATCAAAACAATTTCATTACCTGGTTCTGAGATTGATTTTCCCACAACCTCAAACCAACCATACGGACACAGATCTAATGTCCATTTTGTCACTGGAGGCTGGTCTCTTGATTACAATCCATCAAATGAACTCTTGTATGTAGCAGATTACAATTCTAATTCCATTCATGTAATTGATGGAAAAACTGATGAAGTTATTCAAACCATAGATGTCCCTAGACATCCATTTAACGTACGTGCAGATCCTCTGAGCAATGTTGTATTGGTTGCAAGTCTTGCCGGAAATGAAATTACTTTCTTAGAAGATGTAACTGATGAATATTCTGTTTTTCCAATACACGAAATAACAGGAACACTAACTGCATCTGGAGGTCCATGGGGTCTAGAACTTGATCCACTACATCATCTTGCTTATGTCACAAACAGGGGCTGTGAATGCATTACTGTGATAAATATTTTGGAAAAAGAAATTACCGGAGAGATTCCTTTAGGAGACAAAGCAATGGCAATTGCAGTTGACACTAACGACCATGTGATTTATGCATCATATCTAACTCAAAACAAAATTGTAAAGATTGATGGGCAAACAAACAAAATCATGTCTAAGTTAGATCTTCAATCAAATCCTTGGGATCTCAAAGTAGACTCAAAATCCCAAAAACTCTATGTTGCATTAAAATCTGAAGACAGCGTACTTGTTTTAGGTCCTACATCATACTCTATTCATTTGCCTGTGTTGACTATGCAGACTCCTGCTGCACTTGCAGGAATGATTCATGTTCACGGCCAGGATGTAATTGCATCAAATGCTGTTGTTGATGTTGAAAACAATGTACTTTCTATGAATATAGGAACAGATGATGGTGGAAAAATCGCAATTACCATTCCAAGATATGTCTTAGATTCTAAACTACTTGACACCGATTTACCATTTGAGATTTCGGTAGACGGTAAGACTGCAAAGCATCAAGAATCCACAGGTCCTGACAATAGTAGAATTGTTTCTTTAGATGTGGAATCTGGTTCTAAAATCATATCTGTTTCTGGAACCACCATGTCCATAGAAACACAAGAGTCTCTTCAAACTATTGCAACTCCTATTACACAGGAACCATCAATTTCAAAAGGATATGATATAATCTGCGAAGGCAAAGTTTGGGTTGAAAGCCTCAAAGGAAAAATAGCATGCACATTTCCTGAAACTGCCAAGAAACTAGTAGAGCGTGGATGGGGAACAATACTGGAGTAAGATATGGGCAATAAGAGAATAATGGTCTGTCTGGATGGTTCAAAAAACTCTCTTCGAGGACTAGACACTGCAGTTTCATTTGCAAAAGAATCAGATGCTATGATTGTTGGGGTTCATAGTGATACAAGCTACAGTGCATTTTCTGCTGTTCGTACACCAAAACTCAAGGAAGAAAAATGGACAAACGAAATAAGGGGGTTTATGCATGTTGCACAAAAAAAAGTAGAAAAAAACAAAATTAACTTTGAAGGGATTGTAATTGGTGGCCATACTGCGGGATATGATTTGGCTACCTTTGCCAACGACCCTATAAACAAAATTGATCAAATTGTAATTGGTTCAAGAGGGATGGGATTTCCAAAAGAAGTATTTTTTGGAAGTACGTCCAACTTTATTTTGCACAAGGCAAATGCTCCTGTAACCATAGTGAAATAAAATGAGAAATACTTGATGTGGTTCTGAATGTTCTTTAAAGGTATAATAATTGTGGCAGGAATCATATTGGTTGCTATTTCTATAGTTGTTTTAACATCATATGATTTTCAAGACTCTCCGATTCAGTTTGATGAATTATCTTCAGATAATTCTAAAAAAATGATTGCTATTGCTAAACAGTTTATTGTGTCTAGTCCTACGTTTTCTTATGATGGAATTTCTGATACATTAGAAATTGAAATCATCTCATCTAATGTTGATGATTCAAAATTCTTTTTGAAAGGCAAATTCAAAACACTACATGCTGGCTTTGGAAATAGAGAAAACTTGGATCTTTCTGAAGACATCACACTACATACAATTGATGTGATGATAGTTGATGGAAAAATCATTTCTGCTGTAATTGACAATCAATGGGATGAACTTAATCAAATTACATGCAATACTGCAACATGTTAATTTCAAATTTGGAAATTATAACACATGTTAAATTAATTTTATGTGGATGAAAATACCATCATGAATCCTGATCCTCTGAGAACTTTGGTAAAAGATTTGATGACTCATGATGTTGAAATGGTTCATTCAGAGCATACAATTCAACAGGCGGCAAAAATTATGAAAAATGACGGAGTAGGTTCTGTGATAGTGATGAAAAACAAAGAACCTGTAGGAATCATGACTGAAAGGGATTTTGCAGTTAAAGTGGTTGTTGATGAAATTTCTCCGTCTACAAAAATCTCTGAGATCATGACCTCTCCTGTTATTCATATTTCAGCTGAGGCATCTGTTTTACAGGCTTCTGATATCATGATTGAGAAAAAGATTCGAAAGATTCCTGTTTTTGATGCAGGAGAAATTTCGGGAATTATTACTGCCACGGACATATTGCGATTTTTTAGATTTTCAACAACAGAACAACTCAAAAACACATGTCCCCTTCATACTGATGAGAGACTTGTGAAAACCGAATTGACTGACGGTACTTTTAGATTGTATTGCTCAAAATGTGAAGAGTTTTTTGAAATAGATGAATAGAATTTAACTTTAAAACAAGATTTATTCCTGCAAATTGGGTGTACTAGAAAGATCTCAAATATTTATTATATGATGTTTGCATTTTTTGTTTGCTTGGCGGTTATCTTTTATCAGATTCGTCTATGAAAAATTAGAATTTTTTAAATTCAATTACTGCAAAAAACCTTCATACTTGAATACCATTTTTGAAAAACATCCAACATTCCTCGTATTTTAAATTAAAATTATGTCTTTATTACCAACTTCAATTCATTATATCGTGTGCAGATTCCAGACACGATTAAAGATTTCATTGATACGCAAGGAATTTTTGTTGTAGGAACCGTTAGTGGCACTACAATTGCAAATGTGTCTCCTAGAATATTCTTCAAGGTGGACGAAAATGCAATTTATTGGCTTGATTTTTTTAAACACAAATCATACAAGAATTTCCAAATAAATTCATGGGTTACTGTTGCTGTTTTTAACAAAGATGATTTGGAAGGTTATCAGCTTCGTGGAAATGTAAGTTTTATTACAGACGAACCTACCAGAACCGAGATTAAAGAATCAATAATTAAAAATATACTGCAAAAAAATCCCTTCCCAAAAATAAAATCATTATCTGAAAAAGAAGCTACTATAATACAATTTGAGCCCAGTGTGTGTTATTCTTTGAATCCAGAACAATACTCTGATCTGTCAATTGGTTCTGACATTGATTCTACATTTTTTTATAATAATTAAAACTGTATTTTTACACCTAAATTAAGGGGGCATTAAAACCAAACCAATTCATTTTCAAAAACTGCATAGTTATAGCTAAAATTCCACAGTTAGGATTACGTAATTTACTGAGAAATCGACCATCGGGGTTAAATACAAATTTTGAAAATCAAATCACCTAACACACCATGGGTTTTGATGAGCAATCATCAAAATTCCATGAATAATTTTTATCAAAACCTCAAGCCTGCAAAAAATTAACTTTACAGGATTCTTGAAGGATGTTATTTCATTACTCCTTCTGATATATGTACATACAGAAAATTTATTGCAAAAGTAACAACCCTCTTTTTCACTAATTTTTATCTGTATTCGTCTCCACAATCACCAATAATCTCAAACAAATCATTTGATTTTTCAGTGATGGCATTAATCATTGAAATATCATTGTTATCTAATTTTATATCAAAAACTTTGGCATTATCATTTCTGTGATTATTGATTCCGAGTCTTGCACCAATAATCACTCCTGCAACTTGTGGCCTATCTAATACAAATCTTGTTGCAATATTGGCAATGCTGCAACCATGTTTCTTTGAAATTTGATCTAAGGTACAAAGCAATTCTTGAAATAAATTCCATCCTCCCCAAACATCAATCATGTTCTTGTATTTTTGCAGACTGGATGTGGTTAATTCTCCTCTATGCGGTTCATCTAAACCAAGATATTTTTCAGAAAAGAATCCTCCAAGTAATGTTCCATATGTTAAAATCTTTATTCCGTGTTTTGCAAAAAACGGAGTCATGATTTTTTCTGGCCTTTGATCTAAAATTGAATACTGAACTTGGTTTGATACAATTTGAAAACCACGCTCGATCATTATTTTTACTCGTTTGGTATCAAAGTTTGTCAATCCCAGATGTTTAATTTTCCCATCTTTTTGTAATTTTGATAAATGATTCAATGCATCAAGATAACTAGAATCATTATAATCCCACCAGTGAAACTGGAGTAAATCTATACGATCTGTTTTCATTTTTTTTAATGATTGCTCTATATGATAGGTAACAATACTATTGCTCATAGGGCCTGGATTGGGAACAAACTTAGTAAGTGCTTGAGATTGAGTCTTGTCTATTTTTTCTTGGAATTCTCCAATTAATGATTCTGCAGGACCATAAATGTCTGCCAAGTCCCAAGTTGTAAATCCTGATTTGTGGTATTCTATCATGTCTGCTATTGCCAGTTCTTTGTCAATTTGACCGTGACCTCCCGCAACTTGCCACATTCCATTTAGAATTCTACAAATTTCCAAATCTTTTGCAATAGTGATTTTCTCAACTGTCACAAGTATTCTTAGAAAAAATCTCTTTAAAAAACTGGCATTCTTAGAGAAATATCTAAATCACAACCATCTAAGAAAGAATCATCTTGGAACTACCACGAGGAATGAAAGATTTTGAGGGAGCAGAAAATGCAAACATTGAGCATGTCAGGTATCATTTCAAGCAGTTATCAAATTTGTATGGGTTTTCATTTATGGATCCATCTCCCATTGAACTGCTATCAACTCTAGAGACAAAGTCAGGTCCAGGAATACGAGACGAAATTTACTATTTCAAAGACAAAGGAGATCGAGAGGTTGCATTAAGATTTGACTTTACAATGGGACTAACAAGATATGCTGCATCTCAAAAATCGATGAAACTTCCTGCAAAGCTATCCAGTTTTGGAGGTGTCTTCAGATACGACGAACCACAAAAAGGTAGATATCGATACTTTCATCAATGGGATATCGAAGTATATGGAAAACCAAGCATTGAATCAGAAGCTGAAATCATTGAATTAACCTCTAGATTGTTTGATTCGCTTTTACTCAGGGAAATCACAATTGACATTAATCACCGAAATCTGGTAGAGTCCTACATTAACAAAATATTCGATTCTAATGATCCAGAATTAGTTGCTGATATTTTACGAGCAGTTGACAAAATTGCAAAAAAATCAAAAGACGAAATCCTAAAGGAATTTCAAGAAAAAGGTTACCAAACAGAAAAAATAGAAAGAATACTAGAGTTCTCGCAAATCAAAGGAACAATTTCAGAAGTTGAAAAAATATTTGACACGACACAATTAGAATCATGGGATGAACTAAAACAACTATTTGATTCGCTTGAGAATCGAGGAGTATCCAATGTTAGAATTAATTTTGGTATTGTTAGAGGACTGGATTACTATTCCGGTACTGTCTTTGAAGTATTTGACAAAAATTCCACACTAGGCGCACTAGCAGGTGGTGGTAGATATGACACACTAACTAAAGCATTTGGAAGGGATGATATTGGTGCAACTGGAGTTGCAGGAGGTGTTGAAAGAATAATCCTTACAATGCAAGAACAAAAAATAATTCCAAATATTTTACAAAAGCGGGTTGCAGTATTGTACATAAATGAAGAAATGCAAAAAGTTGCATATTCAATTGCATCGCTGTTAAGACTAAACAACATTCCAACTGATATTGACTTGGCAGGGCGAAATCTAAAAAAACAAATGGATATTGCAAGCAATGCACAATTCTCAATTATAGTTGGTCCTGATGAACTTGAAGAAGGAAATGTCGTACTCAAAGATATGATTAATGGAACTGAAGGAACCATTTCACTGGAGAAATTAACTGAGGATCCAAAGTCTGTTCTTAATTTAGAAAAGCCCTAGTCAACATCATTATTTCAGGACCAGTAGTTAATGACCCGACAACAAGAGAATGATTGTTTACTAGAATTCCTGATGCCACATATGGAATTCCATTATTTATGGAGCATTGCTCGATTTTTACGCCTAACAAATTGGAGAATGTCTTCATATCTTCTTCATCTGCTTCCGGATGAATTGCTGCACCGGAATTGTTTGCTACCATTACAGCTCCTGTCTGATTAAAACCTGCAATTTTTTTCTGAATTACCTCAACTCCCAAAACATCTGAAATGTTTTTGCAGTCTTGAGGAGATAACCAAGGAGACACAACTGCTCCTTTGTCATTAGTACAAATGACATTTCCTAAAGCAGATAATTTTGAATCAAGAACACCTACTTCCAGATCTGTTTCGTTTTTGAGAAAGTCAAATTCATCTTGATATGCAGTTTTTGGAATCAGTATTCCTTTGTTGTTCATTACACATAATGCTCCAATTAATCTTGTGTTGGCAATTGACATGAATCTATATTCTACACCAAGATATTTTGCAAGTTTTTCTGCTTTTGATTGTGCATATCCCATCGGAAGTAAAATTACACTGTCATTTACTTTAGTGTAAACTCCAATGTTTGGTCCACGATATACATCGTACTTGATAATATCCATATCCAGAGAATTGATCGTTCAGCGTTATGAACGTAAGGAATTCATTCCTGAAAGATCGATTGTTACTGGTGCATTCGTAATTTACCTTATCTAGCTTTAAATAATAACTCTGAAAAATTATACTATGCCAATAGCAGAAAATTTCCCAGAAGGCCTAAAACCACTTGGAAAAATAAAACTCGATGATGGAAATTTCCATATCATGTGGGGTCCAGGCAAAGAGAAAAACACAGACGGCTCTCAAGCTGAAGTGTTTGCAGATGCCGATGTAGTTGCTGCATATGCTGCAAGAGGTGAAGAACAAGTTCCTCTAGGTGTAAGTGGTACGATGGTTGCAGTCGATTGGGATTCTTGTGTTGCAGATGGTGCATGTATTGAAGCATGTCCTGTACAAGTATTCCAATGGTATAGAACTGAAAAAGACATTCCGGCCAAAGATGTTGTTGGTCAAACTTTTAACGGAACTGGCAGCAATGTCAAAGACGAAAGAAAAGATCTAACTGACAAGGCAGATCCAATCAGAGAACATGATTGTATTTGGTGTATGGCATGTGTATCAGTTTGTCCACCACAGGCAATCAAAGTTGATCAGTCAAATGTTGAAAAACATGAGTCTGCAGCCAAAACTCTTTAGAAATTCAAGACAAAATCATATCTGTAATTTTTATTTTCTTTTTTATTTAGTCTTGACTAATTATATCTAGATTTAAATAATATTTTGGGGGTAGTTTGTATATGGCAGAATTACAAATACCAGAAGACTTTTGTCACAATGATGTAAAACCAATAGGAAAAACGAGCCATGCAGATGGTGAAAATTTCCACTGGATTTGGGGCAAGGGAAGAACTGACGGTGCCGCATTTTCAAATGAAGATGTAAAGGCAGCTTATGAAGCTCGAGGAGAAAAACAAGTTCCTCTTGGAATTCATGGAACAACTGTCGCAGTAGATTGGGATTCCTGTGTTGCAGCAGGTGCATGCATGAGTGTATGCCCAGTTCAAACATTCCAATGGTACAGAACCGAAAAAGATATTCCAGCAGAAAAATGTCTGGGTGAAACTTTTGAAGGTACTGGTAAAACAGAACAAGATGAAAGATTAGACTATACAGACAAATCACAACCAATCAGAGAACATGATTGTACTGTTTGCATGGCATGTCAAGAAATCTGTCCTGAAGGCGCAATTCGAATTGAATCAGCTAACCAAGAATGGCACGAGAAAGCAGCCGGTACATATGTACTTATGAAATCTGGCTCTGAAAACCCACACGCACACGATTAAAGAAATTTTTTCTTTTTTCTTATTTTTCTATTTCACACCAACAAATTTTAATCACTTCTATCGAAGAGTTTTCGCAGAGGTCGCCTAGCTCGGTAGGGCGCGGGCCTTGAGAGCCTGTGTGCGCAAGCATACGGGGGTTCAAATCCCTCTCTCTGCGTTCTTATTTTTCTATCTTTCCAAGTTCTGCTAGCATTGCAGATAACTGAATTTCAGAATTTGCGCCAACTAGAACTCTGTAATCGTATTTTGCGATAATCTCTAAAATGTCTGATAACTTTTCATGCTTTGACTTGAAAACTGCCGAGTTGAGATATTTTAAAAAATCAGATTCCGACATTCCGTAAACTTTGATTAATTCTATCATCTTCTCTCTTGCTTCTGCAACTTTACCCAAAAGAGCAATCTTTAGAACCTCGTCTACATCGCTAGTTTTAGTTAGGCCAGCTGATCCCTTTACATGCTCTTCTGTAATCCCGCCAAGACTTGCAGTTGCCTGCATTAGATTAATTGCGTGCCTCATGTCTCCTTCTGAGTAATCATAAATTGCCTTGAGGCCTTTTTTATCAAATTTTATTTTTTCATTTTTTGCAATCTCTTCTAGTCTTTTAATGAGATCTTCTTCTGGAATGGTTGTGAACTTGAATGTGGCACACCTACTTTGAATGGGGTCGATGATTTTTGAAATGTTATTTGCAATGAAAATAAATCTACAAATTTTTGCAGTGTCTTCTATGATTCTTCTTAGGGCAGTTTGTGCATCTGCTGTCATCTCATCTGCTTCATCTAAAATGATAATCTTGAATGGAACTTCACCCATTCCAGCAAATCTTGAAAATTTCTTAACTTTTTCTCTGACCATGCCAATTCCTCTCTCATCTGATGCGTTTAGCTCAAGCGTATAGTCTTTGAAATTGTCTCCTAAAATTTGATTTGCAATACATAGTGCAGCAGTTGTCTTTCCTACTCCTGCAGATCCTGAAAACATCAGATGAGGCATATCTGTTGGATCTTTGATTAGGGCCTCCAAGCTCCCAATAATCTCAGTTTGGTTTACAATCTCTGAAAGTTTTGTTGGTCGATACTTTTCAACCCACATGCCGCTTCCTAACATGAGTTCTTAAGGCCTAATCCCCATTAATAAATCCGAATTGGTTATTGTATCATACCATATTTTAAAATCAAATTCATTATAATCAAGATGCGATCAGCCTGAGATTAATTAGGATCAATTGATCTCACTAAATTGTTAACAGAATTGATCGATCCGATACTTGAGGATCTAAAAGAGGATAAGTAGTCTCGCATGGAAATTGATAAAGTAGAAAAAGTTCACAGTATTGGATATCGCCTAAAGGATGCTAAATTCACTGTAAATCAGGATTTTAAATTTAATGTGGCAGGTGTAAAAATTGATGCAACTCAGGGTGATACTGATAACATTCCACGATGGGTAGGAAAGATTCTATCTGATAATAACTTGGGTGTACTGGATTCTCCTGATATGATTACTGAATTAAAACAAGCACTGTCAAAAGAAAAGATGGTTGGAGAGTATCAAATATCTACACTTGATCCCCATTTTTACATAAAATTAAGAGAGTCTATGAAAGAATTGAATCGTGATGATTTTGATAAAGTTGAAAGCATGATGCTAGAATTATTTAGAATGAGAAGAGGAAAACTAGTAAAGACGGCAGACTCTATCAAACTGAATTCTGAATTATACAACAAACTAACTGTTGAAGAAAACATCTTTTACAAAACTATCTATGATAACAGCAAAGAGTTTGAAAAACAAATAACTGGGGGCTTAAATGAGCAGTAAACAGACTAGTACTTTTACAGATTCTGCCTTATCAGATAAAGTAAAAGAATTTCTGACTAGATTCAAAGATAAGAATGGTGTCTACAAGTATGTAGATGCAATCGATGAGATGATGCCAAAGAATGCAAAATACATTATCGTTGATTATAATGATTTGGTAGTAGAGCCACAAATTGAAGTAATGTTTTCTAAAAATCCTGATAGGATATTTGATGCATTCTCTAGAGCAATCAAAGAAGCATTACAAACTAGATTTCCTGATTATGCAGAAAAAATCAAAGATGAAGTTCGTGTAAGATTAATTAATTTCCCACTAGAGCGTAGTCTAAGACAAATCAATGCTGAAACAATTGGACACATTACAAGTGTTTCAGGCATGGTAGTTAGAGCATCAGAAGTAAAACCACTTGCAAAAGAGCTGGTCTTTGTATGCCCTGATGAACATACAACAAAAGTAATTCAACTAAAGGGGATGGATGTGAAAATTCCTGTTGTATGCGATAATCCAAATTGTAAACAGAGAGATTTTGAGTTAAAACCGGAAGCAAGCAAGTTTATTGATTTTCAAATACTCAGATTACAGGAACTTCCTGAGGATTTGCCTCCAGGTCAACTTCCTCATTATATTGATGTCACAATTAGGCAGGATTTAGTAGATAATTCAAGGCCTGGTGATAGAATTATTCTTACTGGTGTAGTTAGAGTAGAACAAGAGTCTGTTGCAGGAATTCAGCGAGGTCACAGCGGATTATATCGATTAAGAATTGAGGGAAATAATATCGAATTTTTGAGTGGTCGTGGTTCTAAAACTGATAGAAAAATAGGAAGAGAAGAGATTTCACCTGAGGAAGAAAAAATGATCAAAGCTCTCAGTCAAAGTTCTGATGTATATCAAAGACTAATTGATTCATTTGCGCCACACATTCAAGGACAGTCATTAATCAAGGAATCTATTTTGCTACTCATTGTAGGTTCTAATCAGAGATTACTTGGTGATGGAAGTAAGATTAGAGGGGACATTAACGTATTTCTAGTTGGAGATCCTGGTACTGCAAAAAGTGAGATGTTAAAATTCTGTGCAAGAATTGCACCACGAGGTTTGTATACTTCGGGTAGAGGTTCAACTGCTGCAGGACTTACAGCTGCTGTAGTTAGAGATAAAACAGGAATTATGATGTTAGAAGCTGGTGCAGTAGTTCTAGGGGATCAAGGTCTTGTAAGTATAGACGAATTTGACAAGATGAAGCCTGAAGACAGAAGTGCATTGCACGAAGTAATGGAGCAGCAGTCAGCAAGTATTGCAAAGGGCGGTATTGTTGCGACACTAAATGCTCGAACTTCAATCTTAGCTGCTGCAAACCCCATGTATGGAAAATATGATCCTTTCAAAAATATCACTGAAAATGTAAATTTGCCAATTCCATTACTTACAAGATTTGATTTGATCTTTGTTGTAAGAGACATTCCAACTAAAGAAAGAGATGAAAAGATTGCAAGACACATTATACAAAGAAACACCACTCAAGGAACCGATAAAAAATCTGTCATTGAGGTTGATTTACTTACAAAGTACCTATCTTATGCAAAACGTGGTATTCCTGAATTAACAAAAGAAGCAGAAGAAAAAATTCTGTCGTATTACCTTCAAATGAGAAATGTAGAATCTGAAGAAATGATTACTGTAACTCCAAGACAACTAGAAGGAATTATTCGACTTTCTACTGCACGAGCAAGATTACTCATGAAAGACAAGGTAGAAGAAGAAGATGCTGAGCGTGCAATATTTCTTATTCAAAGCATGCTTCAAGATGCTGGTGTTGATGTGAATACTGGCAAGGTAGACCTTGGAGTATTACAAGGAAAACCAAGAAGTGAAGTTTCAAAGATGCAACTATTCATGGATGTTCTAAAGAGTCTTGAAGGAGACAACAAAGTTCCAGTTGAAGAAAGAACATTTGTCAAAGAACTTGAAAAGAGTGAAAAATTCACAGAAGAAGAGGCAAGAAACTATATCCGAAGAATGCTCAGAGAAGCATCTATTTATGAATCAAAACCCGGTCACTATAACCGAGTATGAAAATTGAGCAACTAGATCTTCCAAAATCAGCAATTGATTTTTTACAATCACAAGGTTTTGAAAAATTATATCCTCCACAAGCAGATAGTGTAGAGTCTGGATTATTATCTGGAAAAAGTATTCTAGTTTCTGCTCCAACAGCAAGTGGAAAGACTCTGATTGCAATGCTTGCCATGATTAGTTTTCTTTCTAAAAATGACGGTAAGGTGATTTATCTTAGTCCTTTGCGAGCATTAGCGGCTGAAAAGTTTTCAGAATTTAAAAAATTAGAAAAAGTCACGTTAGGGAAAAAAATCAAAGTTGGAATTTCAACTGGTGATTTTGAAAATATTGAGAAAAATCTTGAGAAAAGCAATGTCTTAATTCTGACAAATGAGAAGATGGATTCAATTATTAGACATGGTGTTGAATGGGTTGAAGAAATTGGATTGGTGATTTCTGATGAAGTGCATTTGATTGGAGATGAAAGCAGAGGTCCAACACTTGAAATGATTTTGACACAGCTAAAACTATTAGATACAAAGCCTCAACTTGTAGGCCTTAGTGCAACAATTACAAATTCTGATGAGATTGCAGATTGGCTAAACTGTAAACTAGTAAGAAATGACTGGCGACCAGTGCCTCTCTCTGAAGGAGTATGTGATGGGGGTGAGGTTACTATGAGTGATGGTAAAACCTTTGAAGTTGAGCGGAGTTTACGGGGAACGCCAATTGATTTAGGTGTGCAATCAGTACAACAAGGTGGCCAATCATTGGTATTTGCTGAAACCAGGACTCGCTCAAAATCCCTTGCTACAAAAGCTGCTGATGCTATATTTCAGATTCTAAAAAAAAATGAATTGGTTGAATTAGAAAAAACATCAAAAAAAATTCTATCTGAAAATGAGCATACAGAATTAGTAAAAACATTAGCACACCTTGTAAAAAAAGGAGTTGCATTTCATCATGCAGGACTGAATCAAAAATGCAGAGAGATAATAGAGACTGAATTTAGAAAAGGCACAATCAAACTATTGTCCTCGACTCCAACTTTAGCTGCAGGTGTCAATCTTCCTGCAAGAAGAGTTGTAATTTCAAATATTAATCGATACAATGCAAAAGTTGGTGCAAATAGACCAATTAGTATTCTAGAATACAAACAACTTTGTGGCAGAGCTGGTAGACCACAATATGATGATTTTGGCGAATCAATAATTGTTGGAAATGGAAACACTGATGATCTTATAGAATATTACATTAATGGGGAACCAGAACCAATAGTTTCAAAGATCACTGATGATAAATCTTTGCGAACACACATACTTAGTGTAATAGTAACACACCCTGGAATTAAAAAAGAAGAAATTTTGGAATTCTTTTTGCAAACGTTGGGGGGACTACAATCAAGAAAACCCACTCTGAAATTTGCGATTGATATATCTCTACGTTTTCTTTCTAGCAAATTTTTGATAATCAAAAAAGGTGAACGATACGCAGCTACTGAGTTTGGCAAAAAAACATCAATGTTGTACATTGATCCTTTAACTGCTACATATTTTAGAGATGCAATTGAAAACGTATCTCAAGAAAGAAAACACACGTTCGGATTTTTGCATTTGATTACAAATTGCGATGAATTTTTTCCAAAATTTTCATTACGCCAAAAGGATTATGAGTCAGCAAGCTTGATGATAGAAAATAATTCTTCAGAATTACTTGAACCAATTTCTGAGTATGACTGCTCACGAAGCCTTTTGGCCTTACAGTCTTGGATTACCGAATCTTCTGAATTGTCTTTGTCTGACACCCTTGGAATAGAGTCGGGAGACATGCATAGGATGGTTGAAAATGCCAATTGGCTATCCTATTGCCTTAGGGAAATTTCAAAACATGTTGAAAGAGCAGATTTGCTTGAAGAATTAGCCGATCTGAGAAATAGAATTGTCTATGGAATTCGAGAGGAGTTATTGGACCTAGTTAAAGTCAAAGGAATTGGAAGGGTGAGAGCAAGAGTTCTATTCAAACATGGGATAAAAAATCTGGATGATTTGGCCAAGATTCCTGTAAATAAATTGGCAGAAATTGATAAAATTGGTTCAACCATAGCGGATAACATAAAGACGGAGTTACGAAAGGTTAGATAATTGATTGAATTAATACTTCCTGTAATAGTTTCATGCTTTATTGCATTTTTTCTAGTTTTTGTAATGACACCACCGCTGATTAAATTTCTTGAAAAAAGAAATCTTACAGTCAAAGATATGAATAAGAAAGAGAACGTGATGGTTGCAAGACCTGGTGGAATATCTATTATTGTGGGAATTATTGCATCTGAAATTACACTTTATGCATTTTTACAGTTAAATGAAATTCTTGCGATAACTATTACCACATTTGCAGCTTTTCTAATAGGATACGTTGATGATCGAAGAGTTATGGGTGGATGGTTTAAACCCGTAGCGCTTGGAATTGCTGCAATTCCAATAATCGTTTTTGGTGCATATGATTCAGATCTTGCTTTTCCTATATTTGGAACTGTTCAAATTCCAGCATTATATCTTGGGTTAATAATTTTCATGATCCCGATTACTGGTAATACAATTAATTCAATTGATGTTCTAAATGGAGTTGCAAGTGGCTTTATGGTAATTGCAAGTTTTTCATTATCATTATGTTTGTTTATAATTCAAAATTATGACATTGCAATCATAAGTCTGCCATTGGGATTTGTTTCTCTAGCATTTTACAAATACCATAAAATCCCAAGCAAAATTTTTCCTGGCGACTCTGGTGCACTAACTCTTGGTGCAATGTACGGAGCAATTGCAATTGTTGGTGGCGTTGAAATAATTGCAGCAGTAGCACTGCTGCCTGCAGTGATCAACTCCTTTTTGTTTCTGTCAAGTGTAAAACGTATAGTTGAACATAGACAAATCAAAGGAAAACCTGTAGAGCATACTGATGATTTTAAACTAAAAGCAACTGATGACAAAACCGCACCCGTAACTTTGGTGAGATTAATTCTTGCTGGAGGTCCACTAACTGAAAAACAGGTTGGATTTGCTATCTTTAGACTGGCTATTTTTTCAGGAATTTTGGCAATAATTACGGCATTTTTGATGGGAGCATCTCTTTGAAATCTGGTCTGTTTGGATTCTTGTTTGCAATGTGGATTCTGATTCTTCTTGGGGGTGGAATTCTTGTTACAATTTTAGGCCCAATCTCAATTACCGGTTACGGAGAATTTAATCTGTTTATAGCATCTATCATTAAAGCTATAGTTGCTATTGTTCTTGTTGTAGTCTGGATTCTAATATTATCAAAACTGAAAAATTGGATATTTAGAAAAGAAATTAAATCTTAACTTTCTTTCCATTTTCTTTGTTTCTTGTCGTATTCTTCTCTGCTGTATCTTATCGTAGCAGGAGAACCAATTACCACAGAATTTTCAGGAACATCTCTTGTTACAACTGCCCCCATTGCAACAACGCTATTCTTTCTTACAGTGACACCAGCTTTGATTACTGCTCTTGCACCAATTATTACATTATCCTCAATTGTAACTCCGATCATTTTATCACACATTGGATAAGGATCATTTGTCAGGGCTGCTGCTGGACCTATGAAAACATTTTTTCCAATTCTAGATAATGGTGGAATGTATGCTTGTCCTTCTATCTTTGTGTTTTCTCCAATCTTTACATCATAATCAATATGTGCAAGAGATCCAATTTTGACATTGTCTCCAATCTCTACATTATCCCCCACATATGAAAAATGCCAAATCTGCACATTTTGACCTATTTTTGCTTTATCTGAAATGAAATTTGTAACCATTGTCTCACAAGTGCCATGGATTTCCATGTGTAATAATTTTTTCAGGTAATTCTTTTTTGTAATTTTTTAGGAAATCCATCTCTTGCTTTTTGTCCCTTAATTCATCTGGAAGCATTATTGGAATACCTTCTATAATCGGATAAAATCTAGAACATTTTTCACAAAATAACGCCCCTTCGGAAATTACGTTGTCTTTTTCTTTAATTTCAAATAATTCTAACGGGTGATTTTTATCAATTGGGCATGCTAAAATATCCATCATTGTTTTATTCATTTTAAATCCAGATAAATTGGAATTCCCTTTAAACTAGATAAGAGTGCCGCTTCTGCTATTTTTGTCACATTTACTGCTTCTTGTGATTTTACAATATGCTCATTTTTGCCCTCGATTGCTCCAAGGAAACTTTGAATCTCTAGTAATAATGGCTCTTGTTTCTCATTTTGAATAGTTTCATTATGATTGTCTTTTTCTATAATAATCTCTTGAGTGATAAAATCTGATGAAATAATCGCATCTGTACATACTGCATTAAATTTTCTAACTTTTTTGGGTGTAATCCAATTTGATGAAATTATTGCGACCCTGTCATCTTTGTATCCTAGCATTATGCTTGCAAAATCTTCATGTTCATGCTTAATTTTACCTGCCCTTGCAAAAACTACGTGTGGCATGTCATCAAACAACCAATTAGCAGTATCAATATCATGGACTGATGTGTCATAAATTATTCCAACATCTTTGATATGTAGAGGCATTCTATTTTCACGATGAAATTCTAACATTACTAAATCACCAAATTTTTTTCCTTTAACTAATTTTTTCACTTCATCCACTGCTGGATTAAATCTCTCTATGTATCCACATGTGAGAATAACTTTGTTCTTTTCTGCAAGTTTAGCAAGTAATTCACCGTCCTCCGATTTGTAGGTCATTGGTTTTTCTACAAAAACATGTTTTTTTGCCTCTAACAATTTTTTTGCAATTTCAGTATGAGTAGATGTTGGTGTTACAACAAAGGCACCATCAAATTCTTCAGAATTTAGCAATTCATCTAATGAATCATAATACTTTACAGAATATTTATCTCCGTATTCTTTACTTTTTTGAGGGTTTGCATCACAAATTGCTGAAAGAACTCCTAGTTGAGATAAAATTCTAGTATGATTTTTCCCCCATCCTCCTGTCCCAATTTGAACAATTTTCATTTAGTACACTTCCGTTAGCCAATGAGAATAATCGCCATTTTTGTTCATAACTATGTCTGTATATTCCTGCATCATTTTCTTTGTAATGTCGCCTGGTTTGCCATCACCGATCTTTTTTGCATCCATTGATATGATGGGTGTGATTTCAGCTGCTGTTCCAGTAAGAAAAATCTCTTCTGAAATGATCAGTTCACTTCTAGTAACATCTCTTTCTATAACATCAATATCCAAATCTTTTGCAATTTTGATAATCGCATCACGTGTAATTCCTTCAAGTGCAGATGATGATAATGTAGGTGTTACTAGTTGTCCTTCTCTTACAATGAAGACATTTTCTCCTGGTGCTTCACTCACATTTCCATTATGATCAAGTAAAATTGCTTCATCAAAACCATTTCTTTTTGCTTCTTGAGTTGCAATGATTGAATTCAGATAATTTCCACCCATTTTTGCTTGTGGCGGTGTAGACATGTCTGAGAATTTTCTCCAAGATACAACTCCTGCCGTAATTCCATTTTTGTTAAATAAATCCCCAAAAGGAAATGTAAAAATTGCAACATTTGTTGGAGCCTTTTCAGTAACATGGAGATTAATCCCATAATCACCTACAAAATAAAATGGTCTTATGTAACATGATTTTTTGATAGTGTTCTTCCTACAGATCCCAACAATAGCATCTGTTATTTCTTTATCTGAAAAATTCAATGAGATATTGTAGAATTGTCCTGATCTCCTAAATCGTTTTACATGCTCATCTAATCTAAAAACATAAAGGTTTTTTCCATTCCAATAACCTCTAATTCCTTCAAATATTGATGTCCCATAGTGAATTGCATGTGTAGTAATTGGCACTTTTGCCTTTTCAGTAAGGACATATTTTCCATCAAACCATACATATTTTGAAAGTGGAAGTTTCATAAGAAAATTTTACTTGATGTGTATTAATCTATTTTCAATTATTCATATTTCACTAATTTAGTAATTGGAAAAAATCACTTTGAGCTATTCTTTGACCACCCTTCTTTAGGAAATTTCATTCCTACTACACGGGTAGTCAAATCTTCAGAATTTGAAAATCTCTCAACCGTTTCCCACTCTTCTTCAATTATCTTGGCAATACTTTCTGGAACGTATTCTTTCCATGAAGATTCTTTTCCAAGAGCCGCATCATATAATTTCTCTTTAACCGATGCAGCTGAAAGGGATTTTCTTTCTCCTACTTTGGGATTTAATCTGTATATTTTTAGCATGTATCCTTCTGCTTTGTCACCCGTATATGAGAAAAAATCCCCTTGAACTCCTCTGAGAATTTGTTTTCGTAGTTTCCATGATTTTGGTGCTAATAACGGTGGCATGTATTTCTTAAACGGAGCAAAAAAAGCATAATCATCTGTTATTTGAATTGAATCCCCAAAAACTGACAAAAGCATTTTTTTCCTGATTTCAAAATTAAATGGAAAACTTTTACTGTTAATCTCCTTGTCTCCATCTCTGAAAACTACTGGCATTACCTTGACTATGTCTGCCTCTTTTTTTAGATCAGAAATTATTTCTACATGAGCATTAGTAACTGGATTAAGATGTGCAAGATATAATGCTGTAATCAAATTAGTTTTCTTAGATAAATCTCATATTTCAATGATTGATTTTTAGAGAATTTTCTTTTTTTAAAATCATCCGTAAGATTCGTATTTGACTTCAAAGCTTCCGTCTTCACGTTTATCGTGTTCTGTTACAAAGCCTTTTGGTTTTAGGAAGTCCATTACTCCGTCAATGGTTCCCTGCCAACCACAAACATAAAACATTGTATTTTCTTTTGTGATTTTATCCCCGATTAATTCTTCCAGTGGTGACATTCCATTGTCTCTAGGTCTAAGGAATGTCTCAACTCTGCCAACTTGACCTGCCCATGATCTGTTAAACCATTCTTGTGGTCTACTGATGGCGGCTCTATATTTGAAATTCCATTCATCCTTGCCTCTTGCAATACTTTCATTTTCAAGTCCAGTAAGCAAATCTTTGTAACTTAACTCATCAACATAACTTGCACCATGCAAAACAATGATCTCTCGTTTATCTCCTATATCGTGAAGATGTTGCGCATAGCTAACAAATGGTGCAAGACCAGTACCGCCACCGATACAAATAATTCTCCTGTTGTCTTTTTCTCCGTTTGGAAGTTCTTCATTAATTAACAACGCTCTACCTGTAGGCTTTAACCAAAGAATCTCATCTCCCTCTTTTGTATTAAATATCTGCGTAGTTAATCTTCCAGGAAGGGGTTTTCTTACCCACCTAATTACCAGCTCAATGTAATCTCTATTTTCTGGATGAGATGCAATAGAATATGCACGTCTAACAATTTTTCCACCTTCTGCAGGATTTGGTAATCCTAGTGTGATAAATTGGCCGGCTTGATAATCTGGAACAGGTCCTTCTTTTGGAACTAATCTAATTATTACAAGATCTTCTTTTAGTAATTGTACATAGGTGACAGTCGCTTTGTTATCTACTACCATAACGATTGAATCATCATTCTCGAGGTTAAATATATTGTGTTAATTTCATAGGTAGATTTCAATAAAACCGCTAAACGTTAATAACCAATTTGAAAAATCTTATTCAATCAGATTTCTGATTATTGGGCCGGTCGTCTAGTCTGGTAGGATAGGTGCATGGCATGCATCGGATCAAGGGTTCAAATCCCTTCCGGTCCACTATTTTAATTTAGAAATTAATTTTTCCATTTCCAAATCTTTCAGTTTATTGATTTCATTTCTTTTGTCTTCTGGAATTGAAATTTTTAGATCAATAATTGCTTGAAGAGCACTTTTTCTTACTTCTAAATTTGAATCTAAAAGAGATTGAAGGAAAATTTCCTTATCTTCCTTTGCCTTGAGATGTCGTAACGCGCCTATTGCACATGATCTGACCATAGAACTCTCGTCTTTGACCAGTTTTACTATTTCTGGAATTGCCTCTGTTTCATTTCTGTTTGCTAATACTAGTAATGCAAAACCTCTGATGTTTTTACTGGTGGAATTCAAACTTTTAATCAAAAAATTTGAAATATTATTTTTATTTAATACGAGGGAACTAAATGCTTCTCCTCTTACTTGAATATCATCATCATTCAATTTTGAAATAATTTTTTCTAAAATTATTGGATTATCTGTTTTGTCTAGCGTTTCTAAAATTTTGATTTTTTCTTGACTATTTCCTGATTCTAAAACTTTTGAAATATTTTCCAAGTTCTTAAGAAATCCTTGTTTCTGGTTAATATTAGTTAGAATTTTTCAATATTTTTTTATCAAATTCCAAAAAACCCTTTTAGCTTTAAATTATCCTTAAATAGTAAAAATTCTATGTCAAACGAAGCCAGAGACACCATATTCATTGGTAAGAAACCATTGATGGCATATGTTACATCAACGCTAATTCAATTGGCAAACTTACCATCCGTCAACATCAAAGCTAGAGGACTCAGCATAGGCCGTGCTGTAGATGTAGCTCAAATCATTGCAAGAAAAACTGAAAATGCAGGCTACTCTATCGGAGAAATAAAAATTGGCTCTGAATCACTAGAGTCCCAAGACGGTAGAACCAGAAACGTTTCAACAATAGAAATTGAAGTAAAGAGAAATACAGCATAACTGTATGCTTTACTTGAAATTTTTTCTTTTATTCTCTCTTTGAAAACCCGTACTTTTTTTCCATCTTTCTAAACTTTGGTAGTTCTACAAGATCATTGAATTGATCAAAATTAACCACTTTTTGTTTGAATTTCGCAGTGGAACCTGTTTTCTTTAGCTCTTGTAAAATATTCATTGTTGCAAATGTGTTGGCAAACAATACGGACAGTGGATACAGTATTATTTTAAATCCCATTTTGTTTAACGCTTCGGCTGAACTTAGCGGTGTAGCTCCTCCTTCAATCATGTTTGCAACAAGTGGTGCTTTGATTGCTTTTCCAATTTTTTTCATTTCATCTAATGTTTTAGGCGCTTCAATAAACACTGCATCAGCTCCTGTTTTTTTATTTTGAATCCCTCTCTCTATTGCAGCATCTAATCCTTCGGTTGCTCTGGCATCCGTTCTTGCAACAATGATGAAGTCTTTACTTTCTCTTGCATCAATTGCAGCACCTAGCTTTTCTGTGTATTCTTCTTGTGGGATAACTTCTTTTCCTTGCATATGTCCACACCTCTTAGGCCATCGCTGATCCTCTAGAAATATTCCCGATGCTCCTGAGGATTCTAATTCTTTTACCAACTTCCAAACACTTAGTGCATTTCCATAACCTGTATCTGAATCAACAATTACTGGAACTGAAACTGCTCTACATATTCTTCTTGCATTATCCACTGTTTCAGATGCACCAATAAATCCATAATCTGGCATTCCAAACAGGGTTGCTGATGTGCCATATCCTGTTTGGAACATTGCATCAAATCCAACTTTTTCTGCAATCTTTGCACCTATTGCGTCATAAACTCCTGGAATTACAAGTGGTTTTTTTGATTTAAACATACTTTTCAAATTTTTCATAATTGTGTTCTCTTGTTGAATTATTTATCATTTTAAAAATAATCTCAACTATACCCATCTTTTGTTTCGGACTTGATTTTAGCACCAATTAAAATAATGATTGAATCAATAATTACATCAATTCCAAGTATTGGAATCAACTCCTTCTCTTTTGATGTTATTTACTGCAATTAATGATGCCTATGAACCAAAAATTTTGAACTTTTGTTTAGTAAGAATCATCGGCTTTCTAAAAAATAGATTAATTTACTTTTCAAAAATATTATTCTATTTTGATCTCTTTTCCTTTCTTTGATCTTTTTTCCTCTATTTTTTTTAATTCATCTTGAAGGAATTTTTTATATTTTTGAGTTTCATCATCAGTCATATTTGTTAAATTTGAACTTAGAATTGATCCCATTGTAGAGATCTTTTCTAACAAATCTAATGCAACAAATCTTCCTACATTCCCCAATCTAAAAAGAACCTCTAGCTGTTTTTTTACAATGTCATTAATTTTATCTACATCTGCAGCAGTATCTAGGCCTTTTTTTGTTAGTTTGTATTTTCCGTCTTTTGTTTCATCAATTAGTCCTTCATCCAATAATCTTCCCAACAATGGATAGATCAATCCTGGAGATGGTTTCCATATCCCATTACTTTGTTCTACCGCATAATCTATGATCTCCTTGCCAGTCCTTTCCTTCTTTTTTAATAATTCTAAAATGAAATATCTGGAAAATCCTCTTGGAACTGAGCTACCTACTCTCTGAAACCATTCAGAAATCATCATTAATAATATCACTAGTGATATATTTTAAATTTTTGGCTCGTGCCTGACAATTACTACATATTTAACTCACCTCAAGAAAGTTTGTCTAAAAATGGTTGATTCACTAGAATTTGATTTAATTATTTGTGGTTCGGGCCTTGCAGGTTTGAGAGCTGCAATATCTGCTGCTAAAAAAGGACCTCATCTCAAAATTGGGGTTGTTTCAAAGGTACAAGTTATGCGTTCTCATTCTGTCTCAGCTGAGGGAGGAACCGCTGCAGTTCTATTTGAGGACGAAGGCGATACAATTGAATCCCATGTTTATGATACTGTTAAAGGAAGTGACTTTCTTGCAGACCAAGATGTTGCTGAAAGACTTTGTGTTGAAATGCCACAACAAATTCATCAGTTAGATCATTGGGGAATGCCATGGTCTAGAAGACCTGATGGCAGAATTGATCAACGAAACTTTGGAGGATATAGTTTTCCAAGAGCTACATATGCATCTGACAAAGTTGGTTTCTTTGAAATGCAGACATTGTATGACACATGTCAAAAATTTGAAAATATTGAATATCTCAACGAATGGTTTGTCACATCAATAATACATGATGGAAAACGTTTCATGGGAGTCACTGCTATTGAATTATCTTCAGGAACGTTTTACACAATTAAGGGAAAGGCTCTCATCATTGCAACGGGTGGTGCTGGACGATTGTATAGTTTTTCAACTTATGCACTTTCATCTACACCTGATGGTTTGGATATGGGATTACGTGCTGGTATGGCACTCAAAGATATGGAGTTTGTACAATTCCATCCGACAGGAATCATGCCATCTGGAATTTTGATTACGGAGGGTGCACGAGGAGAAGGCGGCTATCTTCTAAATAACAAAGGGGAACGATTTATGAAAAATTATGCTGCAGGAAAAATGGAATTAGCTCCTCGTGACATTGTATCAAGATCAATTATGACAGAAATTCAAGAAGGACGTGGATTCAAACATGAAACAGGTGTTGATTGCATGAAACTTGATTTGAGACATATTGGTGATGAAAAAATCAAAGAGAAATTAGGCGGTATTAGAGAAATATCCATCAAGTTTTCTGGTGTTGATCCTGCTACCGATTTACTTGACATTAGACCTGTTTGCCATTATATGATGGGTGGACTTCATACTGATATTGATGGTGCAACAGAAATCCAAGGCGTTTGGGCTGCTGGAGAGGCAGCATGTAATAGCGTTCATGGCTCAAATAGATTAGGTGCAAATTCCACATCTGAGTGTATTGTTTGGGGAAAAATTACCGGTGAATTGGCTGCAGAATATGCAATGAATAATACATCATCAAATCCTTGGCCACACCACTTAGTTGCAGCAGAAGAAAAGAGAATCTACGATGGAATCTTTCGTGGGAATGGGGATGTAAATCCATATGAAATTAGACAGGAATTGACTGACACAATGAATGAAAAAGCCTATGTTTATAGAAATGAAACTGATCTAGTTGCAGGTCTGAAGAAAATTCGTGAACTAAAAACAATGACTTGGAAACACGTTGATGATAAAGCAAAAGAGTACAATACTAATTTTGCAAATGTGATGGAACTAGATTCCATGTTTAGGGTAGCAGAGATTGTTTTACTTGGCGCAATTAATAGAAAAGAATCTCGTGGTGCACATGCAAGAACTGATTATACTAAACGTGATGATGCAAACTTTTTACATCATACCCTAGCTTACTATGATCCAAATGAACCAATTATGAAAACACATCCTGTAACAATTACAAAATATCAGCCCGTGGAGAGGAAATATTAGATGACTGAAGACGAACACAAAGAAGGAATCAAAGGAATGGCTAATCCTAGCCGTTATGGAATTGAAAGAGTAGCTTATTGGTTAATGCGACTAAGTGGATTAGGACTATTGGCATATTTTGTGGCTCATATTTATGAAACAAGTAATATTCTAAGAGGACAAGTAGGATGGAATGAATTTCTTGAATTAACTCAAACTACTGAAGGACACATTTTCTTGGCAATTGTAATTGCAATGTGTGTGTTTCATACAGTTAATGGAATTAGAGTAATGCTGGGACATGGAGGTGTTGGTGTAGGAAAGCCTGCAAGACCTGATTATCCGTATGATCCTGCATCCCAAAACTACAGACACAAAATAGGTATCTATTCTGCAATAGTTCTTGCAGCAATTGCTATGATGTACGGACTAGCGGTAATGTTTGGTGAATAATATGAGAGAAAGCACAATTATGAAAATTCATTATGGAACTGCCCTGGCAGCTGTGGCTTTAGTTGCAGTACATGTTTTAATGCGACTTACGATGGGTTTTGCAGAGTCTTTAGAATATGAATCCGTTATTGCAAACTACAAATTTATTCCATATGCTGCAATGTTAGAATTAATTCTCATTCTACTTTCAATTCATGGATTTAATGGATTACGAGTTATTTTATTGGAATTAAAACAAGGCCAACTTTATGAAAAAGCTGTTTCATATGGTTGCTTAGCTGCAATGTTTGGTTTAATAGCGTATGGCTCAAGAACAATTATTATGACTAACATGGGGATGATATAACATGGCACAAGTATCTCATATTGCAAATGAACAAACATCGACACCAATATCTTCATCAAAATCAATTACACTTAGAATTGCAAGATATAATCCAGAACACGATGATTCAAGTAAATTCATGGAGTTTACAATTCCATATGAAAGATGGACTACAGTTTTGGAAGCTATTCTTGAAGTCAAAAAACATCTTGATCATTCTGTAGCAGTTCGTTATTCATGCAGACAAGCCACTTGCGGTTCGTGTGGAATGATGATTAATGGGAAACCCAGATTGGCATGTTTTACAAAAATCAGTGAACTAAATTCTGATGTTATCACAGTCGAACCAATGAATAATTTTCCAATTATCCGGGATCTTGCAGTAAAATTTGAACGATTATTTGATACTCATCATAAAATCAAACCATATCTAATTCGAGATGATGCTGATTTAGTATCTGATGAGCGGGAATTTTTACAATCTCCTGAAGAAGTTGAACAATACATACAATTTGCAAACTGTATAAAATGTGGGTTGTGTAACTCTGCATGTCCAACCATGGCAACTGATTCCTCTTTTGTTGGACCTCAGGCATTAGCTCAGGCATATAGATATGTTGCAGATAGCAGAGATAAAGGAAAAGACTCTAGACTAAAAATTATTGATGAATCTCATGGTATCTGGAGATGTCATTTTGCTGGCTCCTGTAGTCAGGTATGTCCAAAAGGCGTTGATCCCGCAATGGGCATTCAGTTACTTAGAGGATACCTGCTCGGTTTTAGAGGCTAGCCTGATTTTTTTGGATTTGGACTATTGTTAACTTGGTTGTTAATCTGTTCTGCCATAAAGTGATTTGAAACATTCACTTTCACATCATCTACGCCATCTACTTTCAATAGATTATCATGAATATCCTGACAAATCTTAAAACCAAATACTGCAGGACAGAATGGACTGGTAAGATGCAAATCCACTTTAACATTGTCATTATTGATATCTACTTCATCAATTAATTCTAATTCTACAATTGACGTATTGATTTCTGGATCTACAATCTTTGATAATTCATCGAAGATTTTCACTCTAAGCTGTTTGATATCTTGACTCATGTGGGCAAAAGCGTCGATGCTATATATAACCATTCTAGAACCTTAGATAATGTATCGTTCACGTCTTGGTACTGATTTGAGTGATATAACTTTAGATTATGTTTCATCAATTAATGATGATTCTGAAATTGCTTATTATGATATTATTGGAAGTCAAGCTCACACTTTGATGTTATATCAAAATAACATAATTACAAAAAATGATGCAAAAAAGATCTTATCTACATTGAATTTTTTAAAAAATGAAAAATTTGATGTATCATCAGGAGCAGAAGACATTCATGAATTAATTGAATCACTAGTTATCAAAAAAGCTGGTATGGCAAGCGGTGGCAAGATGCATACTGCAAGATCACGTAATGATCAAGTTTCTTTAGATATGAGAATGAAAATTAGAGATGATATTAACATCATTTGTAGTTGTCTTTTAGATACTATTGAAGCACTAGTTTCGGTTGCTAAAAATCATCAAAAAACAATCATGCCTCTTTACACTCATCTTCAGCAAGCTCAAGCTGGTTTGTTTTCTCATTATCTTTTAGCTCACGCAGATGTATTGTCTAGAGATTTTCAGAGACTTTATGGAACCTTTGAACGAGTAAATCAAAGTCCACTTGGTGCAGGACCTGTTGGTGGGACAAGTATTCCTATTGATAGACATAGTACAGCAAAGATGCTTGGTTTTGACGATGTTGTTGAGAATTCTATTGATGCAACAAGTACGCGTGATTTTGTAGCTGAATATATTGCAATGATTTCAATTTTGATGACCAATCTAAGCAAGATGTCTGAAGATTTTGTAATTTGGTCAACATCTGAATTTTCTTTTATTGAGCTTGCTGATGAATTTACGTCTCCATCTAGTGTTATGCCACAAAAGAAAAATCCAGATATTTTAGAATTAACCCGTGGTAAAACATCTGAAATTATTGGCAATCTTACTGCAATACTTACAACCATCAAAGGTTTAGCATCTGGTTACGGACGTGATTTACAACAGATTAAATCTTCTATTTGGTCAACATCAAAAACATCCATCAGTGCATTGTTGATACTAAAATCTATACTTCTTACTTTGAAAGTAAATGAAAAACAAATGAAAAAAGTTACTGAATCAAGTAATCTAATTGCGCTTGATATTGCTGAAAAATTAGTTAAGGAAGGAATTCCTTTCAGAGTGACTCATCAAATTTCAGGATCTTTAGTCCAGATGGCTTACCAATCAAAAAAATCTATTTCAAAATTAACTCCAGATCAAATAAAAAAATCTGTGTCTGATACTAAGGTTGATCCAAAACTTGTATCGAAAATCATCTCAAATACTACTGTTGTTTCTTCTTTGAAGGATAGGAAATCATTTGGATCTTCGGGATATGATGAACAAAAAAGAATGATTTCTGACAGAACTCAAAAGATTAATCAATATAGAATAGATGTCACTAAAAGAGAAAATAAAATTAGTTCTGCTATTGAATCATTGACAAAACAAGTCAATGAAATTATTGAATAAAATAAAGAAAAGTAGCGGGTCTAAAGGGATTCGGACCCTTGACAACCGGATTAAAAGTCCGGTGCGCTACCTGGCTGCGCCATAGACCCTCATCAAAAATGCTTTTCGCGTATAATTTAGTCTTTTACAAAATTTTTTGTTGTGACAGAAACTTTTAATCTGGCAATTTTGTTCAAACAACTTGTGCCCTTGTAGTATAGCCCGGTCTAGAATTCGGCCCTGTCACGGCTGAGACGCGTGTTCAAATCCCGCCGAGGGCGCCATCAATTCTCTTTAAATTCCTACATTACAAAAGAGAATTATTGAGCCAAAAAGCCTCAAATCCAAAAAATATCGGCATTTATGACTATGACAAGCGAATATCAAGAACCATGATTCTACTCAACAAGGAACTATGGCAATAAATTATCATTCTGATTTAACAGTATATAAAAACAAGGTAACACGCAGAAATAATTATCCTATATACTTTCATGTTTGAAAATTATTAATGAAAAATATCTACGTAGTTTATAAGCAATTTAGAAGAAGAAGTGATATGTCTGCAATAAATAACAGATCTGATAAAAAATCAAGTAAAAACACTACCTTCATCATTGCCGGAGTAATTGCGTTAGGAGCTGGTCTTCTTTTTGCATATTTGATGTTCTATACTGCACCTGAGCACAATATGGAGATGGTCAAGGTAATTGCAAATACTGAAAGTGGTTGTATTGCTGAAACTATGGATGGCTTTGCAGTAAATATTGGCGATTGTAATGCAGAACCAGGCAAATATGTCAATGCATTAGTTGATCAAAAAACAAAAGAACGCGCTGCCTTGATGAATCCTACAAATTAATTTTTTTGCAATAATCAATCTACAACGTAACAATGTCTGAAACCAGACAGATTATTCTTGTAGAATGGGAGTATCTTGCCAAGAAAATCTAATGTTGGCGTTGTGTAATCTAACTTCCAAGAATATAATATCGTATGAGTCTAATAAAATTTTGATATTGTTTGGATTTTTTATACAGACACAATATCATGTGGTAGTAACATCATAACAATTCATGGGATTGAGTGCTTTAGTTATAGATGACTCTAAATTCATGAGAGAAAGCATCAGAGAGACGCTATCTTATTTGAAAATTGGCTCAATAATTGAGGCTAAAAACGGCATTGAAGGAGTCAGGGCTTTTATTAAACACAGGCCGTCTTTGGTGACACTTGACTATGAGATGCCAGGCCTAAACGGCATTGAGACTGCAATAAAAATTCGAGAAATCGACAAGAACGTCATGATGATAATTGTCACCTCCATCAAATCAAATATGATAGCAGTAAAAAGCGGAAAGATTCCAAATCTAGGATATGTTACAAAACCCATAGATCCAATCATGATCAAAGAAGCATTATCTAAACTAAGACAGGATGTTAATTGATGTGGAAAAAATGAGCATGAAAACAATGAATCCGTTACGATTTTGTAAAATTCTCATAGTTGATGATTCAGCATATATGCGAACGTTCATTAAAAGAACCCTCAGTGATGCACAAATTGGAAGTAGATATTATGAGGCAAATGATGGAAAAGAAGCAATTTCAAAATATATTGCTTTCAAACCCGATGTAACAATAATGGATATCATAATGCCCAACGTTGATGGAGTAAAAGCTTCAATGGCCATAAACCACTATGATCCTAATGCAAAAATCATTGTCATATCTGCAAAAGAAAATAAAGAAACAGTAGAAGATGTAGTTAAGAAAGGAGGCGCCAAGGACTATATTCTCAAACCATGTGATTCAAGTGCAATTGTAATGTCTGTATCAAAGCAAATAGTAATGAACAGACACAGGTAATAATCGCCTTGAAATCCCTGAAGACATTCTATTCCAAATGATGTCATTAAAAAATACCTGCGATTGATCTAAATATGGACATCTGTGTTTTATTTTATGCCATTTAGTCCGCCAGATAGATGCAAAGCCAAGTGCGCTGATGATGAAAAAAGATGCTTATTGTATGAAGGACACACTATATCGCATTACTTTGGAAATAAAAAACCTCTCACTCAGTTTTGACTTCTTATTGATCTGGATAATTATTAACATGATATAATAATGTAACACGATAAAGTATGAATATAACATGTTAACATTATATATTGTGACTGGGAGAAAACTGTACAATGGTTAGCTGTATTGTAATAGACGATGATCAAAATATTGTGGATCTGTTTTGCGAACTATTATCTATAATCAAAGTAGATGTTCTGGCCAGAGGATATGATGGCAGAGATGCAGTCAAATTGTATGAAAAACACGTACCTGACATAGTTTTTACAGATTTGCAGATGCCTGCATATGACGGATTGTATGCAGTTGAGAATATAAAAGAGAAATACCCAGATGCGAAGATAATCATGGTTACTGGAGACATTAATGCCACAGAATCTGAACTTCTTGAATCGTTAAATGTACATGTAATTGACAAACCATTTGATATCCATACAATAAAACAAACAGTAACAGATGTTTTTCTTGATGAAGATCGCAAATCATCAATTAAGATTCAATACATGTTCAAAGAGGATGATTCCGTTTACTCATGTGTGGTAACTTATGAGCAATACAAGAATTTGAAAATATTGCCAATAATCCAAGAATGTAAAATCATAGGGCCTGAGCAAAACAATCTTGAATCATATACAGAAAGTATGCAGAAAGCACTAGATTTAGCATGCAAGAACAATACGACGAACATTCGCAAATTATCGGAGATTGTAGGTTGATTTTAAACAGAGGAGAATTAATATGAAAGTATTACCTCATGAAGGTATGTCTGGAGTGGATTCCCTTCTTGCAGAATCATTGGAAAGAATAATTCGAGACAATTTGGGTGAAAATACATTTCGCAAGATACAGGATAGGCTATTTGAAAAATTTGGCATATCAATTACTTCTGCAATGAGAGAGTTTGACAAGATAGACCATGTTTTGAGGGAATTTTTTGGCGCAGGCGCAACGGGTCTGGAAAAAAAATTCCTCAAGGAGATTTGTAGCATCAAATCAAACAAAGACAAATCTGAGAAGAGATTTGCAATATCTGATTCAAAAATTAGCCAATCAATCATAAAGGCGTTCTGTGATGATGAAATGTCAAAAATTCTCAACGCATCAATTGGGGAACCATGGACAATTTCTGAAATTATTGAAAAGCTAAACCTTCCTAGAACTTCAGGATACAGGAAAATCAATTTCCTCATAGAACAGGGATTGCTTGTAAAAACTGGATTTGGCTTTACAGGAAACAGAAGAGCGGTAGATAAATACAAATCATTGTTTGATAATGTGAACATTGATTTTAACAACAAAGTTACAGTCAATGTTCAGTTTACGCCAGAAGTTGTCAGGAATAGCTCTATTCTCCAAACTGTTTATGGTGAATAAATGAAATCAATGTATAACAGTTTTAGAGGTAATTCGGCATTGTTCCCTTATCTGTTATTCGTACATGAAATTTATTCATAAGCAATCTACGACGTAAGTGTGCAGAAATTATTTTTTATGTGTTTATATAATGATCAGTTCCAGCTAGTTGCACTTTGCAGCGTTTAATTTTTGTTTGATTATTAATTCAATTATCAATCCTGAAACTACGACTGAAAGAACTACAACTACAGACAATAAAACCCCAATTTGCGGATCAGATGAGCTTAATGGTAATGTGTCTTGTATATTTTCTGACTGTTCAGGGATTGAACGCATCATCATAGACTCTGATGATTCAGATATCTTAGATGATGCCTTGGATTGTACTGCTGGAATGCTAGTCTGATTTTGAAGAAATTGTGATGAAAACCATGCTGCAATTGAGACTCCCCCAAGCGTTGCGAGTCTATGAATTCTTGTAAAGGAATTAAACAGTGATTTACTTTTCTTTGCAGATTGGGTCATGGCAGTAGGAAGAATTACAATTGCAAATTTGTCAATTGTGTAATATTTCATGTCATGTGATTTTGAGTTTTTACCAACATTTGTAATCTTTACCACTTGAGCTGATTGCATTTTTTTTAAATGGTGTATTACCAGTGGTAAAGACATTTCTGTTCTTTGTGCTATTTGGTTTGCAGTAAGTGATTCATTAAACAAAATCTTGAGAATATTCCTACTCGAATCAGATGACAGTATTTCTCCAATTGTTTTTAGTTTTTCATCTTCAGTAGATAAAATATCTACCCTGTCCGATAAATCTGGAATATCATCTGAATTCATTGAACCATTGTTCTTCTAACTTGTGTTATTAAGATTTCTGGTTAAATTGAAATTTAATCAAACCTTATTTTCAAAATATCATTACCTAAAGTCATGAAGAAATCAAAACAGCTAGTTATTGCTATGCTTGCAGTACTTGCAGTGTCTATTTCTTTTGGAGCATTGTATCCTGAGGCAAGTGCACAACCGGCATCAATTCTCTCATTGGAAAAGACCATATCAGTTACAGGCATGGCAACAGCATCAGTAGATCCTGATCTTCTGAATGTCACTTTTGGCATAGAAATTCAGAAACCTACTGCAAAACAAGCACTAGAGGAAAATTCCAAGATGATGGAGAATGTAATTTCAGCACTAAAATCTGTTGGAATTACAGAGTCAGAAATTAGTACATCTTCTTTGAATATCTACCCTGTCTATGAATATATCAATGATGAGTTTTTGGGAATTCAGACAAGAGAACTTGTGGGATACAAGGTGTCAAACATTCTCTCCGTAGAAACAGAAAAACTCAATCTTGCAGCATCCATCATAGACAATGGTGTGGATGCAGGAGTAAACAGAGTTGATTCTGTGTATTATTCTCTATCTCCACAAAAACAAATGGACCTCAAAGATGATCTATTAGAACAAGCAATAACAAATGCAGAATCAAAGGCAAAAAAAGCATTAGCTCCACTTGACCACACTGTAATTGGAGTAAAGAGCATTTCCCTTTCAGAATTTGGAATGCCATACCCACAACCAGTGTTTAGTGGAGATTTTGCAATGGCTGAATCAAAGATTATGTCCTCAACTCCGGTGTTTTCTTCCGAGCAAGACATCACAACATCTATTCAAGTTGTGTTTCTTATCGGAAGCAACTAATTTTTTTATATTCAACTTTTAAATGACTTGCGTTATTTTCCAAGTTAGCTTGGATTTCTGATTGCTGTTAAATGATAGTATTGGAGTTTTCACAATATTTCAAAAATTAAAACTATTTGACTCTGTTCTTTTGAAAATTATGAATATCTAATTTGGTATGATGAAATTTAGTATTAGTTGTTTGAATAATCTCTTATATTTTGTATTCTGATATCTGATTTACTATTGAGAACTAATCAGAATCATTGCCCATTGGTACTAGTAACTACCAATCATTGTTTGGTAATGTGAATATTGATCTTAACAACAAAGTTACAGTCAATGTTCAGTTTACGTCAGTATATATCACAGGGCAACTTGATAGAGTATGTTTAAAAAAATAATTGAAAAACTGAAATTTGGTTCTTGTAAAACCACCGCCACAACTGACGTAAATACACTCACTGCATCTGAAAAAAAGAAATCAGAGGATGCAGAAAAATAGATGAAATACAAATGCCCTAAATGTGATTTTCATTGGATTGGAACCTCATACACATTTGACGAGGTTCGTCAACATGAAAAAAATCATATAAAAAACAATGTAATTAAAACAGTCAGGAAACCTGTGCTCTGATGTCTATTTCTCCTAAAGGCACTAACATTCTTGGCTTGTATAGAAAATGTGAAGAAGTAGAATGTCCTAGACTGATCCCATGTCCGTATGTGAGATGTCAGGAACATAGAACAGATATGGCAATAAAAGACTGGATAGTCTCGCATTTAGATCCATGAACAGTATACCCTAACCAATTAACTAACTCTGTTATGATAAAATTGAAACATTTGGAAATACTATAATAAAAAAATCCGATGATCGCGTTATACAATAAATCTTAAATGGGTTTCTTTTTTGGACATTTTTTAGTTGACTGATGAAATTATTAAAAACATTGAGAAATTTGGTCTGAAAATCAATCATATGTTAAATCACATGAATAAAAAAGAATTAGAAAACATCAATCAGGCAATAATTGAATACAAAAAGAATCTACAAAATTCAGATTATATAGATTACATGTATTGATCATTTTTTATTCTAGAAATGACATATTATGGTATGAGACTAGTAAAAAAATGTGTAATATGTAACAAAGAGTTTATCGGATTTGAAAAATATTGTGATGTCGGATGCCTAGAAAACATATTAGATGAAAAATAATATCTGTTAAGATGAAAAAATTCTATCGTGTTCTACTTTTTTTACGTTTTAGATAGTCTGATATTATCTTGCCTGCTAATTCATCCGGCTGTATGTCCTTCTTGTTTGATTCAATTGCTAGTTTTTTGGCATTTGTTTTGGATAACTTCAATGATATATTCTGTTTGACTCGAAGAGATCTTGCACGTTTCAAAAGTTTCTGATGCGATGATTTTGGAGTCTGAGACAATGCGATGAGATATTTTTTCCGTAAGGTATGATCCAAACTGGATATTCTTTGAACTATTTTTTCAGCTTTTACTACATTTGGAACAATAAAGTATAATCTTGTAATTTCGTCTCTTGAAACTAGTGAAGGTACTAATAATTTCAGTCTTTCAGGAACACCTGCAAACCCAAGATATTTGTTTAATGTTGCAGGTGACATTCCCATTGATTTTGCAGCTGATGATTTGCCAACCTGTTCAGTCAAAAACTTACACGCGTCTGCAATTTCTCTGTGGTTCATATCGTTTCGATGAATGTTTTCAACTACCGATGCAGCCTTTGCATTTTCAAGATCATACTCTGTTTTTTTACTAAGCAAGTGTACTGGAATCTTTTTTGCCCCCAGCCTTTTCATTGCTGCAAGTCGCCTCTGTCCCGACATTAACAAGTATGTATCTTTGTTTTCTTTTTGTACTAAAGGCGGATTCAACAATCCTTCATTTTTGATAGATTTTGCCAGTTCTGAAATATTTTCTCTGTCAAGCTTTCGTGCCTGAGCTTCTTTCCATATTTTGATCTGTTTTATTGGGATTTCTCTTAATCTATATGAGATTTTAGGTTTGTATCTCCTCAACACTAATTTAAAAACATCATCTTTAATGTAATCATTGGTCTATTGAAAATAATCAAAACTCTAATTCTTTCAACACATTTTTTGTTGATTTATGAGTACTGTGAAAATTGAAAAATTAACTTCCTGAGCTCAATCCTATGGTTCTGTTTCGTTGGGGGACATATTCCTCGTGTTTTCAGTTGGAGCATGAGAATTACTGTATGTCCAAAAATATGGATTATTCCTTATATTCACTTTATGATGTTATTACAATATCCAACCATCTCATCGATGGTTTTATAACGGGTGGCATGATAACATTTTGCCAACATGGAAGAGCTGGCAGTAAAAAAAGATTTTACAAACATTTACACACAGAAATTTCCAAATGCATATCTCAAAGAAATGAAGAGGTTAGACTATCGCATTCCTGATAAAACAAAACCGTTGTATCTTTCTATTGCAAAACAACTTTACAAAAAGCTTTCAAAAAAAATTAACATTATGGATATTGGAAGTTCTTATGGAATCAATTCTGCGCTAATGAAATATGATTTGAAAATGTCTGAATTAGATGATTTCTTTTTAGAACAAGAGCCTTCAATTGAACAATCAAAACAAATTTTTGAAAATCTTTCATATGATGACACCCTTGATTTTTATCAAATAGATATATCTGAACCTGCACTCAAATTCTCTGAAAATATGGGGCTTTGCAAAAAAGGAATATGTGTCAATTTAGAGTCTGGGAATCTACCCATCAAAGATATCCCACGATCTGATATGATAATTGCAACTGGCTGCATTGGCTATATTGGATACAAGGCATTCTCAAATCTTTTTGAATTAATTAAAAAACAGCAATCTGAATCTGATTTGGGATTCTTAGACAAAGACCCTGTCTTTGCGTTCTCCGTTTTGAGGATTTTTGATATGGACAAAATTGAGAACACCTTCGATCATTATGACTACTCTCTTGTAAAAAGTGACCTAAAACCAATCAGACAGAGAAGATTCTCAGATTCTGAAGAAAAACACAAAACAATCTCTCTTTTGCATAGCAAGGGAATTGATACAAAATGGCTTGAAGATGATGGTCATTTTTATGCCGATTTTTACATTGCAAGCCCTAAAAGACTTGAAACCAGTTTAATTACAATGTCTGAAAAACTGAAGAGACATGCAGAACACTAGTGCAAAATATTTTTGATTTTATTATGAGTTTACAAGAAACAAAATGTCCTAGATGTGGAAAAAATACTGTGATTACAGATGTAGACTCTCAGGAAGTATTCTGTTCCAACTGTGGTGTGGTGCTGGATGAAAAAGTAAATGACAGTAGATCTGAGAGGATATTTACAAATTCTACCACAAGCAGATCTCATACTGGTGATAAGACAACCTTGGCACGACACGATCGAGGTCTAAGTACTATGATCAATCCCTTTGACAGAGATTCTTCTGGAAATCCATTGTCTGCTTCAATGAAATCTTCTTTGAAACGCCTTCGAAAATGGGATAATAGAAGTCATATGAAAAATAATGATGAGCGAAATCTTCAACAAGCATTATCAGAGCTTTTAAAATTAAAAGAAAAACTGTCCTTGCCTGACGCAGTTGTAGAAAAAGCATCTTACATCTATAGAAAATCTTTGGAGAAAAAACTAATCAGAGGACGTTCTATTGCCGCCCTTATTGCAGCTGCTCTTTATGCTGCATGTCGTGAATCTGAGACTCCACGTACATTGCAAGAAATTGCATCGTCAATGGGAATAAAAAGAAAAGAACTTACTGCAAGCTATAGATTAATTTTCAAAGAATTAGAACTGAAAATACCCGTTGCTGACTCTGTTTCATGTATTGCAAAAATTGCAAGTAATGCTGAATTGTCAGAAAAAACAAAACGACATGCCATGAAAATTCTAAAAAAAGCAGAAAAACAAAACGCTCTTGCTGGGAAACATCCTATGGGATTAGCTGCATCTGCGTTATATCTTGCAAGTATAGATTTGGAAGAAAACCGAACTCAAAAAGACATTGCCGATGCTGCAGGCATTACTGAAGTAACAATAAGGAATAGGTGTAAGGGTCTCAGGACAATACTATGACACAAATATTCAAAACTTGTGAGTTGTTTTAAAAATCATGGTAAAAGCAGATCTTAGAGTGTGTACGGATTGTGGTTGTATCTTTAACAGAGCGATAGGGTTGAAAACAATCCCTAATTGTCCTGCATGTGGTTCTGGAACTTATGAAACTTTGGAATTATAGAATTTTATGTCTCTTTTATCACAAAATAATAGAAGTCCTTGGACTCATGCCTAAGTCAATAAAAGTATCGAACTGATCTCATAAACCCTGATGAGGGTACATCATATTTTCTATTATTCCTGATTTGAGTTTTTTTATCGCGATCAATCAGAATTTTCATGATTGAAGACAAAAAACTAGCGCTTTGAATTATCTACAAGAATATTAAAATTCAGGCAATTTTAGTAAAATTTGATGTCTGAAGAGAAAAAAGAATCTGTAGATTCGTCTTCTGATGAGACATCCGTCAAAGATACTGCTGTTGGTGTTAAAGCCGCTGAAGAAGCAGCAGCAAAAGCTGTAGAATCTGCTGAAGCAGCAGTAGAAGAGGCTGAAGAAGCAAAAGCAGCTGGAGAAACAAAAGCAGCTGAAGAAGCAATTGCAAAAGCAGAAGCAGCAGCAAAAGCTGTAGAATCTGCTGAAGCAGCAGTAAAAGAGGCTCTTGCAAAAGCAGAGGCAGCTAAAGCCGAAGCAGAAGCAGCAGCTGAGGAAGAATACAAAGCAATAGCTGCTGAAGTTAAAGCCGATGCGGCAAAGAAATCTGATTACACGTTTAAGAGACAAGGTGAAGAAATATTCAGACGGGAAATGGGTGAGCCTGAATTCTTCTTAAATAAAAAAGACAGATTCCCTAGACCAATCCTCTCACAAGAAGAACAAGAATCCCTAACAAGACAAGCAGAGATTCCTCAGGATCAAACTCCTGTATATGTTCCAGAACATGTACTTAGTCCAGAATTTGGCGGAGTTTCAAATTACGAGCGTGGTGTTGATTCATTTTTAGAAGAATCAAAAATAAAACTTGAAAAATTAAAAAATAATCCTAATGCATCTGAAAAAGAACTTAAAGATGCTGAAAATGAAATTATTTATTTGGAATCTTTACATGAAAATTTCTATATCGGAATGAATGTTTTTAGAACAGCCAAAGGTGGACGGGATAAAATAAAGGCATAATGGGTGGATGATTTGAGCAAAATATCTTTTGATGTGATGAATGCAAGAGTAACTTTCAAAAATGTCCCTATACATACATTATCCAAATTTTCCTTTAAAGATGTGAACGCTGCATGTACAGAGTTTAAAAAAATTCCTGGTGTTGAGGAATGTGTGATTATTCAATCGGCAACTCGAGTTGAAATTTTTACAGTTAGTAATGTTGAAACTGATGATTCACCTGATGCAAGAAGACCTGAAGGTAAAGTACTTGTGTTAAATCAAATTAAAGACACTTGGATATCTTTATCTTCATTAGAACAAATTGATATAGATCATTTTGATCAAACTCTGGAGGTTTACAAAGGTGATGATGTATATCTTAATCTTTTACGATTAACTTCTGGTTTAGATGCCTTAGTTGTTGGATGGCAAAATGTATTTGATGATGTTGTTAACGCAATTACAAATGCAAAAAATGCTGGTACATCAGGACCAATTCTAAATAAATTATTTGAAAGCGTAATTCGATTATCAACTAGAATGAGGGACACAACAGGAATTTCAAAAGATGTTGTATCTTTAGGTGATGTTGCGGTGAAACTTGTGGATGAAAAAGCAGGCCTTGATTCTAAGAAAAAAGTGTTACTTATTGGAACTGGTGAATCTGCAGCAACACTTGTAAAGGCTTTAGATAAAAAGGGTATCTCATTTGATGTCACAAGCAGAACTCTTGAACGTGCAACTGGTTTTACAACTATTCTGGGTGGAACCCCTATAGATTTTAACGATGTTTTAACAAGTTTTGATAAGTATGATATTGTTTTTGTTGCAACTACATCTGATTACTTCTTAATCACATATGATAGAATTAGATTAGTGATGGAAGAAAAAACAAAAGGTACCCTCATTTTAGATTTATCTGAACCTCGAACTGTTGATGAGGGGATTACTGCTCTCCCCGGAATCAAATTATTGTTTAGAGATCAAATTGCGGAAATTTATGAAGAAAGTGTCAGGACTAGAACTGGTATTGTTCCAGCAGTTGAGAAAATCATTGAAAAAGAATTACCTGTTTTGTCTGCTAGAATGAAAAGATTCGATGCTTAATTTTTACAAGCCTTGTTTTCTTAAAAGAAATTGCATAACGGCTTCTTTAGAATAATCTATTCCATGTTCGTCATCTGTGTGTGTTCTAAAGTTTTCAATAACTTGTTCCATTTCACCATCTGCAACAAAATCACATTCAAAACCGTAATCTCTACACTTCAGTTGTGCCATGTTTTGATGAAAAATAATCAATATAAAAATCCACAGGTATGCATTAATTCAACTATTCTAGGTTTCATGGATTGAGAAACTTGCATACCTGATGATTCTTTTGAGAAACTCATCCGTAAGACTCATACTTTATAGCAAAACTACCATCTGGCTTTTTTTCATGTTCTGTCACAAATCCCTTTGGTCCTAAATGTTCCATTACGCCATCAATAGTTCCTTGATAACCACAAATGTAGATGATTGTATTTTCTGGAGTTATTTCTTCACCCACCATTTCTTCTACTGGTGATAATCCTGTTTTTTTATTGGGTTGGAAAAACGACTCTACTCTTCCAACATGACCATTCCATGATCTATTGAAATACTCTTTTGGTCTGCTAATTGCGGCTCTATATCTGAAATTCCATTTGTCTCTTCCTCTTTTCTCACTTTCTAATTCTAAATCAGTTAAGAGGCGTTTGTAGCTTAATTCGTCTACATAACTTGCACCATGCAAAACAATTACTTCTCGTTTATCATTTGTATCGTGGAAATGTTTAGCAAATGCAATAAATGGTGCTAATCCTGTGCCTCCTCCTACGCAAATTACTCTTCTATTGTCTTTTTGTCCATTAGGCAGCTTGTCACTAATTTGTAATGCAGCACCTGTTGGTTCACCAAGGTACACTTCATCGCCAACGCTAAGATAAAACAATTCAGTTGTAACCCTCCCTGGAAGTGGCTTCCTTACCCATCTAATTACAAATTCAAAATAATCTCTATTTTCTGCATGTGATGCAATTGAGTATGCTCTTCTTACTATTTTTTTTTCTGACGGTATTGGAAGTCCTATTGTTAAAAATTGACCTGTTTTATATTGAGGCATACCATTTTCTGGTACTAGTCGTATGATTACTAGATCTTCTTTTAGTAACTCACTATAGACGACCTTTGCTTTCATCTCAGTTACCATACAAGAAGTTTTTTCGTGACTTTGGATAAATATATTTCTGTTATGATTGATTCAAAAGTTTCAACACCGTTCTAACTTATCAAATTAACTGCTAAATTTATCGATATGATTCAACTAAATAAAATCTGTTATTGATCGATTAATGACATTATTTCGTCAAGAATTTTCTGATTCGATGCTGCAATGAAAGAAATCCTTGCATCATAACTGAGATCTGCATCTAGTGGATTCAAATCTGCATCTAATAATAATCCTCCAGCTTCTTTTACAATTAGATATCCTGCAGCAATATCTTGAATTCTAATTTTTCCTCGTAAATCAATAAAAATATCAAGCAACCCTCTAGCAAAAAATGCCATTTCTAAAGCATTTGCCCCAAAATGTCTAAGATGTTCGTGTTTCTCAAATATGGGAAGTAATCGCTTAACCAAATCAGTTGATGCCCCAGATATGTTTACTCCCACTATTTTGTATATGGGATCATTACTACGAACTTTTATTTGCTGATCGTTAAAAAATGAACCATTGTTTTTTGAAGCCCAATACATTTCCCCATTTGCCAGATTTGTAATTACGCCATCAGTGATTGAACTTAGTTTATTTTCAGTTGCAAATGCCAATGAACTGCAAAAAAATGGAACCCCTCTAACTGCGTTTGCAGAACCATCAATTGCATCCATTATGATAAACCCCTTGGGATTGTCTGATAATTCCACTCTTCCACATTCTTCACCTAAAACAATACATTCAAAATTAATTTCTTTAAGATAATCTAAAACTGTTTTTTCAGCAACCATGTCTATGTTTCTTGAAATATCTCCTCCTGCACCTATTCCAAAATCTCCTGCAGCATGTTCTGTACCTGCAAGATTCTTTACATTTTCAAAAATTCTATTTGATGCTTCCCTGAGAATATCCACTGTTTGCATAATGAATATTTTTTACTTCGTAATTTAAGTGAAGAAAATTTTTTGTTTTGAAAGCATAAATAACAATAAAGAAGCTTACGTTTGTGAGTGGTAAAGATCAATCTGTTGTGAGTAAAGAATCTCTGATGAGTACCAAGCCTGGAAAACAAATAATGAAACAGGCTCTGTTTAAATCAAAAGGTTTCAAATTATTTAACAAGTACAAGGAAGAAACAGAAAGTGAATTTCCTAACTTTGCAGAAAGATTCGCACAAGGACTACTAAATGAAATAAAATCTGATACAAATCCTAACTCTACTCAACAAGCCTTTGGTGATGAAGTAGGTTCAACTGAAATTATTCTTAATGCATCTGAAATTGAGCCTATAAAATCTAAATTAGAAACCATTGAAGTTATGCGAGATAGAGTAAACCGAATATTAAATTCTAATTTTGTAAAAATGACATTTCCTGTTTTTAATGGATTGTTTGATGCTGCGGCAGAATATTCTGGAAGGAATGATCCTCAATTAAAACAAGATGTTGTTGAAGGACATATTCTGGCAATTGATTTGAGTGAACCTATGGATAGAATTGTAGATAAAGATGAAGACTTGGAATTTCTTGACGATTACAAACTCATGAATCCTTATATTCTAAAATTAGCTAGAGATAAAATTTCAAAAGGTGGTGAACAAGTTCTAAAAGAATTTGAAGACGGATTTAAAGATGCTAGAGTTGGACAGTACTTAGATGAGAAATTAAAGTCAAAACCAACTACTATTACTGAAGAAGAAATGACTTTATCTTACAAAAAATACCGTGCTGTCATGGGAACTGCCGGTAGAAATATGGCTCTTGCTGAACGACCTTTGGGAGAAATTTTCTATTTAGGTATGGCAAGAGCTGCCGAAGGTGTTGGGTGCGGAAATGAAATTGAAGATTCTATAAAAAATGGATTTGTAAAAATCCCTTCCTGGCCACTTTACTATTCTTTGTTGGCAAATGATGTGAAAAAAGGATTCGAAATAACCATGGAAAAAAGTAATCTGTATTTGCAAGATGCAAGGCTAACTCTAGAATTATTGCCTCAAGATTTCACACACAAAGAATTTCTGGAATTTTTATTTTTAACTGTTGAACATTACAATCAATTTTGGTACAATAAATTACAAAAGATCAACAAATGGTCTGAGTTCAACTCTAAACTTCCTAAGTGATAAAATTGATGTGGTCTGAAAAATACCGACCTCAGAATATTTCTGATATGGTGGGAAATGAAGAATCGCGTGCTGCAATTATGGAATGGTTTGCAAAATGGAAAAAGGGTACCAAACCTCTTCTTCTAGTTGGCCCACCAGGTATTGGAAAAACTACGATTGCGTATCTTGTGGCCAAGCAATTTGGATATGATATGATTGGACTAAATGCAAGCGATGTTAGAAGTAAATCTAGAATTAATGAAATCCTCATGCCTGTTCTGGGTAATGTTAGCGTACTGGGAACTCCGATGATTTTTGTTGATGAAGTTGATGGAATTCATGGACGTGGTGATTATGGTGGAGCTTCAGCACTTGTTGATATTTTGAAAGAACCTACAGTACCAATTATTCTTGCAGCAAATAATGATACATCCGATAAAATGAAAAGCATCAAAAAAGTAGTTAAAGTAATCTATTTCAAAAAAATTCCTCCTAGGTTACTTCGAGTCTATCTTGAAAATATTCTGAAAAAAGAAAATGCAAAACTAAGTCCTGGTTCATTAATCAAAGCAATTGATAAATCTAAAGGAGATATTCGTTCAATGATTAACTTTGCCCAATCTTTAGTTACTGGTTTTAATCCTCAAACCGAAACAACTTTTGAAAATATCAACGTCGAAGATGGTGTAAATGCTTTCTTTAAAGCAAATTCGATTGAAGAAGCTAGAATTGTTTTATATTCAATGCAAATTGATCCAAGGGAAAAAATTAATGCGTTTTATTCCAGTATTATCTCTAGTACTTTGGATAACTCAAGTCTTGCAAACTATTTGGAAACTATTTCAAATGCTGATATGCTTTTTGGAAAGATTATGAAAACTCAGAATTGGAGACTTTTGAGATACCTAAATGATATTCTGATAAAATTATATAAAAATGATGATCGAATTAGATATGCACAATACAATCTTTCATGGCCATTACTTAATAGAATTCGTTGGGATGGTGCAAAAATCAAATCATTATCATCTGTAATGGCAAAAAAATTACATATGTCTTCAAGTGCTTGTGTAACTTTGTGTCTTCCTTATGTTTTATTTTGCATTAAAAATAAAACTCTGGAATTAGAACTCGAAGAAACTTTTGGAGATATTATTGAAAAGGAGATTGAACTAATTCAATGAGTTGGCGAAAAATTCCTATGAAATTTCCAGGCACATGTATTGTCTGTAATGAAAAAATAGAAATCAATGAAATTGGATTGTGGGCAAAAGGATTAGGTGTAAAACATGAAAAATGTGCTCAAATTAATGAATTACAATGTAGCGTTTGTGGAGGATCAGCTGGTTGTCTTCAATGTGAATTTCAGGAAACTTGTGATATTTCTAATGTTTCCCAATTATGTATATGTAAAAAGTGCAGTGAAGAAAAAGATGCTTTTATTTCTTATCAGAAATCCACCCACAAGAAATTTCCAATTCTTAACTCTTGAAATTCTAAAAAAACAATGATCTATGAATTTTTGCCAAAATCACATGATATTTTAATTCTAAAACTAAATTAATATAGTAAACCATCCTTGAGTTAGATCACTGTTATGCATTCTGAAAAGATTGAAGGATATACTAAAAGAAATAACACAGCATTACAAGGCGGGGGACAAGATAGAATCAAAGCCCAACATGATAAAGGTAAATTAACTGCCCGTGAAAGAATCGATCTTTTACTTGATGAAGGAACTTTTACTGAAATTGATCCATTAACTACACATCATTACCACGAATATGAAATGCAGAAGAAGAAATTCTTTACAGATGGTGTTGTTGGAGGTTATGGAAATGTAAACGGTAGGCAAATCTTTGTCTTTGCTTATGATTTTACTGTTCTTGGTGGAACCCTAAGTCAGATGGGTGCCAAAAAAATTACTAAATTGATGGATCATGCAGTAAAAACTGGTTGTCCAATTATTGGTATTATGGATTCTGGTGGTGCAAGAATTCAAGAAGGAATTATGAGTCTTGATGGATTTGCAGATATCTTTTATCATAATCAATTAGCTTCAGGAGTTATTCCTCAAATTACTGCAAGTATTGGTCCTTCAGCAGGTGGTTCTGTATATTCTCCTGCAATGACTGATTTTGTAATAATGGTGGAAAAAGTCGGAACAATGTTTGTTACCGGACCTGATGTGGTTAAGACTGTTCTTGGTGAGGAAATTTCATTTGATGATCTTGGTGGAGCCATGACACATGGTTCAAAAAGTGGCGTTGCTCATTTTGTTGCACAAAATGAGTATGAATGTATGGATTACATCAAAAAATTAATCTCTTATCTGCCTCAAAACAATGCTGAAGCACCTCCAAAAATCAAAACTGATGATGATCCAAATAGATTGGATCACAATTTGATCAACATCATCCCTGAAAATCCTTTACAGCCTTATGACATGAAAGAAATTATTAATTCAATTGTAGATAATCATGAATTCTTTGAAGTACATGAACTATTTGCACCAAATGTTGTTGTAGGTTATGGAAGAATGGACGGTCAAGTTGTAGGAATTGTTGCTAACCAACCAATTCATCTTGCAGGCGCACTTGATATTGATTCATCAAACAAAGCAGCAAGGTTCATTCGATTTTGTGATGCATTTAACATTCCAATAATTACTCTGGTTGATACTCCAGGATACATGCCAGGATCTAATCAAGAACATAACGGAATCATCAGACATGGAAGTAAGTTACTATATGCATATTGTGAAGCAACTGTTCCAAGAATTACTCTAGTAATTGGAAAAGCATATGGTGGTGCATACATTGCAATGGGAAGTAAAAATCTTAGAACTGATATTAATTATGCATGGCCCACTGCTAGATGTGCCGTTTTGGGAGGAGAGGCAGCAGTTAAAATCATGTATAGAAAGGAACTTGATTCTGCAGATGATGCAGAAGAACTAAAAAAACAATTAATCGGTGAATTTGCAGAAAAATTTGAGAATCCATACGTTGCTGCATCTCATGGAACTGTTGATAATGTAATTGATCCAGCTGAAACAAGGCCTATGCTAATCAAAGCATTACGTATGCTTGCAAACAAGCGTGAAAAACAACTTCCAAGAAAACACGGAAACATCAATTTGTGATAGAACATGATTGAGAAAGTACTGATTGCAAATAGGGGGGAAATCGCTTTACGTGTTATTAGAACTTGTAAGGCACTTGGAATCAAAACTGTTGCAGTATATTCAGATGAAGATTACAACTCTATGCATGTAAAACAAGCCTCAGAAGCATATCATATTGGAGAAGCAGCTCCTGCAAAATCCTATCTTAATCAAGAAAAAATTCTTGAAGTGATGTTATCTGCAGGTGCTGATGCTGTTCATCCCGGTTATGGTTTTCTTTCTGAAAATGATGATTTTGCAAGATTATGTGAGAAAAATAAAATTAATTTTATTGGTCCTTCAGCTGATTCAATGAATCTCTGTGGAGATAAAATGAGATGTAAAGCTGCAATGCTAAAAGCTAAAGTTCCAACTGTTCCAGGAAGTCCAGACTTGGTAAAAGATGTTGAAGAAGCTGTATCTATTGCAAATGATATTGGATATCCAGTTTTACTTAAATCAGTTTATGGTGGTGGGGGACGTGGAATTAGACTTGCAAACAATGACAAAGAACTACGAGAAGGATTTGTATCCGTTACTGGAGAATCAATTGCGGCTGTAGGAAAATCTGCAATACTGGTTGAAAAATTCCTAGAGAAAACAAGACACATTGAATATCAAATGGCAAGAGACAAGCATGGTAACACTGTTCATATCTTTGAGAGAGAGTGTTCAATTCAAAGACGTAATCAGAAATTAATTGAACAAACCCCCTCTCCTGTCGTCGATGAAGAGATTCGTGAACGTATAGGTGAAATTGTTTGCAATGCCGCAAAAGCTGTAGATTACACAAATCTGGGTACAGCAGAATTTCTAAGGGCTGATAATGGTGATTTCTATTTCATTGAAATTAATGCCAGATTACAAGTAGAACATCCAATTACTGAATATGTTTCTGGATTAGATTTGGTAAAATTACAATTAGATATTGCAAATGGCGAGGAAATTCCATTCAAACAAAGCGATTTGAAAATGAATGGATATGCAATAGAATGCAGAATTAATGCCGAAGATACTTTCTTAGACTTTGCACCCTCAACAGGACCTGTTCCAAATGTTACAATTCCTGCAGGTCCAGGTGTTAGGTGTGATACCTACTTGTATCCTGGTTGTACAGTATCTCCATTTTATGACTCACTTATGGCAAAACTTGTAACATGGGGCCAAACATTTGAGGAATCAAGAACAAGAATGCTTGCAGCATTAAATGATTTTTACATTCAAGGTGTTGAGACATCAATTCCATTATACAAAACAATTCTGTCTTCTGAAGAATACAAAACTGGTCAACTTTCTACTGATTTCCTTAAACGATTTGATATGATTAATCGATTGACTGAAGACCTAAAGAATGAAAAAATTGATAAAAGTGAAGCTGCAATTGCTGCGGCAATAATTCATTCTGAATACCTTAAGAGTCGTATACAAAATGATGCAACTGCAAGCTCTAATTGGAAATACAAATTGGATTGATGATAAATGGATTACAAAATAACTGATATTGAAAAATCATTTGAAGGAAAAATTCTACAAAATCTAGGAAATAATGATTATGTAATTAAAGTAAATGATAACGAACATCAATTAAAAATTATTAGTATGAATTCAAGCGGAATTGAATTTATTTTAGATCAGAAATATCATAACGCAAAATATCTTGAACAATCAACCAATGAAATGAATATTGTTGTAGATAATGTTCCAATTATTATTAATCGTCACTCTCACTTTGATGAAGTAGTTTACAAACATTCAGGTGGAGCTGGTGCAGGTAATGCACAGTTATCATTGAAGAGTCAAATTCCTGGTAAGGTTGTTTCGATTGCAGTATCTGAGGGTGATTCGGTAAAGAAAGGTGATGTTATTTGTACACTAGAATCAATGAAGATGCAAGTTTCGGTAAAGGCTCACAAAGATGGAGTTGTAAAATCTATCAAAATTAAAGAAACAGCAACTGTTGCCAAAGGCGACCCTATTGCTGATATTGAATAAAAAAATTATTTTTTCCTATTTCAGGAAATTTTTAATTTCTTCATAGTTTGGTTCTTTTAATGGATCTTCTGAAACCCATTTGTAACCAATTTTTCCATCTTCATTAATAATAAAGACCGAACGTTTTGCTGCATTGTAGCCTTTAATGTGCAGTAAGTCTGGCATTAAAATTCCGTAATCCCGAATTGTCTTACTACTGTAATCTCCCAACAATGGAAAATTAAAGTGATTTTTTTCTGCAAATGCTTTGTTTGCAAATGGACCATCATTACTGATTGCTACTACTTTTGCACCTAAATCTGAAATTTCTTTCCAGGAATCTCTAAAATTACACAGTTCGGTTTCACAAACTGGGGAACTTGCAGCAACTATGAATGACAAAACAATTTTTCCGCCTTTAAAATCATCCAAAGTCCGCAACTTTAATTCTGTATCTGGAAGCTCAAAGTTAGGAGCAATATCTCCGATATTCAATAACATGATCGCTAATTGATATTGTCCTATAAAGTACTTTAGAAAAATATTTTTTTAAAAATTTGATCGGGAAAAAGGAAGAATACCTTTTTATACAAAAATCAGGGTCAGAAGTTGAATTGGTCGGGGAATTAGCGGGCAATTATAGTACCGTTGTATTGATGTTTGGCTTTGCTGTAGCAGCAATGGCTCCTGCATTAATTATTTCTAGAATGATTTCTCCAAGAAAACGAAGTAACCCTGTCAAGTTTTTGCCAATGGAATGTGGCCAAGTTCCAACAGGTGAAGGAAGAACTCATTTCATGATGCAGTATTATCCATACATTCTGATGTTTGTGGTTTTTGACGTGATGGCAATTTTCTTATATGCGTGGGGTAGTGCTCTTTTGGAACTTCCTAAAAGTGCAACATTGCCCATGATGGGATTTTTAGCAATTATGTTTGGAGCGATGGCATTTGCGCTATACCAATCAGGGAGAAGGAGAATATGGTAGTTTTTTATATAAATTGTATTTACGGGGGTATGGGATAAGATTGCTTAAAGATTTAGTTACACCAGAAAACGCAAATGTCTTTGTCGGAAAGTTAGGAGATATTTTAGAAAAAGCAATTGATAAACCATTGGGCTATGCCATCAATTGGGGTCGAATTTGGTCACTCTGGCCTGTCCATATTGAAACAGCTTGTTGTAGTGTTGAATTTGGCGCAGCATCAAGTCCTAGATATGATGTTGAAAGATTTGGTATCATAGAAGCATTTGGTTCACTTAGACAATGTGATCTAGTTGTTGTTCAAGGAACTATTACGAGAAAAATGGCACCACGTCTTAGATTAGTTTATGATCAAATGCCAGAACCAAAATATGTTATTGCTATGGGAGCTTGTGCCATTACTGGAGGATTATATTTTGATTCATACAATGTACTTCCAGGAATTGATGGAGTCATTCCAGTTGATGTCTATGTTCCAGGTTGCCCACCTAGACCTGAAACTCTCATCCAAGGATGTATGTTGTTACAAGAGAAAATCAAGAGAATGAAGGCTAGGAAGTTTGTATAATGAGTTCTGATTCTGAAAAACCATCTGTAGATGTAAAACCTGAAGAGAAATCTACACCACCCACAAAAAAACCTGAAGAAAAACCTGTAGATTTACCTGCATTTGAAAAAGGAATTTCAGAAAAAATTGTAGAAAAATTTGGTGATAAAGTTCAAGTTACATTTGTTAAAGTGAATAGAGTTGGAATTAATGTAGGACGAGAAAATGTTCATGAAGTTGCTGAATTCATTCGTGATGGATTAAACTATGATCATGTAGAATCTGTTTCTGGTGTAGATTACCCTCAAGACAAAGAAATAGAAGTTGTTTACCATATTGGATCTTATACCGATTCTTCATTAGCAAGCCAGATTCTTGTTTTGTCAACTAGGGCACAAAGAGAAGAAAACCCAATTCCTGGAAATGATGCAACTAAACTTCCAACTCTAAGAGATGTTTTTTACAGTGTAGAATTTCATGAAAGAGAAATCTTTGAAATGTTTGGGGTTTACTTTGAAGGACATCCTGATAATAGACGATTACTTTTACCAGAAGATTGGGCAGATTTACCGCCACTTAGAAAGGATTTTGCAATAAAGGGAAGATGAACATGACAACTGAATTGCCTCCAGGATTAGCACTCCAAAAAGTTGACGAGAGAATTATGACTCTCAATGTTGGACCACAACATCCTGGTTCTGGTCACATGAGAATTATTGTTCAAATTGATGGTGATTATATTGTTGCATGTGATCCTGATCCGGGATATGTTCATCGTGGTGAGGAAAAAATGGCAGAATATAGAAACTATATTACAAATATTCCTCACTTAGAAAGACCAGTAATTCATGATTCATGTAATATTCTTTATCCATATGTTTTAGGAGTTGAAGAAATTGTTGGAATTGAAGTTCCTGAACGTGCAAAGTATGTTAGAGTAATTGCATCTGAGCTGAATCGATGTATTTACACAATGTATTGGCTGGCAATTTATGGTATTTTCTTAGGCCATTCTACAATGTTTATGTGGCCAGCTGGTGATCGTGAACTCTTAATTGATTTAATGGAAAAAATGACTGGTGCCAGAGTTACACATGCACACTTTGTTCCGGGTGGAGTCAGAAATGATTTGCCACCGAACTTTGAAGATGTTTGTTTGCGCCAAGTAAATTATTTTGAAAAACGTATCAAAGAATATGCTGCAGTGTTCTATGATAACCCGATTCTAATTTCTAGAACTCGAGATACTGGTGTTCTTTCCCGTCAAGATGCTATTCGACTTGGCACAACTGGTTCTGTACTTCGTGCAAGTGGTGTAGATTATGATCTTCGATTGAAAGAACCATATGATGTCTACGATGAATTAGATGTTCACACTAATGTGATGAAAGAAGGTGATTCTTATGCACGATCTAGAGTTCCATGGCTTGACATGATGGAAAGTTGTAATATCATTAGACAAGCATTACAAAAAATGCCCAAGTCAGGATCTGTTAGAACTAAACTAAAACCAAATCCAAAAGGTAAAGGACTTAATTCAGTCTATAAACGGGTTGAATCTGGAAGAGGTTCTTTAGGATGTTATATTGTATCTGATGGGAAAACAGAACCATACAGACTTAAGATGAGTGTTGGTTCTTTTAGAAACTTGATTGCATTACCATATCTACTCAAAGGTGAAAAGCTTGGCAACATGCCATCTGTTTATTGGAGTCTTAACTATTGGCCAGTGGAGGCAGACCGATAAATGTCCGTAATTGCACCAAAATTCAAACTAAGTGAATTTATCAAATCACTGCTTGACAATGCATTCTGGATATTATTACTTTTAGTTTTGGTTGGCATTCCAGCAATTTCCATTCTTTTATTTGCAATTGAAATGCCAGTAATTAATGGTGAATTACTTACACCATTTCTTGCTCTCACATGGATAGCAGACCCATCTAGAACACTTCCAATCATCAAAGCATTCATGGCCACTGATATTTTCAGAGTAATGGCATTTCCAGGATTTGGTTTTGCAGCATTGCTTGCTGCAGGTACAATATTTGTTGAAAGAAAAATGCTTGCAAAATTACAATTACGAGTTGGCCCTTTTTACTGTGGAAAAGTTGAAGGTATATTACAATTAATGGGAGATGGACTAAAATTAATCTCCAAAGAAATTATTATTCCAGCAAAAGCTGACAAACCAATTTTTTGGGCAGCCCCTGTGATGTTTGTTGGTGCTGCTGCTGCATTTGTTGCATTAATTCCTGTTGCTCCAGGTTGGGTAGTTGCAGATGTAGATCTTGGTTTACTTGGAGTGTTTGCAGTAATTGGATTTTTCCCAATCATTACAATTCTTTCTGCATGGTCTGCAAATAGTAAGTTCCCCTTCATTGGTGGTATCAGAGCTTTATTCCAGATGGTTTCATTTGAAATTCCGTTAATTCTATCTTTGTTAGGAGTTGTTATCCTAACTGGAACTCTAAACTTGTCTGAAATTGCAGCAAGTCAATCTAGCTTCCCATGGATTGTATTTTTGCCCGTTGGTGCTGTTGTCTTCTTTATTACCATGCTTGCAGAACTAGAAAGAATTCCATTTGACTTGCCAGAGGCAGAAAGTGAAATCGTTGCTGGTTGGTTAACTGAATTATCTGGAATGATGTATGGTCTTGTTCAATTAGGAACATATCTGAAACTTTATGCATTTGCAGCATTGTTTGTTGTCTTGTTCCTTGGTGGGTGGAATGGTCCAATGGTTGTACCTCCATTCCCTGCAGAAATCATTACAGATGGAATTGTAATGGGCCCAATTACTGCCAAAATTCCTGGATTGCCTGTATTTACACAAGAAATGCTTAATGGAACACTTTGGTTTGTTCTAAAAACTGTAGGAGTAATCTTCTTCATATTATTGCCAAGAGGTGTATTTCCTAGAATTAGAATTGACATGTTGTTGAGTCTTGGTTGGACCAAACTAATTGGTCTTGCATTCGTTAACATCTTTATTGCTCTAGGCTTGCTTTACGCTGGAGTGCTAGGACCAGGAGGATTACAATAATGGGAACTGCAACAGGTATTATTCGCGCATTAAACTCTGGAATTAAACATCTTGCAGTAAAGCGATTTACACTTCGTTATCCTGAAGAGAAATTAAAATTTGTAGGTGATGGATATCAATTTGATCCTTCAACAGGTGTTGGAATTGCTGGACTTAAGGGTCGTCATATGTTATTTCATGATCACTGCACTGGTTGTCAATTATGCTCTATAGCATGTGAAGGTGTTGCAGAAGCTATTGCAATGGTAAAAGTCCCAGAAGAACAAAAACAAAATAAAAAATCCATCATGCCTCAAATTGATTATGGAAAATGTGTCTTCTGTGGCCTTTGTGTCGATGCATGTCCCTTTTATGCACTTTACATGACAAATGATTATGAACTTTCTTCATTTTCAAAAGAAGGTTTGATCTATACTCCTGCTCAACTTGCTGTAAAACCATATGTTGCTCAAGATAGCGAAATTCAGATTACTGATAGAGGTGCAACACATGGCTGATGCCGTATTTTTAGCATTAACCGTAATAACAATTGGTTCAGCAATTGCCGCACTTGAATTAAGATCATTGATTTATGGCTCAATTGCTTTAATGGGAACCCTTGGTGGTATTGCGGGATTCTTTTTCTTGTTGGATTCTCCATTTGTTGCGTTATTTCAATTGGCAGTTTATGTTGGTTCTATAGCCGTCTTGATTTTGTTTACTGTTATGTTAGTAAAAAGAGAATTAATTTTCAAAAAAATTGAAGATAAACGAAGAAAGTTTGCAGGAATTGGATTAATGTTAGTAGTCATGGTTGCATTGGGAGCTGTATTCCTAGATTCTGGAATAAAAACAATGACTACTGATGAACCTCCAGTTGATTTTAGAGATATTGGTACAGACTTTGTGACCTATTATTGGCCTGCATTGATATTGATGGGATTAATTTTAGCCGGTTCTGTAACTGGCGCATTAGTTTTAGCCAAACGTGAGGATGTGGAGAATGACCAGCGAACTAGTTGATTTTACCCTTGTATCTGTTGCTTTACTGGGCATAGGAATTTACGGTCTTGCAGTAAAACGTAACTTTATTCGAATGTTGTTTGCAGTTGAAATAATCATCAATGCTGCAAATCTTAACCTTGTGGCCTTTGGTAGATTTTTACCTCACAGTGGTGGTCAGACTTTGGCTTTATTCTCAATCGCAATTGCCGCGGCAGAAGTAGCAGTTGGGTTATCGTTGATTATTGTTGCTTATCGTATGTATCAAAATGTCGATATTGCAGACTTTAGGAGTTTGAAAGGCTAATGGAATATGCGTTATTACAGGCAGTTTTCTTGCCGTTACTTCTATCTCCAATTGCTTACATCATTGGAAGAAAAGTAGGTCCTACACCTGCAATGTGGTTTACATTTGCAATTTTACTTTACACCACAGTTCTTGTAATTAATGCCGCACTTTCTGGAACTGTAGAGGAACATTATCCATGGACAGAACAGTTTGGCGAATTTGGTTTCTTGTTGGATGGCTTGGCATCACCATTTGCAATAATGATTTATGTGCTATCTACAATCCTGGTACTTTACTCAAAGCCATACATGATTCACAAATTCCATGAACAGTTTGAAGAAGAACACCACGTCAATGCATCTTCAAGTGGCCAAACTTCTGTAGTTGAATCATCCTCTCTTTCAAATTATGTCAATGCTAAATCTGGCCTATACTTTGCATTGTATCTTGTCTTTGCAATGGGAATGCTTGGAACCGTTCTCTCAACTAATTTAATTGAATTTTATATTTTCTTTGAAGTGATGTTGATTCCTGGTTTCTTTTTAGTTGCACTTTGGGGTGATGGACCAAGAAGAAAAATTGGTTTAATGTTCTTGTTTTGGACTCATGCTGGAGCAGTTGTTTTACTATTGGGCTTTTTGATGATTGGTCTTTCTCTAGGCAGTTTTGATTTTGTAGATATTCGTGAATCAGAAATTCCTCAAGATATTGTTATGATTTCTGCAGTAGCAATTGCAATAGGGCTTGGAGTTAAACTGGCTGTCTTTATGTTCCACATCTGGCTTCCTTATGTTCACGGTTCGGCACCAACACCAATCAGTGCATTATTGTCTCCAGCGATGATCGGAATTGGCGCATATGGTATTTTTAGATTAATTGTTGAATTCTTACCTGCAACGTTTGCAGAACTTTCAATATGGTTCCACATTTGGGGACTAGTTACAATGATTTATGGTGGTGCAATGGCACTGATGCAGGATGATTTGAAACGCCTTCTTGCATATTCCAGTATAAGCCAGATGGGTTATCTTTTGTTTGGAATTGGTTCAATGTCTGCTCTAGGTCTTTCAGGTGCCGAAATGATGTATGTAACACACGCAATAGGAAAAGGCATCCTCTTCATGATGGCTGGAATTATTATTGTTAAAGTTGGAACGCGTAGTATTTCTAAACTTGGAGGATTGGCAGGAAAGATGCCAATTACAGCAGTATGTGCGGTAATTGGTGCGTTAACAATTATGGGTGTGCCACCAACTAGTGGATTTATGGGTGAATGGGTTCTGTTTTATGGTGCATTGGAGACTGCAATTGAAGAGGGTTCTACAATTAGAGCAGTAACGTTTGGTTTGGGTCTTGTTGCAACTGCACTTACAATGTCTTACATGCTTTGGATGCTAAAACGTGTATTCTTTGGTAAAACTCCTGAGCATCTTGAAAATGTAAAAGAAGGAAGTTGGTACATGACTGCCCCTATGATGGTCTTGGCAGGATTCTCTATTGTGGTTGGAATTTATCCAGATATTTTCTTCAAAACAATTATTCCGTACATGAATGGAGTGTTGGGAGTTTAGAATATGGCTACAGAATCTTTTGGATTGCCATTTGAAGTTGGAACTCTCAGTGCGTGGTTAGTTTGGATTTTACCATTTGCTGCTGCACTGATTATTCCAGCTGTTGGAAAATTATCAAAACATGCAACTGGATATGTTGCAGTTGCATTTGCTTTGATGAGTGCATTATCTGCAGCAACAATGATCCCAGTTGCTTTAGAGGCTCATGAGTTACATCATCAAATAATGTGGATTGAATCAATTGGTCTCAAAGGTGGTGTATTAGCCGATCCACTTTCAATTATCATGGCAAATGTTGTGGGTTGGATTTCTTTCTTGATTATGATATACAGCACAGGATACATGAAAGGGGATAAAGATATCACGAGATTCTGGTTTTGGATGATGTTCTTTATTGGCTCTATGCAGCTAATTGTGTTGTCTGATAACTTACTTCAAGTATTCTTTGGATGGGAAGGTGTAGGACTTGCATCATATGCTTTGATCAGCTTTTGGTATAGAGATAAGAAGAAAGATCATGTTGGTGTTGAAGGACGAACTGTTCTTGGCATGTTAGATTACTACGCTCCAACACATGCAGGTATGAAGGCATTCATCATGACCAAAGTTGGCGATGTTATGATGATTGCAGGTATGCTTTTGATATTTTTGTTTGCTGGAACATTTGGATTCAAAGAATTAATGGGTGATACTGCATGGGCAACTGCAATGTCTGCTCAGGGACTTTTGGTTCCTGCATTTGTATTACTGTTTGGAGGTGCGATAGGAAAATCTGCACAATTCCCACTAAACGAATGGCTCTTAGAAGCAATGACCGGTCCTACTGCCGTTTCAGCATTGATTCATGCCGCAACTATGGTCAAAGCAGGTGTGTTCTTAGTTGCAAGAATTGGACCGCTTGTTTTTGCATTAGGTGCTGCAGGTATTATGGCAGATCAGTTCTTTGAGATTGTTGCTTGGGTTGGTGCAATCACTGCTTTGTTGTTGGCAACACAAGGAATGGTCAATCCTGAAATTAAGAAAGTTCTTGCATATTCTACTGGTTCTCAAATTGGTTATATGATGATGGCAATGGGTGTTGCGGGATTGTCTCATCAATATGTGGATGGTTATACTGCAGGATTTTTCCACCTGATTTCACATGCAATGTTCAAAGCTTCATTATTCATGGCCGCGGGTTCTCTATTGCACATTGTAGGTTCTAGATTCATGACCGATATGGGTGGCCTTAGAAAACACATGAAGAAGACTTATGCGTTCATGTGGGCTGCAGGTCTAGGTTTGATGGGTGCACCATTTATCTCAACTGGTTTCTGGAGTAAGGATGCAATATTTGCAGCAGTATATGAATCAGGAAACGAATGGGCAATTCCACTTTACGCAATTGCAGTATTAACTGCCGTAATTACAGCATTTTACACTACAAGAATGATTGGCATGGTCTTCTTTGGAAAGAAGAGTAAACATATTGAAAAGATGGAAGAAGAGGGACATCATATTCATGAAGCGTCATTATCAATGTGGGTTCCATATGGAATTCTTGCAGTGCTTACAATTGGAATTGGATTGATTGGATTATCCACTGAAGAAGGATTACATCATTTGTTTACAGATTATCTTGAGCATTCATTTGGTATCCACACTGAGCATATAGCTGCAGAAGCATCAATTCTGCCTGAATTCTTGCAAGGACTCAATCCTGTTGCTCTTGGTTCATCGTTAGCTGCATTTGCAATTGGAATTGGATTAGGTTACATCTTCTATATTGGCAGATGGGTTGATCCAGTAAGGTTTGTTAACTCTAACATCTTCTTTTATGCAATTCACAAAATTATCTTAAACAGATGGTATCTTAATGCAATTATCTACTGGTGCTTTGTTGTAGCACCATTATGGTTGGCAAGGGGTATATTCAGATACTTTGAAAAGACAGCTATCGATTACGGTATGAATGATGGAGTTCAAAAAGCAGTTGGTTGGAGTGCAAGAGTTGTTCAAGGAACCCAAACTGGTGTATCACAGTCATATCTATTCGTATTTGGAGCAGGACTGCTATTCGTAGTTCTGATATTGTTGATATAGGAGATTGATGAATTGTTAGAAATTACTTCGACACCATTGGTATTGATTGCAATATTGGGTACCGTGGGGGTTATTCTTCCTATAATTAGTATTGCAAGAAAAGAAAAAGGTTCTAATTCATTCTATGCTGTAATTGCATTTGCTGCATTAATTGCCTCCTTAGGGTATGTTGGATATCAATTCATTAACGACAATGTCTCTGCATCTGCTCTTTTCTCTGAAGATGTTTTAGTTGATGATGGATTTGGTGGATTCTTTGCAATAGCAATGTTGATTGTTGCCTTGTTCACCACAGTTGGTTCTTTCAATTACATGAGGAAACATAATTCTCCTGCTGTATACTATTCTCTAATTTTACTTGCAACGATTGGTATGGTGTTAGTAGCATATTCTACTGATTTGGTAATGTTGTTTGTTGCGTGGGAACTTATGAGTATTCCAACATATGTTTTAGTTGGATTCATGAAAAAGAATCCAAGCTCCAATGAGGCTGCTCTAAAGTATTTCTTATTTGGTGCATTATCCTCTGCAATCATAGTTTACGGAATTTCTATTTCATATGGATTGACTGGTTCTACAAATATCGGAGAAGTCATTCAGGGTTATTCGACACTTGATCCTTCTCTATTGCCTCTTGCTTTACTTTCTGTTGGAATGTTTATTGCAGGATTTGGATTCAAGATGGGGCTTGTGCCTTTCCATCAGTGGTTACCTGATACTTATGAAGGCGCACCTTCACCAATTACTGCACTCCTTGCAGCAGCAACAAAGAAAGCTGGATTTGCAGCAACAATTCGAATTGTAGTTCTTGGAATGGTAGTTCTAAATCTTGATTGGACATTAGCTCTTGGTATTATTGCTGTAATGACTATGACTATAGGAAACGTTGCTGCGATTATGCAGAAGAATCTGTCAAGAATGTTGGCATATTCCAGTATTGCTCATGCAGGGTATATTTTGATTGGACTTGCAGTTGCACCACATAGTTCACTTGGGTTACAAGGTTCATTGTACCAAATTATGAATCATGCTGTAATGAAAGGTGCTGCATTCATTGCGATAGCCGGAATTGTTACAACGCTTGCAGTAACTAATATCGATAAACTCAAAGGACTTGGAAGACGAATGCCAATAACTGCTCTAGGTTTGGTAATTGCATTATTTGCATTAGCTGGAATTCCACCACTATCAGGATTTTGGAGTAAACTTATGTTATTTGGTAGTGCATTGGATGCAAGTTCTGCATTGTGGTGGGCTCCTTGGCTTGCAATTGCTGGAGTTCTTAACAGTGCATTATCTCTTGCTTACTATGGTTGGATTACAAGAAAAATGTACTTTGAAGGAGAATCAGAAAAAAGAATTGCAGAACCAAAATCAATTATTGCAGTAATGATCTTCTCAACTATATTCTTAGTAGGATTTGGTGTGTATCCAGATCCGCTCATTAAGTTTGTAGAATTTGCAACTCCGGTAATTAGTTTGGGCCTTATGCCTTAAATGAAGTAAATTTAATTAAATTATCTAGATTCATCTTTGCATCATTGTCTGGGATTTTTCTTAAACCTGCTCTTGCTTTCTCAGAATATTCTTTTAACAACTCTTCCATTTTATTAAAAACATCTCTTGGATCAGAACTCTTTTTGATTAATAGATTAAACAGTTTATCTTCATTTTTCCAATCCAACAGATCATCTCTTATTTGATATGCAATCCCTATGTTTTTTCCATATTCTGTTAATGCTTCGATTTGTTCTTCGGTACCATTTGCAATAATTGCCCCTGTTCTCGCAGCTACTTCAAAAGCAGTTGCTGTTTTGTATTCAATTACCTTAAGATAATCATCAAACGTAACATCTTCGCTGGTCTCTAATCTATTTTCAATCATCTCTCCTTCGCTCATTAACATTGCAGTTGTGGCTAAATCTTTTGTAATTCTGGCGTTATCTAATCTGGATGATATTGCAAGAATTAATCCTAAAACAAAATCTCCTGTAAGTACACTGGTATTGTAACCATATTTGATATGAAATGGATCCTTTTGTCTTCTCATAGTTTCATTGTCAATAATATCATCGTGAATGATTGATTCCATATGTAAAAATTCAACAGCACAAGATGCCGATAGTGTATTTTCATCAATTTTTCCTACGCTTTCGGCTGCGAGAGTCAAAATAATGGGTCTAATCCGTTTTCCACCGTCCAATGAATATTTTAGCGGTTCAATGAATTCGGATTCGGAATAAAGAGAAAGCTCATTATCTAACGCTTCATCAATTTTTTGAATGTATCTTCCATAGGTTTCAAGTAGAGGATTGATCTCAATATTTTTCCTGTCCAAAATTGCCTGATCAAAAAACTTTGTCATTAGTAAATAAATCTTGGTGCTCCAGCCGGGATTTTCATCGTTTGATTTTGAACCCGGGATCACTGCCTTGAAAGGGCAGTATGCTTGACCGGTCTACACCACTGGAACCCAAGAAAATTCTGCGTTTTGACCATAAAATCTTTTGTAAACAACAAAGATTTTTTTATTGGCAAATTTGGAGATGAAACATGAGTATAATTAAAAAAATTGATGAAATGATTGAAGAAAGAAGTTTACTAAAACATCCTTTCTATCAAATGTGGTCTGATGGAAAATTAACACAAGAATCTTTGGCAGGTTATTCTAAAGAATATTTTCAACTTGTAAAGGCTGTTCCAAATTTTATGACTCCTATTATTGAAAAAGCACCAAATTCAGTCACAAGTGAATTAATTGAAAATCAACAAGAAGAATATGATCATATCAAACCATGGATTGCGTTTGCAGGAGAACTTGGTATCTCTGAAGATGAATTGATCTCATATTCTGGTTTGCCTAAAACTCAGAAAGCCGTTTCTATTTTAAATGAATTAATGGATTCTTTTGAAGGCGGTGCCTGTGCAATGTATGCCTTTGAAAAAGAAATTCCAAAAATAAGTCAAACCAAACTTGATGGGTTGGCTGAATTTTATGGAATGACAAGTAATGATGCAACAGAATACTTCAAACTTCATACAGAAGCTGATATCCGACATGCTGCTTCATGGAGAAACATTTTAGAAAAATCTTCAACTGACTCAAACAACTTGATAGAAATTGCAGACAAATCTATCTCTGCCCAAAACATGTTGCTTGATAGTTGCTATGAAGAATATTGTTAATCTCATAACATTTTAAACCTAAGAAAAAATTCATCTGCTTAGGGCCCGTAACTCAGCTTGGTAGAGTAACCGGCTCATAACCGGTGAGCCAAGGGATCGAAGCCCTTCGGGCCCATCTATTTTCCATTAGTTTTAAAATGAGCCAATTCAAAATTTATCGGCCGCAATGAAGAATCAGAGTTATATCTGAAATGGTGATTGGAAGGCATTTGTCTGAGCTGCCAATACTCATTTGTTGATTTGTTTTTTCACTTTTTCTAAAATACTTTCATCCACTAAATTTTGTTCATGTAAGGTTTCTGTTATCTGCAAAATATTTAGAATTGAATGCATGTTGACTTCTAAATCTGCCAAAGCCTCCTCTGCTCCTTCCATTCTATTAACAATTACATATGCATCCTTTACTGAAATATTGACTTCTTTTAGAGATTTTATTGCATTTACAACTGAACCGCCAGTAGTTGCCACATCGTCAATCATGATCACTTTCATCCCCTCATGAATTTTTCCTTCAACTGCTTTTGAAGTACCATAATCTTTGGGTTTGCTTCTGACATAGATTAACGGTTTTACAGTTTCTATTGCTAACGCTGATGCTATCACCAATCCTCCTGTTGGTACAGAAACAAAAGAATCAAAATTTTCTAAACCAATTTTTTGAGCAATCTCATTTTCAAGATATTTCACCATTTTCCTAAATTCGTGAGGATAGCTTGGAACTAGTCTTAAATCTACATAGTATGAACTCTTTTTTCCACTTGCAAGAGTAAAATCTCCAAATTTTATTATTCCTTTTTGATACAAAAAGGTTGCAAACTCTTTTACAAATTCCATACCAAAGTTAACTACACTGGATTTATTTTGGTTTGTATTATCAATGAATTATGCCTGAAATCTGGTTAAATTATGGTGTCACAGACGTTGTTTTGGATATAAGAGCAGAAAATTTAGAACAAAAAATCGATTCTGATGGAAAAATTTTGGAAGATTCTGCGATCAATGAAAAACTAAATTCTCTTGATTTGTCCAAACCTATGGAACTTGTTGTTTTGCATAATTCAAAATCCATTCAAAAAATCATCTCTTCTTTGTTCACATTATGTGAGCAAAAATCAAAACCGTTCCCGAAAATTTTTGCTGAGAAGAAAATCTTGAATTTGGTCAAAGCAGGACTTCCTGAAGGAAGCTCTATAAACGAATTTGATGGCGTTGACATTTCTAATTCAAATCTTGTCTTCATGGGAGAAATGGAATTTGATGGATTATTCGGTTATGAAACCATTTCAACTCGTCTAATCAAAAAATTTGGTTTGGATTCCATGCTTTCAGCATATGCAAAAAGACAAGGCAATTTACCAGTTCCTGGACAGCATACTGAAAGTTTAGTGGAAGCAAAAAAATTTACTGATAATTTTGAAATTCAAGGGATCGAAATCGTAGCAAATTCCAAAGGCATACTTGATTTTTCAATTGGCCATCCATCAGAAACTCTTTCAACATCAAAAATTTTGGAATCTAATTCAATCAAGGATATAGGGGAACATAAAACTATGATAATTAGTACAGGTAAGGATGCAAGTAATTTCAATTTGGGCAAATCACTTTCATCCCTTTGGAATTGTTATAGTGCAATCAAAAAAGACGGTCTTGCAATTTTAGTAGCTGAATGTAAGGGTGGATTAGGTTCTGATGCAATTCAACAATATATTGAAGACAGATTAACTTTGGAACAACTGCGAAATCCTACAAAATATCTCAGTGGAATGGAAGATTTGTTATTTCTCACAGAAGTACAAAAGAATTTTCAAATTGGATTAGTTTCAATTTTACCAGAATTTTACGCCAAGAAACTGAATATGATTTCACTACCTGGAATAAAATATTCCATGGATTATATTCTAAAAACACAAGGAGTAAGACAAAAGGTTGCAGTTGTTACAGATGGCGCTAGACTTTTGCTAAGGTAGAAAGTTCGGTAGAAAATCTGATGGTAACGGTGCACACAAAATTGCTAATCCTATAATTCCAATGTATGCAAGTTTTCTATTTCTTGAAAGTGGCGATATATCATCAAGTGGTGTGGCCCCGGGATTTCTTGAACTCATAATGAGAATTAACATTGCCATTAACCAATAATTTAACAAAATTAGAATTGCCATACTTCCAAAAGTTGCGTATCTATGCAGTTTTGGTCCAAGTAATGTTCTTGCCATATGTCCTCCATCTAATTGCCATGCTGGAAGCAGATTCAAAAATGTAATTAAAAATCCAATCCACGCCGCAAACATTACTGGTGTCATTATTACTTCCTGCCCATCTCCTCCTTTTCCAAATAACGCCAAACTCGCTGTCATTAGAAGTGGTTCTCCTTGATTCCATTCAATTAATTTCGATTCTGCAAATAATCCTGCTGCAATATCTTGATCCAATATTGGCGCAGTATATGCTCCGTAAATTGAAACTATTATCGCAATTACCAATCCTGCAATTGGACCTGCAATGGCTACATCAAATAATATTTCTCGGTTAATTGTTAAACCTCGTGATTGAATAAATGCTCCAAAAGTTGGAATTCCAATCACAGGTAATCCTGGAATGAAATAAGGCCAAGTTGTTTTCAGCCTGTGTATTTTTGCAGCAATAATATGACCGAGTTCATGAATTCCTAAAATTCCTAACAATGATAAAGTATAGACCCCTGCCATCTCTAGAGGATCACCGATCTCTATTATCGAATTTGTTCCTGATGTCCTATAATATCCATCAATCATTACAAATGAAATGACAATTGCGAATAATATTCGAGGAGTCCAAGAAGAACTCATCCATCTTCTCTGTTTTTTTGGTGAAAATTTCTGAATGATTACGTATCTTCCGTTATCTATTTCTTCTAACTTTCCAGCATAACTCATATTCTCTAATTTTCTTGCTAAATTTTCAAACTTTGATTTGAAATCATAATCTTCTATTCTAAACTCTAAGGAAAATTCTGTTTTTGTAAAATCACTTACCTCAAATATTGATTTGACTAATGAAATAATGTCTTCTTGTGAGGTGTCTTCCATCTCTTAAATGCTAAATCTTTCCATTAAATGGTCTTTTGGTTTAAAAATAAATATTGATACTCTTAATCTATAATATGCAAGTAATTCTAAGGCAATTAGGGGATTGCAATATTAGAAGAGCAGAACCCAGCGATCTTATCTCTGTGATGGAAATCAATTTGAAAACCCTTCCAGAGCATTACTCTGATTATTTCTATGAGAGTTTGCTTGCAGAACTTCCAGAAGCTTTCATTGTTGCGGAAATAGGAGGAAAACATGTAGGTTACATAATGTGTAAAACTGAATACGGATTTTCAAACTTCAAAAAATTAGGGTTTGTTAAAAAAGGTCATGTGGTCTCTATTGCAGTTCTTGACGAATATCGAAGAAAAGGTATTGGACAAGCACTTGTAGAAGAATCAGTTAATGGTGTCAAATTAAGAAAGTGTGATGAATTTTATCTCGAAGTAAGGTGTAGTAATAATGAAGCTGTCAGGCTATATGAAAAACTTGGATTTGTAATTCGACAACAATTAAACGCATATTATCGAGATGGTGAAGATGCATATCTTATGGCCATTGAATTAGATTAGTTCAAACCAATAAATAACTCACAAAAAATTTCTCGCCATGGATAAACGTAAAGGAACGGGTATCATAATTTTTGTTCTTTGTATAGGTGGATTTTTCCTTTATGCATATTTGTTGATGCTTTCAGAATGGAGTCCGATTGTACTGCAATTATCTGTGTTGATGATTGCAGGAGGAATCCTTGGAGTTATTGCATGGATTGGATACGTTATGGCAACAACCAAACCATCATCTGCATCAATTACATCTGAAGATTAACTATTTAGAAATTTTTACATCAACTACTGTTTGATAATATCTTGGACCTACTGCCCTTACAATTTTTGATCCTAGAATTTCTGATTTAACTGGTGTGACTTGAAGGTAATGCTCTTCTGAAAGTTTTCCAGCTTCCGATTTTTTATCAGCATGAATATGGGAATAATAATGAATTATTCCTTCATTTTTAGTTGTGCTAATTGCAGATTTTAGAAATTCATCCGATCTTTCTGGCAATAACATCAATGTTCTATCTGATTTATTCTCTAACTGATCCTCAATAATTCTGGATGCATCTCCATTAATTGATATTATTTTTCCCGTTAATTTGTTTAGTTCTATATTTTTTTCACATAGTTTTGAGGCAACTGGATTGATATCTAAACTATAAACAGTGCATTTTTTCTTTTTTGCAGCCATTATCGAGAACATTCCAACTCCTGCAAACATGTTTGTCACTACCTCTTCATCTTGAATCAAATTTGCAATTCTTTCTCTTTCTGTTGATAATCTAGGTGAAAAAAATGCCTTTTCAACATCAACTATGAATTTACATCCGAATTCTTTGTATTCTGTCTCAGTATTGTCTTCTCCTGCTAGGATTTCTAAATTCCTTGTGCGAAAATCTCCCTCCACATCTGATGCTTGATAGAATACACTCCTGGCAATTTTTACTTCATTTAGCAAAGTTTCCCCAATGATTTTTTTCTTTGACAACAGGGAATCTGGGATTCTTACAATAATTATGTCTCCAATTTGATCAAATGCTGAGATCAAATCCACACTTTCTTTTTCAGAAAGCACACTTGAAAGTGCTTTTTTTAACATCCGAGTCAATGCTTGTAATAGAAATTTCCTGATGTTTTCTGATTTTTATCCAATCTACTATCTAGTTTGTTCACACGAGGTCTGAGACTTCTTTCGTCTCTTCTAAATGACATATCAAGGGATTTTAGAAATCTATTCATTGCTTCAGCTTTTCTCATTGGGGTAGTAGCTCTTCCTTCCACTCCTGACTCTCCCTCAAAAATTACTATTGAATCTGAAATCAAATCCATCAACTGTAGATCATGATCAATGATTATTGCTGATTTTCCAAAAGAACGAACAAATTTCTGTATGAATTTTGCAACTGCAATTCTGTCTTCTACATCTAAAAATGCAGAGGGCTCATCTAATGCGTACAAATCCACTTTTTGTAATAGGCATGACGCAACTGCAATTTTCTGCAATTCTCCACCAGAAAGATTTTTGATAGATTTATTGTATAGTTTCTTGATTTTTAATGGCTCCAGTATTTGTTCTTCTTCCATACTTCCTTCCACTGGATTGCCATTTGCTTTGTCCAATACTGATATGACATCTACGTCAATGTCGTTTTGGAGATATTGAGGTTTGTATGCTATCTTTATTTTTTTATTAATACTGCCTGAATCTGGTTTTTCAACTCCTGCAATCATCTTCATCATTGTTGTCTTTCCTAGTGCATTGGCTCCCATTATGCCTAGGACTTCGCCTTTTCTTACTTCTCCAGCTTCAATAGTTACTGAAAATGTAGGGTATTTTTTTACTAATTTAGGATATGTGACAATTGTACTTCCTTCTTCAAATATGTCTGTAGTAGATGATGACACATCAAAAGAAAACTTTTTGTCTCTAAATCTGACATTTTCGTTTGGCAAATATCCATCAAGAAATACATTGATTCCAATTTTTGTAGAAAGTATGGTTGAGACAATTCCGTAAGCCCCAGGTTCGCCATAAAGAACTTCGATATAATCACTAAGAAAATCAAGTAATGTTAGATCATGTTCTACAACCATTACGCTTTTCCCAATTTTTGCCAAGTTTTGAATTACACGAGCAACTCCTGTTCTTTGAAAAACATCATTATACGATGATGGTTCATCGAAGAAATAAAATTCCACATCTTTTGATGCAGCAGCAGCTACTGCAATCCTTTGTAACTCTCCTCCACTTAACTCCTTTAAACTCTGTTCCATAGAATTTTCTAATCCTAATTCTTTGATCAAGTCTCTTGAAACTCCTCTTTCATCATATTTGTCAAGAAGTTCTTTTCCTGTTCCGTCGAAAGCTTGTGCAATGTGATGGACCTGCTGTGGTTTTATAGATGCTCGAATTTGTTTTTGTTCAATTTTTTCAAAATGTTGTTTGAGTTCAGTTCCGCTATAGTGTTTTAAAATTTCATTCCATTCTGGTGGATTTTCATATCTTCCAAGATTTGGCTTTAAATTTCCTGATAGGATATTTACTACAGTACTTTTTCCCATTCCGTTTCTTCCTAATAATCCCACGACTTCGCCTTTTTTTGGAGTGGGTAATTTGAACAGTCTAAATGAATTTGCCCCGTATTGATGTATTTTATCGGTAGCTAACTCGCTTGCCAAATTCACAATGGTGATGGCGTCAAATGGACATACTTTTACACAAATCCCACACCCATTACAGATGTCTTCGTCTATCTTTGCTTTCTTTGACTCCTCGTTCAGAACAATACATTCTGCTCCTGATTTGTTTACTGGGCAGTATTTTATACATTCTAGACCACATTTTTTTGGTTGGCATAGATCTTGATCTAAAACAGCTACCCTGTGAGTCATGATGTAACCTCGTATTTTCTTCGCTTTATACCTATTTTGAGCATTTGAAATCCTGCGTTACGTTAATAGATGAGAATTCATCATCATTTTTCAAGCCGGCCATAGCGTTAGGGTGCGACCCAATCCCATTCCGAACTTGGAAGTCAAACCTGACGTCGCTGTTGTGCTACTAAAATGCGAGAGCCTTTGGGAAGCAACAGTGCTGGCATTTTCTAATTTACAATCAATCTTTTAATATCCAATTGCTTGGGTTGAAATGAATTCAATGCCTAACTGTAGCGTTTGTGGGGAAATGTGTGATAATGACATTAGATTGCTAAATCACATGATGGACAAACATGGTTGGAGAAATCCAAATGTTGGGATTCCTGACAGAAACAGTAGAGGGTACTAACTTTCCAATTTTTGTAAATAATCTAAAATTAACCTTACACCAAATCCTGTTGCACCTTTTGGATTGTATGACTTTTCTTTAGTTGCTGTTTGAGTCCACGCAACTCCTGCAATATCAAAGTGTATCCATGGTGTATTATTAATAGCATTTTTCAAAAATGCTGCAGCTGTAATGGTTCCTGCAGCTCTTCCTATCCCTACATTTTTCATATCTGCAACATCTGATTTTATCATATCCATATAGTCTTGATTTAGCGGAAGCTCCCAAATTTCCTCACTTGTTCTTTTAGATGCATCGTTGATCTTTCTTGTTAGTTTTTCATCGTTTGATACTATTGCAGCAACATTGGTTCCTAATGCAATAATACATGCACCAGTAAGTGTTGCAAAATCAATTATTGCTTTTGGAGAAAATTGTTTTTCTCCATATGACAATGCATCAGCTAAAATCAATCTGCCTTCTGCGTCTGTATTGAGAATCTCTGCTGTTTTTCCACTGTATAATTTTATAATATCGCCTGGTCTATATGATTCTCCTCCTGGCATATTCTCCACTGAAGGAACTATTCCTACTACGTTGATTGGCAATTTTAATTCTGAAACTGCTTTCATAATTCCTAGAACTGTACATCCACCACATTTGTCAAATTTCATTTCATCCATTTTATCCCCTGGTTTCAATGAGATTCCGCCTGTGTCAAATGTTACAGCTTTGCCTACTAGAACAATAGGCTTTTGATTTGTTGGTCCATTATTATGTTCTAAAACAATTAGTTTTGGTTCGTTTTTGCTTCCTTGTCCAACTGCAGAAATTCCTCCAAAACCTTTCTTTTTTAATTCAAGTTTAGAAATAACACTGCATTTCATTTTGTTCTTTTTTGAAATCATTTTTGCAAAGTTTGCTAAAGTAGTCGGAGTGCATTCGTTTGGGGGTAAGTTTGCAATACTTTTGGTAAATATTGCACCATCTGCAACAATCTCAGAAGTTCTGATGGCCTTTGAAATTTTATTTGATTCTGAAACAATGATTGTAAGATTTGGTTCATTTTCTGTTTTCTCTGCCTTGAATTTATCAAATTTATACAGAGCCATTTTTGAGCCTTCGATAATTTGAGAAATTGATGAAATTGGATCAATTTCAAAACTTGGAGGCGAAATTATTGAAAACTCTTTCAACTTTAACTCTCGTGCTTTTTGTGCAATTTTACCTGAAACATTTCTTAAAGTATCTTCTGTCCATTCTTCTTTTTTTCCTAATCCTGCAAGAAGAATTCTTTTAGCATATTTGTCCTCGGGCAAAGGAATGATACTCAATTTCCCTAACTTTCCTTCCATGTCTTTTAGAGATTGATTTACTGACAGTGCTATTTTTCTATCAATCTTAGATAGTCCTAACACTTTGTTTGAATTTTCTAGGACAAATCCACAAAGTAAATCCGTTTTCTTTTTTATAGAACTTTCAGTTTTTATTTTCACTAAATTTGATAATTTTGAAGTATTATTTAGATTTACTAAAAATTAATTTTTTTGCTATTAGTTAGTAAACTAGAGGATCTAACAAAAACTGCATTTACGGTTTTGCAATTTTGTTCACAACTATCATCAATTTTAACTGAAATTAATTTTTTTGTTCTTTTAGAAAAAAATGATTTTAATAATGGGTATATTGCTGCTCTTCCTCCATATGCAGTTTTTTTATCAATAAACCAAAACATTTCCAAAGCCGATTCATCTAAAATTTTGTCTCTTATCTTTTTTCCAAAATCTGAATAATGACCTACCATTGAAATTTTACCTCTGGCAAAAAAATCTACAGCTTTCGCAAATTTTATACACAAATAGCATTGATTATCAAAAACTACTATCGGAACATTTTCCATAATTTCCATATCTTCTCATATTGCCGATCCAATTAAAATATTGCAGAAGTAGATTTTTATTCAATTTACAAAGATAACGTTCGAGATGGGACTCAATTATTATCAAATCAAGAAAAATATTCTTAAAGCCAGAAAATTAGTTATCACGGCAACAAACGCTGCAGGTTCTGGTCATCCTGGTGGTTCTTTCTCAATGGCAGAAATAATGGGATGCTTATTCAATAAACATTTGAAATTTGATCCTCAAAATCCTCAATGGGAAGATCGAGATCGTTTAGTTCTATCCAAAGGCCATGCAGCACCTGGTTTGTTTTCTAATATGGCAGTAGCAGGTTATTTTCCAGAATCTGAGCTTGATACTTTACGAAAATTTGGAAGTAGATTACAGGGGCATCCAGATCTTAAATGTCCTGGCGTAGAATTTTGTGGCGGTTCATTAGGTACTGGATTGTCATATTCTATTGGAATTGCACTGGCTGCAAAAATTGACTCCAAAAATCATCATATTTACACAATTATAGGTGATGGTGAATCTGATGAAGGTCAGATTTGGGAGGCAGCAATGACAGCTGCAAAATACAAAGTTGACAATCTGACTGCTTTTCTTGATAGAAATTTCATTCAACAAGATTCTTACACTGAAAAAATTATGCCCCTTGATGAAAAATTAGAAGGCGATAATCTTTCTGAAATGTGGAAAGATGCTTCAAGATGGAAGACCGGCGATAAATGGAGATCTTTTGGTTGGAACGTAATTGAAATTGACGGTCATCGAATTGAGCAAATTAACTCCGCAATAGCCAAAGCAAATGCTACAAAAGGAGTTCCTACAATGATAATATCTAGAACAATAAAGGGCAAGTCTGTTGAACATATGGAGGATAATCCACAATGGCATGGCAAATCTCCAGACTCTGATGTTCTCCAAATTATTAATCTTGAATTAGATTCTCAATTTATGATTGCTCCATCAATCATTGCAGGCGATATGACAAATTTAGAAAATGAAATCAAAAGATGTGTTTCAGGCAGGGCTGACTATATTCATCTTGATGTGATGGATGGTCAATTTGTTCCAACCAAAACTTTTGATCATAATAAAATAAAAGAACTAAGATCACTTACTGTAATTCCATTTGATTCTCACTTAATGATTAATGAGCCTGTAAAACATGTTAAGGATTACATCGATGCAGGTAGTGACATAATTACAGTTCATGCTGAAGTAACTGATGAATCAAGTTTTGGAGAAATTCATGATTTACTTAAACAAAATCAAGTAGGTGTGGGTTTTGCTATAAATCCAGAAACTGAATTACCTGAATGGTTTTACAAATTCATACCATCACTGGATCAACTAATTGTAATGTCCGTAGTACCCGGAAAATCTGGACAAAAATACATTGAAGAGACGCACTCAAAAATGAATAGATTGAACGCCGTTTTAAAAGAACACAATTTTTCGGGTTATATTGAGGCTGACGGAGGCATAAATCTAGAAAATATTGGTTCTGTATTTACTGATGGAGCACGTGTATTTGTTGGCGGTGGAGCAATTATTGGACAACAAGATGTAAGATCTGCAATTAGAGATTTTAGAAATGAAGTTTTAAAATCTAGACGAAGAATTTTGCTTGATAAAGCAAATGAGTTAGGTGGAATTGATTTAGTGAAAAAATGGATTGGTTTGCATGTGGTAGGAGAAAAACAAGATCAAATTCAAAGAATTGCAAAGGAGGCAGGATATCTTTGAATGATCCTATAATGACTGATATGCGTTCAGCATATTCTAAAGCACTTGTACAACTTGGAAAAGAAAATCCCAATGTTGTAGTTTTAGGTGCTGATACAACTGATTCACTAAAGATTTCTGATTTTGGAAAAGAATTTCCTGATAGGTTCTTTAATGTAGGTATTGCCGAAGCAAATCTAGTTACAATTTCTGCAGGATTAGCTGTTTCAGGAAAGATCTCTTTTGCAAGTACTTATGCTATATTTTTACCCGGAAGAGCAGTTGATCAAATTCGTAATAATGTTGCATACCCATCACCTCCAGGGAAAAAAGGCCTAAATGTAAAATTAGTTTCATCTCATGGTGGTCTGTCTGTTGGACCTGATGGTGGCTCTCATCAGCAAATTGAAGATATTGCAATAATGAGGGTGATTCCAAATTTCAGAGTTTTAATTCCCGCTGACACTGTGGCCGTTTCTAAATTGACTCAATTAATGGCAAGAGAATATGGTCCTTTTTACATGAGAATGGCAAGATCTAAAACTCCATTGATTCATTCAGAATCTCAAGAATTTCACATTGGAAAGGGAATAACATTACGAGATGGTTCTGATTGCGCTATTGTAGCATGTGGAATTACTGTTAGAATGGCATTAGAGGCAGCTGATGCATTGCAACACGATGGAATCTCATGTAGAGTTTTGGATATGTTTTCAATAAAACCTCTTGATAATGAGTTATTGGAAAAAGCCGCAAGAGAAACTGGTTGTATGGTAACTACTGAAGAACATAATATTTTTGCTGGAATGGGTTCTGCAGTAGCAGAATCTGTTTCTGAATCTTACCCTGTTCCTATCAAGAGAATTGGCGCTCAAGACATGTTTGGGGAATCTGCTAGAGATGATGAGGTTCCTTTACTCTTGGAAAAACATGGAATAACATCTTTTAATATAGCAAAACAAGTCAAAGAAATTAGGAGCAAAAAATTATGAAGATTTTTCTTGACACTGCCAATTTAGATTCAATTAAAAAATTCAATGATATGGGATTGCTTGATGGAATTACCACCAATCCGTCTTTGATGTCAAAGGAAGGCGGAAATCCAAAGAACGCGATGGAGGAAATTACAAAAATTATCAAAGGTGATGTTAGTCTGGAAGTTGTCAGTACTGAATATTCTGGAATGATTGAAGAAGGTAAGCGACTACGTGAATATGGAAATAATGTTGTTGTTAAAGTTCCTATGACTCCTGATGGACTTAAAGCGTGCAAATCACTTTCCTCTGAAGGAATTCCTGTTAATGTTACATTGATATTTTCTGCAAATCAAGCTTTACTTGCAGCAAAATCTGGTGCAAAATATGTTAGCCCATTTATTGGAAGGCTAGATGATATTGGTCAGGATGGAATGAAACTAATTGCAGATATTAAAGAAATTTTTAAAAATTATCCTACATTTAAAACTCAAATTCTTGTTGCAAGTGTGCGCCATCCTGTACATGTAGTTGATGCTGCAAAAATTGGAGCTGATGTGGTAACTTTACCACCTGCCGTGTTAGATAAGATGTTGCAACATCCCTTGACAAAAATTGGGTTGGAAAATTTTCTTGCAGATTGGGAAAAGCTAAAAGCTGGAAATCCTGATGTTAAAATCTAATAAAATATAAGCAATCTTGAAAAAATCTTAAAAATGAAAAATTGAGGTACTATTTTGAACCTTTGTTAGTACTTTTTCTTGAACTAGTTCCTCTGCCTGTAACTCTAGTCATTCCTTCTGTTGAAGGTCTAGCTTTTGGATCAGGCATATCACCTAGCTTTCTTGAACCAGTTCCTCTGCCTGTGTGAACCATTCTATTTGCTGCTGCTTTTTTCCTTGCTTCTTGGATTTTCCTATATTCATCTCCTGACCATTTAGATGGATCATCATCAACTTCGATGGTTCCTGTACCTCTACCAGTTCTAATTCTAATTTTCCCCATAATTTAGTTTAAAACATCTCTTATTTATCTAAGCTTCTTTTTTGCATCTGTGGTTTTCAACTAATGAAAAACCTGTGGTTGATATTTTAACTGCTGATCCAGCCCAATCTTCTAAAATATACGAACATCAGAATTGCAGGTATTGCTGATGCAAGTATGACAATAACGAATGTTGTAAAAGGACCTAGAAACATAACATCATCTCCAATTCCTCCTGGTAAGTTTACGTTCATACCGTAAAATGTCCCGATCACTGTTGCTGGGATTGCTAAAGTAAAGATAATTGTTAATACTCCTAACACCTTGTTTGTTTTTTCAGTACTTAACACAAAGTCAGTATCTTTGTAAATCTCCATAGTTTCTCGTGATTCTTCTAATGTTTCAATTACTTTGTCTATGTGATCAATTACATCGTCAAAATACAGTGTAAGCTCTTCATGTTCTTTATCTGAATATCTTTCAATATTTTTTGCAATTTCTAAAACAAATTTTTTCAATGGATTGGCAATTCTTCTTAATCTGTTAATTTCTCTTCTTAATAGTGAGATGCTTCTTGCTACGGATTTTCTTTCATCAAATACTCTGTCTTCCATTTCATCTAGGTTTGCAATAATCTTTCTAGATGTGTGCAGGAGATCATCTACTAATACATCTATTATTTCGTGTAGCAAATACCCTGGAGATTTTTCTAAAAGTCTGTTTTTTCTTTCTTGATCTGAATCACCCATACATAATTCAACCAATTCCACCAATGGGTTAAGATCTCCTTGATGAACTGTGATTAGAAAATCTTTGCCTACAAAAATGGACAATTGACTATTTTTTGATATTCCTACTTTTTGTGAAAGTGGAGGAAAATGTAGAATTACAAAGAAATGATTATCATAACTATCTAATTTTTGGAGTTCAAACTTTGTTAAACAATCTTCTACATTAAGTGAATTTAGATTGTGTTCTTGAGCCAGTTTTTCCATTTGCTCTCTGTCTGGATTTTGAAGATCCAACCATGTGAATTTTCCACCTTGAATTCTCTCAATTTTTCTTTGACTAGAATCCTCCTCAAGGGTTCTTTTTCCTGTACGTAATTTTTTAGTGATGAATCCTTTTTTCAAGTTGAAAAATACCCATATACAACAAATTTAAAGCGATCGACGTTATTTGGTAGAAAAACTATAGTTCATCACGAATAAGACATTTTTGAAATAATCTTTTACTTGAATGGAAGTAAGTAATTCATTCCGACCCATGTTAATCCAATTGCGATTGCCATTGCTACCCACCATAATCTCATAACACAAATCCCACCTAGTTAATAATAAATCTACAGTCTAATTTCCAGCTAAAAGATTATTACAGGATAAACAAGATTTCTTCTTTGTGGCCTTCGTAGTACAGTGGTTAGTATAGAGGATTGTGGATCCTCGGACAGGAGTTCGATTCCCCTCGAGGGCCCGCTCAAATTTTAGAATATTCCAAATTTGCTAGATTCCATCTCTTCTTTTATGGCAATTTTGAATCTAGGTGATTTACTTTCTATGTTCTTTGTTAACCATGTGAGGAATTTTTTTTCGATTCCCCTTCCTTTTAATTTATCAAAATCCGAACCCATCATTTCTGCCAGTTTTTGAACAAGTGATTTATTCACACTTAATACAAAAAAGTGCCAACCAAAGGCAAACTCGGAGTCTGTCATCGTAAAGTCTTCTTCGCCATGAACCATTTCTTCTAAAAGTGATAATTGATGTGTTAAAGCTTTGCTAGTTTTATCGTAATCTACCGCAGAAACATTGATGTTGATTCTTCCTTCCATACTCAATTTATGTTAAAACAAAATAAAAAGATTGCATGCATTATTCATCCAACAAGTGTTCAAAATCAATATCAAAATGCATTTTCATAATGTTAATGTATGTTTGAATGGATTCTGGAATTTCTTCACCACATGCCACCCCTAACTTTTTTGCATTAATCCAAATCATCAGGGTTTGAATTATTGTTAAAAATCGATCATTTTGAATCTCAGGCATTCCAATTGACTTTGTATACCTTTCTGCAAATTCCCATGCTGTTACAAAATCTATACATTTTACCCCAAAAATAGATAATAATTGCTCTTGTAGATTTTCTGCTCTTTTGAATGGTGTTTTATTGATGATGTATGGAAAATTCACTTCATCTGGGAGACAGTCCTGAAGTGGTCCCCAAATCGTAATTATTTTTGTTTCTGGTTTGAGATTCTCAAATTTTTTCATCATTTTATTTATCATGTTTTCATCTGTAAACCAAAATAAGATCACTGATGCTTCTGAAATGTCTGAATCCTCTATGCTCGTACAAATGAATTGTACGCGATTACTCTCTTCAAAAGTCTCTTTTGCATGCTGAATTTTTTCATCATTATTGTCTATTCCTATGGCCTTTTTTACATTGAATTCATTAATTGCCATCTTTACCCCTTTTTCATTTCCGCAACCTAAATGATAAAAAATATCATTTTTCCCCAAATTCACAAACTTGAAAATCTCTCTCAATGATTTTTCTGGAAGATGAACATCTTCTCCATTAAGTATATTCTCAGGAAGTGTTTCTAAATATTCTTCGATTTTCAATATTCAACATAAAGTAAACGAGAATTTATTCTCTTATGCTTTCTAATTTTGAAACTGCTTGCCATAATTGAGTTCTTACATATGATGGCATGTTAGGATCTTGTGTAACATCGTCTAATAGGCTGATTGTATTTGCAGCTCTTACTGATAACGAATATTCTTCATTGTTCAAATCTACGATTAAGTCTGTGATGGATTTTTTTATTGTCTTTGGAGTTGAATTGCTAGAAACAATTTGATTTAACGTGTCAATTGCTTCTTTCATAGATTCTTTATTCTGAGCGTTATCGGCCATTTTATCACATTCTATTAAAAATTAGAGGTATATAGTTACATCTCTACAAATACGCTATCTGATTCTACGATAACATTGTATGATGTTAAATCCCTTATTTTTGCTGGAAATTTTACCAATTTTCCAGTTTTACAATCAAATTGTGCTGCATGCCAACCACAAGTAATTATGCCTTCTTCTAATTTTCCTTCGGATAAACTAGAACCTGAATGAGTGCAAGAATCATCTGTAGCACAATATTCTCCATCAATATTTGCAACTAGTATATCTCTTCCATCGATGGAAACTTTAATCATTTTTCCAGGAGGAATATCTGATGTTTTTCCAGCAATTATTTTTCCCATTGAAGTTATTATCTAGCATTTCTTAATATTTTTTCGTATATGGCAAAAATGATGATCCGAGAGGCAACAATAGGTGATAAAATTCCAATTTTAAAATTTTGTCAAAATACTTTTTCTTGGGGTGACTATATAGAACAAGTTTGGGATTTTTGGCTATCTGAAGGAAATCTTTTCGTATTTGAAAAACAATTCCCAGTTGGAATTTGTCACGCATTTTATTTCAAAGATCAAATTTGGATTGAAGGTATTCGAATTGATCCTGATCATCGTAGACAAAAAATAGCCTCTAAACTAGTAATGCATGCTGAAATTGTAGGTAAGGCAAAGAATGCTTCTTTTTCATATATGTTAATAGACATTCAAAATTCTTCATCATTGAAAATGGCGCATTCTTTAGATTATGAAATATTTCAAACATGGAATTTTTTTTCACTGTTGCCAAAACATAATCTGAATCATAAAATACAATTTGAAAAATCACTTAACTTAAAACGTTATAATCATTATGTAAAATCTTGGAGATGGCTTCCTTTGGATGATTCCACTCTTTCTAAATTTTATGATGAGAAAAAAATTATCAAATCCACAAGCCTTGAAAATGATTCAATTGCTATTCTTGCTGATTCTGAACATTTCACTAAAACCTTGATTGTTACATTATTTTCAGGTTCAGAAAACTCTGTTCTAGAATTAATTTCATTTTTACAAAACTATGCAATGGAAAAAAAATATGAACGAATACAAATTTTAACACAAGAGTATTTGCCAACATTTGATACACTAGAACATAAAATTTCGTTTTATTTGATGAAAAAATGTTTGGTTTAATTTGATTTTACAAACTTTATTGTGTTACTTAAAATTCCAAGACCTTCTATTTCCATCTCTACTTTATCACCATCTTTTAAAAATACCGCATTTGGTTTGTTTAACATTACTCCAGCTGGAGTACCTGTAGAAATTATATCTCCCTTTTCCAAAGTCATCACCTGAGATATTTTTGAAATAATTTCTGGAATTTTTATGAACATGTTGTTTGTAGAAGAGTCTTGTCTTAATTCTCCATTTACCTTTGTTGTTAGTTTTAGATTTTGTACATCCTTAATTTCATCTACTGTTGTGATCCATGGTCCACAAGGAGCAAATGAATCAAAACTTTTTCCTCTTGTGAATTGCTTATCTTTGAATTGAATGTCTCTTGCTGATACATCGTTGAATATCATGTATCCAAAAATAGCACTTGATGCATCTTTTACGCTGATATTTTTACAGTTTTTTCCAATTATTAGGGCTAATTCTACTTCGTAGTCTAATTGTTTAACAAAATCTGGGCATACGATGTCCGATTCTGTGCTGTTAAGTGTAGTTCTTGGCTTTATCACGATGGCAGGATCTTCTGGTGCTTCCAATCCTTGTTCTAATGCGTGATCTACATAATTGAATGCTAAACAGATAATCTTATTTGGATTTGGAATTGGAGGCAATAATTTGTATTTTGAAATATTTTCTGCATATGGTAAATCATTAATTTTATTTTTAATTTCATCATACCATCCGTCAAAAAGAAAATCTTTAACATTTTGTGGAATTGGAACTCCTGTAAGGTATGTGATCTCATCTTTTGTAGCTACATTGTCTCCATTTACAAAACCGTATGTTTCATTATTCTCATATAACAATCGCGCTATTTTCATTTTAGATCACTTGTGTGTGAAAATTGCCTGATTTTGTGAATCTTTTCTACAATATCCAAATCTAACAAATTGAATTTCTTCACCTTCTTTTAATTGTAGATAATGCGGTTCTGTATACACATCTAATTCTTCTAAGCTCTCTTCATTAAATTCATCTCCTATGAATAATGCTTTTGGAATGATCATCTTTATTCCATGAGCAGTTTTTTGAGGAACCCATTGTATTTTTGGAATGTCTTTTGCATTCTGAACATCAACTAATTCTCCTTCGAATTCTGAACCAATTTTTTTAATCATAATGTTTCCAACACCTAAAAGTCTGATCAGATCTCCTTCTTTGAAATTATTACCATCTTCTCCAGAAACGTAAAAGTTTTCATCAATCTCAATTTTTCTTTTTCCCATATCATTAACTGGATGATTTGGAATTTCCACATATGAAATTGACAAATTTTTGACTAGGAGTTTTTTTGCATCACTAACCATGAATAATCTGATACTTTCTGCATCCACAAATTTTCGATTAAATGCTTCAAGAGAATCAAATGGTGCAAGAGTATTTGCTTTAGTTAGACCTAACGACATGATGAATTTTCTAATCGCCTCAGGTTTTATTCCCCTTCTTCTAAGCGCTTCAAGAGTGGGCAATCTTGGATCATCATACCATGAAACCTTTCCTTCCTCAATCAATGGTTTGATGATTCTTTTTGAAATTGGCATTCCTTTGAATTCTAATCTTGAGAAAAACCCTTGGTGTGGTTTACGCATGTTTAGCGCATCTAAAATTTCATCAATCAATTCTTTTCTAAGTTCAAATTCTTTTGAACGAAAGGCATGTGTTACTCCATCAATGCTATCTTCAATTGCTACTGCCATATCATAACTGGGCCAAATTCTAAATTTTTCTCCCAACGTGTAATGCTTCTCATCAATTATTCTGAATAATACAGGATCTCTCATTACTGCATTGTCTGCTTTCATATCTCCCCGAAATCTAACAATTGCCTCTCCCGCTTTGTATTTTGAATTCATTTTTCCCCAATTTTGATTGTTTTTATCAATGTCATTCATACTGCATTTACAGGATTTTCTTTCTCTTCTGTTCCTGCTGATATCTTCTCTTTTACAAGTACAAACATACGCCTTTCCAGAATTAATCAATTCTCTACATTTTTCGTAAAATATCTCCATATCGTCTGAAGTATTCTTCACCTTGTCAAATTTTATTCCCAACCATTCTAATCCAACTTTAATGGCAGCATGATATTCCATACGTTCCGCTTCAGGATTTGTATCATCCATTCTTAGAATAAATTTTCCGCCATACATCTTTGCATATTCTGAATTTATTATAGCGGCTTTTGCATGTCCTATGTGAGGATATCCATTAGGTTCTGGAGGAAATCTTGTGACAACTTTTCCCTGTACAGCATCTTTTAATTCTGGAAGTCCCTCCCTTTCCTCAATTTTTTCCTTAGGTTGTAAAATTTCTGGAAAACATTCTCGAATCTCTTTTTCTTGCTCTTCAGATGATAATTGATTTATTGTGCTGACAATTTCGGAAATATCTTTTGAAATTTCTTTTACCTTGTTTCGATATTCTGGTTTTGTGCCGAGAATTTTTCCTAAAATTATTTTATCTTGAGTTTTCCCTCCATGTTCAAATGCATTTTGAAGTGACATTTTCCTAATTTCTTTTTTTAATTCTTCATCCATTCTTGTTTTTCCTATTCCTACTATACACTTCTTTTTACTACAAAATCTAACAACGATATGAGTTCTGTTTTGGCAGGACCCGAGTATATTGAAAGAGATTTTTCAGCCCTATCTGCATATTTTAGAGCTTGTTTTCTTACATTTTCCTCAATATTGAGAGAACGAATTACATCTATTGCCTTGTTAAGATCGTTTTTTGAAATTTTTGAATTTCCAAATGCCTTCAAAATTATTTTTTTATCTTTTCCTTTTGCTGATTTTATTGCTATTAAAATTGGAAGAGATTTTTTGCCCTCTCTGAGATCATTTCCTACAGGTTTCTTTGTAAGTTTTGGGTCGCCCATGACTCCAATAAGATCGTCTGTAATTTGAAATGCTATACCTAAATTTCTTCCAAATGATGAAAGATTTGAAATATCTTTGATTTTACTTGTTGCACATATTGCCCCCATTGCACATGACACATCAAATAGTGCTGCAGTTTTTTTGCTTACCATTGTGATGTATTCTGCCTCTGTTGGAATTTTTCCTTCTTCTGCCATTTTTACATCTAACAATTGACCTTCACATACGTCCACGCACGCTTTAGCTAGTCTAGACACGAGTTGAATTGTAGCATTTGGTGATAATTTAGAATCTGTAATTACTTGAAATGCTTTTGAAAATAAAACGTCTCCCGCAAGAATTGCAATTGGCATTCCAAATTTTTTATGCACTGTTGGTACTCCATGACGCATTTCATCATTGTCCATGATGTCATCATGAACCAAAGTGAAATTGTGAACCATTTCTACTGCACTTGCAGCTGGCATCGCATTGGAACTTTTGCCTCCTAAAATTTGGCAACTTCTAATCACCATGTATGGTCTAAGTCTTTTTCCTCCATTTACAATTAGATGTCCTGCTGCATCATAGAGTTTTTTTGGATTTCCTTTTAGTTTTGAATTAAGATACCTGTTTACTGTTTTTGCATTTTTTTCAATCTGTTTAGTTTTTTTCATTTACTAACCTCCATTTCTCTTTTGGCAGATGAGTCTCTATTGCTTTTTGTAATCCTTCATGCACTTCACTATTCATCCATGTAGTTAGGATGTTTGCATATTTTTCAAGCATAGATTGATCAGATTTCTCTAGTAATTCTAAAGCAATTAGCATCCAAGGACAATAGTTTTGAGGATTTGTATTTAATTCTGAGAGTAATTCCTTTGACGAAATCCATTTTATTTCATCAATTTCTCCTTCAATCTCTTTTAGTTTTGAGGATTTGTCAATTACTCCAACCAATGTTCCACAAATTTCGTTTTCAGAACCTATGTCTTTGTACGGAACATGATACTCAAATTTATGCAAATAATCTAATGTTCCTGTTATTCCTAGTTCTTCAGGCATTCTTCTTTCTCCTGATGACACATATGTCTCTGATTCTCTTGGATGGCTTGCAAATGTTCCGTCCCAATCGTTTGGCCAAAGCATTTTTTCTTTTGATCTTCTTGTAAGTACTAGCCTCCCATCCTGATCAAACAATAGTGCGGTGAATGCTCTGTGAAGTTTTCCATTTGGTAAATGGCACTTTACTTTTTCTTCACTGCCAATTGGGTTGTCATTTTCATCAACTAAAATAACAAATTCATCCGTCATTTCATTTACTCCTGAACAATGTTCCTTCGAATTTCCTATTTTTAACAGCTTTTACAATTCTATCTGGCTTATTTCCATTCACAAAGAACACATTCATTCCCATTTTTGAGATTTTTGATGCTTCCTCTACTTTTCTAGTCATTCCGCCAGTGACATCCATCTTATTTTCTGATATTGAAGGAAGTTCACCTTGTAATTCATAAATTAGTTTTTTTGACTTTAGATCTGAATAAAGCCCATCTTCATTTAATGCAAAAATGCAGAGTCTTGGTTTCAATATTTTTGCAAGGTGTGTCATGATTTTATCTCCAGATAAAATGAATGTTTTTTTCTGACCATACCATAATGCATCTCCATATGTTACTGGAACTAACCCCGATTTGGCAATTTTTTCAATCTCTTTGATTTTTTTAGTAATTGGTTTATTTCCTGACATGAAATCTGTTGGTGGCAAGCAATATGGATTTAATTTAAAGTATAGTAATGAATCTAAAATTATTTTGTTTAATTCTATCATTGAATTTTTGACAATTGCAACTCCTCTTGGATTATATTTTTTTTCTTTTGTGTGCATATCATATTTTACAGACCAATAATGTCCATAAGATCCGCCGCCATGAACAATAATTATTGGTTCCTTGATTTTCTTTAAACTCTTTGAAAGATTATCGATTGATTTTTTTCGTGGTGATAATGGTTTTTCTTTATTCGTGATAATTGAACCACCCAATTTTATTAGAATCATGCTGTTCACAATTATTTAGTTAATTAAAAAGTATCCAGTCCTTTAAAATCAATTTTTACTGAAAAGCAATCATAATTGTTATTTTTGAATCGTTTTATTGTATTATCCAAATTTGAATCATCGGTGAGAGCAAAAATACATCCTCCGCCACCAGCACCTGTTATTTTTGCCCCAAAAGATTCACTGTGACCTATTTTTACCATTTCTTTTAATTTGTTGTTTGATATTCCTATTTTTTCAAGATATTCTTGATTCTGAATAACTTTTTTTCCTATTTCTATTATGTTATTTTTTTTTAATTCGTTTAAGACATCCTCGACCAATTTGGATTCTTCTTTACATAATCTGGAAAACTCTTCCTCATTATTTTCTTTAAATTCTCTAACTCCAGCAACAATCGTTTCCGTTGAATGCTCTATGTTGGAATTTGCAATTACTAAATGAAAATTAGGCTTGGATTTTATTGTAGTAAACCCGTCTTTTTTATCATACTCCATTATTCCTCCATATGTGCAAACAGTACAATCTGCACCTGAAGTATTTTCAAAAATTGTTTTTTCCGCCTCAATTGCTAGTTTTAGAATTTCTTCTTTTGTGGTATTTGAAAATAATCTGGAAATTGCTGCAGCACCAGCCACACAACATGCAGATGAAGATCCTAAACCCACTCCTAATGGGATGTCTGATTCTACAGTAATTTTAATTCCTGTTTCATAATTTTTTATTATTTTGTTTGCTAAATAATAAAATGGTTTTAATGGAGAATTAATCTCTGAAATTAATTTATTTGGTTCTAATTCCAATTTGCCAATATTTGATTTGATGGAAATTTTTCTCTCTTTTGTTTTTTCTGCAGTGACTGTTATTCTTTTATCAATTGCACATAGTATTGCTTTTACTCCATAAACAACAAAATGTTCTCCAAAAAGAATTACTTTTCCTGGAGCAGAAGCTTTAGATTTCAAGTGAATGCTTAATTCTGATTAATTTATTCGATTTCCTCTTCGGTAATCTTTGTTTCAAAATCATCAATTTCATACTTCATTGATTCATCTTCTTTTAGTTCTCCTCTTTCTATGAGAACTTGACGTACTAACAACCAGTATACTGTAGCAAGAGCTTTTCTTCCTCTATTGTTTGCTGGAATGATCACATCTAGATTTGATGTGATGTTATCTGTATTTGCAATTCCTATGATTGGAATCCCTGCATTTGTTGCTTCAATAATGGCTTGTTCATCTACTTGAGGATCTGAAATTAATACTAACTTTGGCTCAATGTAATATGGTAATGAAGGGTTTGTCAATGTTCCCGGCATAAATCTCCCAAGAAGTTTCTTGGAATTTAACATCTCACAGAATCTCTCAATTGGTGTTTCTGCGTATTGTCTTCCTGAACATACTATGAGATTCTCCGCACCTAATCTGTTGATAAATTTCGCTGCAGTTTTAATTTTCTCTAGCGTAATGTCTAGATCAAGCATGTAAAGCCCTTCAGGGCTGGCTTTGGTGATAAATGATCTCATGAATTTTGTCTTTACTTGTGTTCCTACTCTAATTCCAGTAGCCAAGATCTTCTTTTTAATGTCAGTTGTTTCTGTTTGTTGGCTCATGACGATTTTAAATCTCTGCCATACCGCATATTAAATCATGCTCTGAGAGGCGTAATAATTCATTTAATTTTGCTACTCTTTCTCCCCCAACCACTCCTACTTTGAGCATTTTTGACTTTGTAGCAAGACCAATATGCGAGATTTGTGAGTCTGTTGATTCTCCCGATCTGTGTGATGTGATTAATTTAATGTTGTTTTGGTTTGCAACGTTGGCAAATTCTAGTGCATCATATAGACTACCTGCCTGATTAACTTTGAGAATTGCTGCGTTACATGATTTTAAATCAATTGCTTTTGTCAAAATGTCTTTGTTTGTGACTGTTAAATCATCTCCTGTAACTAATATGTCTGGAAATTTCTTTGTCAGTTCTGCCATTCCTTCAAATGCTTCTTCATGTACTGCATCTTCTGCATAAATTAATTTGAATTTCTCAATAATGCCTGCTGCAAAATCAATTTGTTCCTCAGGAGAATTTTCAAATCCTGCTCTGTCGTACACATATTTTCCTTTTTCTTCATTCCATTGAGTAGATGACGCAAAATCAACCCCTAATGACACTTCTTTTCCTAATGTAAATCCTAAATTCTCACAGGCTTTTGCTGAAACTTCCAAAGCTTTTATATTTTCTAATTTTGGTGCCCATCCACCTTCGTCGCCTCTGCCATTTGTAAAATGTGGGTCTTCTTTTTCTAAAACACTACGTAATTCTTTATGAACTAACAAATTAGTTTCAATGGCGTCTTCAATTGTTTTTGAACCTGTAGCACAAATAAGTATCTCTTGAATATCTGGAGTGCCGGGACCTGCATGTGCTCCGCCCCCTAGAATATTCCCTATTGGGAATGGAAATTTGAATGATGATTCTTGCGACAGTATCTGAAACAGTTCTTGTCCCAAAGCTTTTGATGCCGACTCCATTGATGCAATTGTTACTGCAAAAGCTAATGCTCCTCCAATGTTTGAGTAATTTGTAGAATTATCCAAACTTTTCAAAACACTATGGATTCCTTTAAGATCTGATGATTCTAATCCTATGAATTTTTTTGAATTTTCTTTTAAAATTTTTAAACTCTCTTCTGGTTTTCCATTGGGAAAACTAACTGCTTCATATTTTCCTACACTTGCTCCTGATGGTGCACAAACCCTTCCTACAAATTTGCCCTCGGATTCAACATCTACTTCAATTGTTTTTGTTCCTCTACTATTGTATAGAATACGTCCTTCAATTGAGGATATTTTGGCCAAGTTATTCTAACTCAGATTGAACTTCTTGTTTTCTTCTCTGAATTGCTTCATAAAATGGGATTACTTGCTGAATTGTTTCAACAGTTGTCAAAAGCATTCTTCTGCAACAATATCTCTCAATTCCTAAAGAATCCAATGTTTTTACTGGATCTTCTCCAGATTTGATTTTATTTTGATAATCCTCAAACTTATCTGCAACTAAATTTCCACAAGTAAAACATCTAACAGGAATTAACATACGAACGAAAAAGTAATCAAGGATTATAAAAACCATGCAAGGGAGTTTCACTGCGGGCGTCGCCCAGCCTGGCCAAAGGCGCTAGCTTGAGGGGCTAGTCTCTTAGGAGTTCGTGGGTTCAAATCCCATCGCCCGCATTAAACTTTAAAAATTATTTTTCTAGTTTTTGTAAAGTTTTAATTAATTCACTTCGTCGTTTCTCTTCTGTGATTGCAGATCTAACATCATCTACTAATATTCTGTTTACGTCGATTTTTCTTCTGGCCTCTTTTACTACTTTATCATATAATGAAAAAGTATACAGCTGAAGATACAAATTTTCCATTATATCGAAAATTCTTGTAGCTTCGTCAATTTTTCCAATCCTAATTTTATCAAACACCATTCTTTTCAATTCTCCTACACAATCCAGCAATCCTAGGACATATGATTCTGGCATTACTGATAATTTTTTATCTGATGGAATTTCTTTTTTTTCAACAATTGCTATGAGAGATGCCGCCTCTACAAATTCTTGTTCTGGTGTTATTAGATATCTTTCGAGTCCTCCTGTTGATTTTTTCTTATATTTTTTTAAGAGAATATCTGCCTGTTTTAAATTATTTTTACCTGTTGAAAGTTCACCTTTATGAACTGCAATAATTGCTTTGCTACAAAGAATGATTATTTCTCTAGTATTTTTTAATAAAAATTCTCTTGAATCCTGAATGTCTCCTAAAGATTTTGAAATTTTATTTAATGAAATTTTGACATTTTTTAGCGTCATAATGAAAATATCTAAAAACTAGGATAAAGCCGTTTGCCAAACTCTTATTTTGGATATGATTTTCATTTACCGTATGGAAATTACTGTGGATCAAATGTATCGAATTGAAAATAAAGGTCATGATATGGGATTTTTAAAAAAATTCATGATGGAAAATGCAGGTGCCGCATCAGTTAGAAGATTAGTTGACAAACTTGGGAACGTAGAATCAAAAAACATCATAATTTTCGTAGGTTTGGGAAATAATGGTGGTGATGGTTTAGTTATGGCAAGACATTTAGCTGGTTATGATGCAAAAGTAATTGTTGTGCTTCTTGGAACTTTTGAAAAAATAAAAACTGAAGAAAGTAATTGGAATTGGTCGATATTAGAGAAAATGACTTCTGTTAAATTAATGACTGGAAATTCTTTTAATTTTGATTTTACTCCTGATGTGATAGTTGACGCTATCTTGGGAACTGGTATTTCTGGAGAAATTAAAGAACCATATGCATCTGCAATTAATTTTATCAATCAAACAGACTGTTTCAAGTTTGCAGTAGATGTTCCATCTGGATTAGATCCTCAAACAGGTGAGACTGCAAATATTTATACAAAATGTGATATGACTGTGACATTTCATAAAATGAAACAAGGAATTCCTAAAAGAAAAGATTTGACAGGTGAATTGTTTGTAGAAAAAATTGGAATTCCTCCAGAAGCTGAAGAGGGAATACTGTGAAAGTTCATCAAATTCAAGTTGGGAATATGCAGAATTTTTCTTACATTGTAGAAGATGAAGATACGGGTGATGCAATAATTATTGATCCCTCTTGGGAATTAGTAGAATTGGAAATGATCATTAAAAGAAATAACCTTAAAGTCAAATACATCGTAAATACTCATCATCATTTTGATCACACTTTGGGAAATGAAGCAATGGCAAAATCAACAAAATCTCCAATTATTCAACATGAGTTTTCTGAATTACCGCATGATATTTCCGTAAAAGATGGTGATTTTATTGAATTTGGTAATTCAAAATTAAAGGTACTCCATACGCCAGGGCACTCAAAAGACAGCATTTGCCTAATAGGTGATGGCAAAATTTTTTCAGGTGATACATTGTTTGTTGGAAATTGCGGTCGAATTGACTTGCCTGGAGGAAGTGTACAAGATCTGTACCATAGTCTGTTTGATGTTCTGTATTCATTAGATGATAATCTGGTATTATATTCCGGTCATAATTACGGTCCATCAGAAGTGTCCACTATTGGACAAGAAAAGATCACTAACCATGTTATGCAAAAACGAACTGAACAACAATTTATTGACATGATGGGATAGTGATTTCTTGGAAAATTTTGAACTGCATGGTAATATAGATCGGGCAAATAATTTTTTTGAAACTATGAAATCTGGACGATTTCTTTTTTCATTTGTTATTTCATATACTGAAACATGTGAAATTCCTGGAATAACTTTTGCTGGCGCAGATATGAACTCTATTCAGTTTACTCCGCCTGCTGATGCAGAGTATCTTCACTATGGATATTGTAAAACAATTGATAAAATTCCAATGACTCCTGATGGAAAACCTACTCCTGGTTTACTAACAAAAACTGCATTAGAATCTGCTAGTATTCCTCATCTAACTATTAATGCGGGTAGTAAAATTGTTCCACAATTACCCTTTGTTGAAGCAGGTTTGTCATTTGGAAAAAATATTTCGATTTGTGAGGCTATGACTGATTCTCAAGTTTCTCATGCTGTAGATTATGGCAGAATTGTTGGAAGAAGTTTGGCATCTCTCACTGATTGTCTAGTGATTGGTGAAAGTATCCCGGGAGGAACTACAACTGCGTTGGCTGTATTGAGAGGATTAGGATATGACGCCAAGGTAAGTTCTAGTATTCCAAACAATCCTGTATATTTAAAAAACCAAATTGTTGATTCTGCACTTGAACGAATTGATTCAGTTCACCCTTATAGTATTGTGGCAAAGGTTGGTGATCCTATGATTCCCTTTGTTGCTGGCATGCTTAGTTCTGCCTCTGATGTATCTAAGGTTATGTTGGCTGGTGGAACCCAGATGGCTGCAGTTTTAGCTTTTGCATCTAAAATTGGATTCAATGAAGAAAATTCTGTGATTGGAACAACATCATACATTACACATGATGAAAGTGCAAATTTTACAAATCTGGTTCAAGAAATTGCTGACATTCCGGCAATTTCTGTAAATCCTAATTTAGAAAATTCTAGATATTCTGGTCTTAAGGCATTTTCAGAAGGATTTGCAAAAGAAGGTGTAGGTGCTGGTGGAAGTATCATATCTTCCATGATAAAAACTGGAAATGATTCTATAAAATATTTGGATTTAGTTGAAAAAGAATACCATCGACTATTTACTTCACTGTGACTGATTTTGCTAAATTTCTAGGATAGTCCGGATCTGTATCTTTTTCAAGTGCTGCATAATATGATAACAATTGTATGGGAATAATTTCTGAAATTGGAAACATTAACTCTTCCACATTTGAAATATCAATCCAATAATCATACACATCACTTTCTATGTCTGAAATTCCTATGATTTTTGATCCTCTAGCTTTAATTTCTCTCGCACTAGTTAGTGTATCTAAATATGTTGAATCATTTGGATTGATGATTAATACAAATACACTTTCATCCATTAAAGCAAGTGGACCGTGCTTTAATTCTCCTCCTGGAATTCCTTCTGCATGAATGTATGTGAGCTCTTTTAGTTTCAAGGCAGCTTCAATTGCAATAGGATAATGTATTCCTCTTCCTAGAACATAGATGTCTGAAATATTTTTTAATTTTTGTGCAACAATCTGAATCCTTATGGGTTTGTCCAATGTTTTAGAAATTGATTTTGACATCTTATCAAAATCAATCTTCATTTCATTATTACTTAATTTTTGTACAATCTTGTAAATTATCACAAGTTGTGATGTAAAACTTTTAGTTGCTGCAACTCCTATTTCTGGCCCACAATTCATCCCAATAACCACATCTGCTTCACGTGCAAGAGATGATGTGAGAAGATTGACAATAGCTATGATTTTACATTTTGCTTTTTTTGCAATCTTTACTGCGTCTAAAACATCTGCGCTTTCTCCACTTTGGGATATTGCAATTAGAATCGAATTTTCTTCAATACTATCAGGTGAAAACTGAAGTTCACTTGACATAATGGGTTCTACCTTAATTTTGGCATATTTTGAAAACATTTGTTTTGCAATTAGTGCAGAATTATAACTTGTTCCACTTCCCGTGATGTATACATTTTTTGCATGTCTAAGATAATCTGCAGTTTTATCAATTGCGTCTAATGTTTTTTCTCCAGCTTTCAAAATTGTCTCAGGTTGTTCATAAATTTCTTTTAACGTAAAATGTGCATAATCTCCTTTGTATGCATCTCCAAATTCTTTAGATACTTTGGTTATTCCATATTTTGCATGATTTCCATCAAAATCCAAGATCTGAAATCTATCTTTATCTAAAATTACAAAATTTCCATTTTCCATGTAAATTGCATCATCTGTATACTCAATGAATCCTAGAACATCACTTGACAAAAAGAAATCATCTTTTCCAACTCCAATAATCAACGGTTCATGATATCTTGCTGCTGCAAGCTGCCCATTTTCAAACATTGCAACAAATGCATAATGGCCTTTGATCTCTGAAACTGTTTTCATTATTGTTTCTTTGACATCTCCGGTCAACTCATAATTTTTTTGAAGCAAATTTGCAATTATTTCACTATCTGTTTCACTTTTGAAACTGTACCCTTCATTTTCTAATCTTTGTTTTAATTCCTCAAAATTCTCTATAATTCCATTATGTACTATTGCAATTTTTCCTGAATTACTTGGATGAGGATGTGCATTGGTATCTGTAACTTTTCCATGAGTTGCCCATCTTGTATGACCAATACCGATTTTTCCAGGCATTATGTCCAATTGAATTTTTGAATTTACTTCATCGACTTTTCCAATACCTTTCTTTAATTCAATTCTGTTATCTGATTCCGTTGCAACTCCAACACTATCATATCCTCTATACTCCATTCTTTTTAATCCCTTAACAAGAATTGGTGCTGCACTAGTCTTTCCATAATAGCCGATAATTGAACACATGTTAATCTCTCTGATAATGGGGGTTATTTACTGATAAGCCTATTTTTTTGATTATTCGGTTGAAGAACTTTCATCTTTTATTGGTTCTTCAACAGCAGTTTCTTCAACAGCAGTCTCTACAGTTTCTTCAACAGGAGTTTCTAATACTGGTTCTTTTGATTTTGTTTTCTCTAACATTTCTGGTATTTTGGATTCTGGTGAAAAATGAATGTTGTTCTCTTCCTCAACTGTAACAGTATATGATGGAATGTCTACTTTTCTTTCTCCAATCATAATGTGACCGTGAATCACTGCTTGTCTTGCTTGATATGGTGTCTTAAATCCCAACTTCTTTGTTACAATAGTTTGCAATCTACGTGAAAGCAAATCATTGGCATTTAGATTGAGTACATCATCTAATGTTGCATCGCTACTTACCAAACCAATTCTTGCAAGAGATTTCATTAGAATTGGTTCTTTCTCTTCTCTAATTTCTTGTCTTAGTGCAAGTAATGATCTTGCTTGGTGTCTTACACGTGACAATTCTGTATGTGCTTTCCATAATTCTCTTTTTGTTCTTAATCCAAACGTACCAAGAGTTTTTAGCTCTTCCATTTTTAATTCATAATTGAGTGGTCTCTTTGGTTTTCTCCAAACTCTTCGTGGATATTTTGGATCTCCCATTCAAAACACCTATTCTGATTTCTCCGGTGCCGGAGCTGCCGCTTCTGCCGTTGGAGCTGCTACTTCTGCTGCAGGTGCTCCTGCACTTCCTTTCTTTACTGGAGCTGCCATTCCTCCTTTTGCAACTCCTACTGCTCCGCCTTTTCTTCCTGATGTTCTAGTTCTTTGTCCTCTAACTTTCAAACCGCTAAGATGACGATATCCTCTCCAACTTGCAGTTATTCTTTCTCTTTCAATATCATTTCTTAATGTAAATGGAATGTCTGATGTCAATAAATGCAAATTTGCACCTGTTTCAATATCTTTTCTTCTGTTGAGAAACCATGTTGGAAAATTCCCTCCAACTGGATCTGTAATTAATTTTTCAATTGCTTGAACATTTTCTTCTGTAAGATTTCCTATATTGGAATTTGTGTTTATTTTTAATGTGTCTAGAATCGCTGTGGCAAAATTGTATCCTATGCCTTTTATCTGGGTCAATCCTACAAGCATTTTACGCTCTCCTGGGATATCATTACCCACAATCCTTACAATGTGTCTATATTCTTGAGTACTCAAGTATTCAAAAATTCAAAGAAACCCCGATAAAAACCATGCTAGGCACCAAATTGAACGAATTTTCCATGTTTCTTAGATCTAATTGCCTTCTTGGCTTTATTTTGGTATGTTTTTGATAGAAATTATCTAAAGTCTTCATCTTCTGTCCAATCATTTCCTTGAACATTCCATATGGTACATTTACAGCATTTTTTAATTCCTCGTTGGGCATCTATATCTATACAAAAACAGTGCTCACCTTTACCTGATGGATCGTAATTACAAAGTTTTTGCATGATTCTTTTACTCTCTTTTTCTTAATTATCTTATTGGAATCAAAATTTAAAAAGTTAATAATTTCTAAAACCTTTGTTATTGTAAATGGAATCTACTTTTGATAAAGAAAAAGTTGTAGATTGTATGTTTGATCCAGTCACTTCTTCAATTTTGGCCGAACTTGAAGATGGTGAAAAAGAATGTTCATTTTTGGCTAAACAATCTTCTATATCTGAAAATGATGTTTTAGAAAGACTTTCTTATTTAATTGAACATAGATTCATTTTAAAAAATTCTGATGGTGAAAATTGCATACTTTTAGCAAATGCAGAAAAACTCAATAGTATAGTTGAAAACAGTGATAACTTTGATGCTACTATTAGCGGTCTAGAAAAAATGGATAGTTATCTAAATTAATCTTTTTCTGTTTTTAATTTCAATAATTCCTATTGCAGCTAATCCTATCATCCCCGCAACAATCACATAAACTGGAATAAAACCAAGTGCTTTTTTTCCTGAATCGGGAATTGGTCCAATAGCCCCAAATACTTGGGTTTCTTCATTACTGTTACTTTGAATAATTAGTTTGTATGTGCCAGAATCTACAACATCAAATTCTCCTTCAACAGTTTCTTCATTGATTTCCTGAGAAATTATTTCAATATCAAATGGATTCAAAATTTTTGCATAAAATGTATTTTCTTCAAATTCTATTATTTGAACTGCAAAAATTCCAATCGATGTAATTTGTGAATCAAAATCAGTGGAGATTGTGAGTGTTTGTTCGGAGCTTATCATTCCGTTATCTTGAACCATTCCTTCCAATATCGCTTGGTTTCCTAAAACTAGGATAAATAATCCTGCAATTATTAAAATTCCTGACCCAACTATCAGGACTCCTGATTTTCGCACAAATTCATAACTATTTTCTTTAGTTTAAACCTAATTTTTCAATAAATGGAAAGCCTTCTATGAAAAATTAGGTTAGATTAAATTTAAACAAAGAATCTGCGAAATAATGTTCTCTTGAAAATCCCTTCTGGAATTGCACTAGGGATGTTAGTCGTGTATCTGACCCGTATTTTGGATTAGATGGGCTCTGGATGAATTGTTATTACAGAATCGCTTATCTCTGCTCTGATTTTATTCTCTATTTCTGAAACCAAATCATGAACTTTTTCAATTGACAATTCCCCATCAAACGAACAGTCGATATCAATTTTTAGAATATTTTCAAAATTCAAAGACATTATTCTTCCAATCTTTTTGATTTCTGAATACTTTTCTAATATTCTCTTTATTTGATTTTCAGTAATTTTATCCTCCAAGTTTAAATTTTCTGGTATTTTTACAAAAGGCTCCAAATGGATTGTAGCATGTTCTATTTCTGGAATGTTTTCATAAATCTCATGTTCAATTATTTCAGAAATTTTATGTGCAGACAAAAGATTCATCTCTCTATCCACCATTACGTGTAAATTCGAAAATATTTTTCCTTTGGTCTTGTGAGTATTTACATTGTGAACTTCTTTAACTCCTTTTACCCTTTTTGCAATTTCCAGAATTTTTGAATCTAATGGTACATCTTGCCAATTTGGTTCAAAATGTACAGTTATGGTTGAGTTTAAAATTTTATTTTTTATGTTTTTCTCAACATTATTACTGATTTCATGAGCTTTGTCAAAACTTGTGTCTCCCCTTAATGATATTGTAATATCTGCAAATATTGTATCGCCTGATCTTCTCATTAGTACTGGATCTGCGTTTATTACGCCTTCCGTAGATGCAGCAATCTCCTTTACCTTCTTTACAAGTTCGGGAGAAATGATGTCCGTTAAATCCAGCGCCGTTTTGTAGACTAGCTTTATGCTGAGAACTGCCAAAAATCCTCCTAAGATTAACGCAGCAACAAAATCTCCGAAATACAATCCATAAGTTACAAGAACTATTCCGATAATTGCAACTAAAGTAGATCCCAGATCCATGAATGCATGATAAAAATCTGCCTTGAGTGTGGATCCTCCAATCTTCTTAATTGAATTTCTTAACAGGATCAATCGGAAAATATCAATGCCTATTGTGTACAGTCCTGCAACTATTGCAAAAAGACCTGGCAGAATGGTTGGTGGAGGACTTTGTAATCTGTTGATAGATTCATAAACAAAAAAACACGCTATCAAAAAAATTGCAATTCCTCCAATCATTCCTCCCAATGATTCAATTTTGCCATGTCCGTAGGTATGCTCTGCATCAGCCGGCTTCATTGCCATTCTAGCTGCCAAAAGTAAGACGACTGTTACCACACTATCTAATAATGCATGAATGCTGTCTGTAATTAGGGCTAGACTGTTTGAGATCAACCCGAAAATTAATTCTACTAAAAATGCTGAAAATATGGCTAATAATGAAATCTGTAATACCTTGGTTCTCTGAACAAACATTTTCTCATTTTTAATAATTCTAATCATGTATTACAAGTTTCTAAGAATGAATGATACGACAATGTTATTTGTGATAAAGTGATTTTTTGTAATGTTGGGCATGAAATTCTTGTTTATCGTGATGATTCTTTCTCTAATTACTCTAATTCCAATTATGGATGTTGATGCTTCAAGCAATCCTAATCTCTTTGTCTCTGCTGAAAATTCTCGATTTGCCAATCATTTTTCAGGTTCTATGGTGATTGAAGTTGTAGTAAATGATCCCAACCTCAGAGATACAGATGAAGGAAAGGGGGAACCCGATGTTACAATTAATGGAAAATCATTACGAATGGTTCAAGCTACAAATGGTAACTGGTATGCCTATTTTGCAAATGTACAAAAAGCAAAAGCTGCAGATTCTACAGTTGGCTCTGATGGAAAAGGATTGGATTTTGGTGTTTTCTGTAGTAGAGACACATCATCTACCGTATTTGGAATATCTCTTTCTGAAACTAATGGCTTTGCAGTACCACGTTCTACTGGTTTGGCTGGTTTTACCAATGGTGATTCTTCATTTAATTCATGTACTGGAATTCCTACTGGTTCTTCAAATCTGAACAATGTCATAAGAAAGGCAAAATCGATTAACACAAATTCAAATATTCCTGTTGGCCAAATTGGTTTAAATTCAAATGCATGGCCCTTGATTCAACTTTATTCATTTGATGATGTGATAATTCAATATAATCCGGGTGGTCCAACACAACAAGTATCATTAGAATATGATGAAATGCAGAATATTTCTTTGAATGTTGATAGATCTCTTTATCCAACGAATGCTGAAGTTTTTCTAACTGTTAATGATTTTCAATTAAACCAGGATCCTACTGATGAAGATTCTTGGACATTTGATGTTGGTTCTAGTCCCTCGACATTCTATCAAGCCTTTGATAATACGGGGTCTAATGATGCAAATGGCGGCTCTGGATTAGTAGATTTGGTACCGCACCTTTCATCTTTGGGATTTGAAAATAATGGAAAACTTTCATTGAATGTTGGAAATGTAATGGAATTAAAAACAAACAGTGATCAACCCGCAACATCCGTGAATGACGGAGGTGCAAATACATTTTCAGAAATAGTCACACTAGTTGAACGACAATCTAACTCTGGAATTTTTGAAAGCTTTGATTTTAATGATCAGTCTGTAATAGGAATACTTGATAATGCCCCAAGAGGGCAAACTGGACAAATTACTTACAATGATGAATCTGTTTCTATTTTGACTGGTTCATCAACTGCCTCTGTTTCCGTAAATGATGAACCAGTACTAACCATTGGAAATGGTGCTGAACTGCGTCCAGGAACTAAATATCCCGTAATCTTGATTGATCCAGATCAAAATCTGAACACTGGCGCAAATGATGATTTAGATGTATTCCGAGAAACTGCAATAATCCCTACAATAACTATTGGAAATCCAATAACTCTGGAAAATGCAAATACTGTCCAATTTCATTCAACTTCCCCCACCCTAACAGGTGGCACTAGTGTAACCTCTACTGTGCCTGACTCTAATTCTGATAGATTGCTAATTGACTCCACGACATTGGGAAATGCTTCATATGACATGTTTTCTGCAAACTTGGGAGTTTCTGTATCAACTCTTGCTTCAATTTTACTTGATGATTCTGAATCTAATACAAGTGGAACAAACTGGATAAATTACGATTTAAGATCATTTGAAAAAGAGTTAGGTGTTTCTGACTTTAGTGACACTTCAATTAATATGGCTTTTGGAACCCTTGGTTCCTCGCCAATCACAATTGTTGACGCAGGTGATCTTTCATCAGCACAAGGATTTATCCAAATTGATAATTCTGATGTAAATGCCATATTGGCTGAAAGTGGAAATGTATTTCTTGTAATTGACTTTGATTCTTCTAATAATGATGCTGGTGTAATTGATATTTCTAGTGAAACCAAAAAACAACCAATTGTTTTTGATTTGTTCTCTTTTGGACTAAAAAATGATCAAAGTATTAATAATTCCATTTATCGTTTTGAATTAGAAGAAACTGCTGATAATTCATCAACTTTTGAAGGTACTTTGGAATATGCTGTTACAAATCAATTGAATATACTTGATCCTGGATTTATTCAAACTATAGATACTATTAGTGATGATGTGAAAATTATTGTTACCAATAGATTAATTGATGAATCTGGAATCACTATATCTTATTCAGATATTGATGTAACTGGTGTTACTACTAGGACTTCTGCACAATCTGATATCTCGACACACTCTGGTGCTGTTTCAACTGCAAGCACATTTCGATTTGGACAACCAGTAACAATTACTCTAAAAGATCCTGATCTAAATTTGAAACAAGACTTGGTTGACATTTATTTTGTAATTAACGATCCAAATTCTGAGAATGTCGACACTGTTGGAAAGGATGGGATAAAATTACTTGAAGTTTTGATTAAAGACATTCGTTACAAGCGTTGTACGATAGATGGGGTTGAGTATGGTGGCTTGGGTGCTACTGGATTCACTCTTGTGGAAACAGGGCCTGGCACTGGAATATTTCAAGGAGTTTTCAAAATGCCTTCACAAATCTGCAACAAGTCTGGAACTGCATTAATTTCTTCAGCTGGTGGGAGTTTAGATGTAAAATATTATGATTCTCGTGATAGTTTTGGTAATGCCAACACATTCAGTTTGTTGAGAAGCCAATCGTCTGCTTCTTTTTCTAGTTCACCACAACTAAGTTCATATGAAATAGTAAAACCTCTTTCAGGAAATATTGAGGAAATTATTCTCTCGGGTAGTGTAAATAATCATAGACGTGGAATTCCTTTGGAAGTGAATATTGTTTCTCCTGATGGAAAATCCCAGATTTTTGGAGCAACTCTTTCTAGTGGAGGTAGTTATAGATCGATAATCTCAATTAATGAAAATTCTTTATCTGGAGTTTATGAAATTCAACTGTCTCACAATAACTTTGATTTGGGTTCTATATCCTTTGAAGTAATCTCGCCAAAAATTCCTAATTGGGTTAAGAATACTGCAAAATCTTGGGCTTCTACTTCGATTTCAAATTCTGAGTTTTTAGACGGACTTGAATATCTCATTAACGAAGGAATTATCACTATTCCTTCAACTGAAAGCAGTTCTTCTTTTAATCAAACAATTCCTGATTGGATAAAAAATAATGCAAAGTGGTGGTCTGACAACAAAATTTCTGATGAAGATTTTATAAAATCCCTTCAGTTTTTGATCAAAAAAGGTATCATTAGAGTATAATATGGTCAATTTTTATTTCGTTGAAAACATAAATACTCTCAACTCATGAATCAAAATGAAAATGAGGCTAACAGCATTCTTAGCATTTGCTTTATTGTCTGTTTCAATTCTATCTTATGGCGTTAATGGTTCTGTATTTGCTGATAACCATAATCTTTTACCTGTTAACATTTCTTCAAACGTTAGCATTATTTCAAATGGTGCAAATGTAGTCGTTTCTGGTACTCTGAAAGATTATGATCCTTCAGCACTAAATGCCGGTGCAGTTACTTATGTAGTGAAATCTCCAGAAAATAATCTTGTAACTATTGGTCAATTAATCCCAAATTCTAATGGTTCTTTTGAATTTTCATTCATTGCAGGAGGACAACTTTGGAAACTAAGTGGCGATTATATTGTTGAAGTAAAGTATGGTGGAAATACCAGTGAACTTGTACTTGATTATGTGGGTGGGGAATTAGTTGTTAATACCCCTGAGCCCGAACCAGAACCTGAGCCCGAACCAGAACCTGAGCCCGAACCAGAACCTGAGCCCGAACCAGAACCTGAGCCCGAACCAGAACCTGAGCCCGAACCAGAACCTGAGCCAACATGTGGTGCTGGGACTGAATTGGTAAATGGAATTTGCCAAGTCATTAAATCTGAACCTGAACCAAATGGTGGTGGTTGCTTGATTGCAACAGCAGCTTATGGAACTGAATTGGCACCACAAGTTCAATTCCTTAGAGAAATCAGAGACAATACTGTAATGAGTACCTCATCTGGAATGGCATTCATGAGTGGATTTAACCAATTATACTATTCATTCTCACCAACAATTGCTGATATGGAGAGAGAGAATCCAATGTTCCAAGAAGCAGTTAGAGCTTTCATTACTCCAATGATTTCAACATTGTCAATTATGACATTAGCTGATAATGGTTCAGAAGTTGAAGTTTTAGGATTGGGAATTTCTGTAATTGCACTAAACTTGGGAATGTATATTGCAGCACCGGCATTAATTGGATTTAAAGTTCACAAGCACCTCAAATCCAGAAAAGAATTTTAGTAAATTCTATCTAGTAACTTATTATATTGAGACACATTACGAGTTGTAATGCATACTGAATATGAAGAATTTGAAAATATTGAAGATATGTTCATGTATATGGCATCTGCAGCTCCTCCAATGAAAAATACAATGCCAATTAATTCATACAAAGGATATGTGATGGCATTTATTCCACTCAGTCCTGCAACTGGCGAAACATATCTGATGATTTATGCTAGTGGTTCTCTTGACCCCGGAATTTATGAATTTGATGTTTCATCAAAATCCTACAAAAAAGTTGAAGGAATTGAAAGAGCCGACAAAGTTTACTTTATCTGTTTAACCCCAAAACGAAACACTTTGGCGGATGCAGCTATTAACACTCTATAATTTTTTAGTTTGAATTTTAGGTACAGATACTGATCTACTTCTTGCATACTTGTCAATTATTTCATCAGGGGTTCTACCGTTAAAGAGATCTTTGCATAATCCTCTCAGATATCTCATTATCGCCCATGTTCCTGCTTTGAGAATTCCATACATGAACACCTTCATTGGCGGACCGTATGTCTTATTTCTGAGAATGATGGGTATGATATCATTAATTACTCGTAGATTGTTTTCCCAACATTTCCAAAACAGCGTAAACTGTGCCTCATTCAAGTTACCAAAATGCATTGAATTCTTTTCACTAAAGTCTTGATAAAGTAATGGTGCTACTAATCCTCTAAAATCCATCTCTCTAAAGTCGCTCATCATGTCAATTGTATATTGAATGTCATCTGGGGTTTCGTCTGGCCAACCAATAATGATTGTGGCTGCTGGGAACCAGTGATTTTCATTTAGAATTTTTGCTCCTTCTCTTACCACACTTCCCCATTCTTCAGATGAAAATGGTTTTGTTTTTACACCCAGATGTTTCTTTACCATTGCAGGAGCTACTGTTTCAATTCCTAAATTGGTTGCAAGCCATCTTCCTGTTTTATCTTGTTCATTAATTTGAGAAATTTGTTGCATCAATACTGGGTCTGCTGCCACTGCCGAGAATGTCATATGTGTGGTTCCTACAAAATTTGCCCCTAACCCTTTGAGTCCTTTCCACAAATCCACTATTGCATCTCTATTTGGAATAAAATCTCTATTATCACATCCGTAAAGTAGCATCTCGTCTGAATGCAACCAAACTGAATCAAATCCATAGTCTAAATTGGTTTTTGCTTCATGTTGCAATCTATCCAATGGTAAATCTTTCTTTGATCTTTTATTTACATCACAAAAGTCACATCCCCTTCCACAACCTCTCATTGCTTCAATCAGTGAATTAATTGTAGGTCCTTCGATAACTGGGATGTTTTCAAGATTTCTAACAAAACAATGCATCAATTCTGGCGCATCATTTTTTTCCAGATCTTGGAACAAATCTACTGCTAACTCGTCAGCTTCCCCTACAACAACTGTGTCTATTCCATGTATTTTCATTCTATCTGATTTAGCTAATTCCCAAGCACCATTACCTCCAACTACTACTTTGAAATCATATTTCTTTTTGAGTTGAATAATGTTGGCACACATTTTTTTGAATTTCATTGCAACATAGGATAATTTTTCTGGTGACATTGTTGTTGTAACAGGGGCCATTCCTAATGGATCCATCACATTAATTCCGACAACTTTGGTATCTGGTCCAATCGATTTATGAAGCATTTCTGGGTGTGCCATGAAAACATCTTCTCTTTTGTACCCTCCCTGTATCAATGAACTTTCAATTCTTCTTAGTCCGACTTGGGCAACTTTGACTTCCCCTGTGATTGGATCTGTTTCAACTGATGGACAAAATACTTTATCAAAAACCCATTCCGGTAGTACTTCGTATGGTCCACATGCAATAAATCCATAAAGAAAATTTCCTCTATAATTTGTCATTAAACTACGATCAGCAGTTAGAACAACACGTTTGCCGGCCAACTACCAGACTTCGTCAAAGTATGTTATATATCATTTACGAGACTAATTATGATTGGCTGTAAATTAATTCTTTTTTCTTATTGCTCTATTAGCAATATTTGCCGCAATCCCCCCAGCTGCAATTCCATTATCTATGTTCACCACTGATAACCCTAAAGAGCAACTCTGAAGCATTGATGCCAAAGCAGCTATGCCTTTTTCACCATACCCGTATCCTACAGATGTTGGAATTCCAATTACTGGAATATCTACCATGGACGAAACAAGGGTGGCCAAAGCCCCCTCCATTCCAGCAGCAACAATAATGCAATCCACCTCTTCGTTTATCATTTTTTTCAAAATTGGAAAAATTCTCTGAATTCCTGCTACGCCAACGTCGTACCCTATAATGCATTTACAATTCATGGCTTCACACATCAATCTGGATTCTTCAGCAACTCCAATATCTGATGTTCCGGCAGTAAGAATCCCAACACTTCCCCCATGAGGTTTGATTGGTTTTTTAAGCAGTAATAACGTGGATGCATTTTTTCCAGTTTTTATTATTACTTTCAATCTTTTAGAAAATGATATGATTTCTGGATAGTCATTTTTCTTAATTCTTGATATTATTACGGAATTTGTTTTTTCTAAAGTTTTTTTAATGATTTTCTTAATCTCTTCTATTTCTTTGGTTTCTGCAAAAATTACCTCGGGAATCCCGCGTCTTTTTCTCCTGTTGATGTCAATTTTTGCAAATCCTTCTACTTCTTCAATTGAATATAGTGAAAGGAGCTTTTTTGCATTGTTAATTGAAATTTTTCCAGCACTTAATGATTCTAAAATTTCATTAATTTCCAATGATAGTTTTGATTTGTCAGGATAAAAAAATGCTTAGATCTCAATACCTGAGATGGCAGTTTTAACACTTTCAACGGCTTTATCAAAAATTTGTTTTTCTTCATCATTTAGATCTAACTCTATTATTTTTTCTACTCCCTTTCTCCCAATTACTGCTGGAACTCCGATAGTCACATCTGAATGACCGTATTCACCATCAAGATATGTTGCAACTGGAATGACTTGCTTTCTATCTCTTATTACTGATTCAACAATTGCAGAAATTGCATTTCCAGGTGCATGAACTGTCGCACCTTTTAATTCAATCACTTTGGCTGCAACTTGCTTTGTATTTTGAATTAACTCATCTAATTTTTCTTTTGGAAGAAATGATGATAATGGTATTCCTGAAACGGATGAAAATCTTGGCAATGGCAACATATTTTCCCCATGTTCTCCAATCACTAATGCTCTAATTGAATCCCTGGAATGTCCTGTTGCTTCGTGAATGAATTGTCTGAATCTTGACAGATCTAACATTCCTCCCATTCCAAATACTCTGCTTCTGTCAAAACCTGATACTTTGTAAGTAATGTATGCCATTGGATCAAGCGGATTTGTTACTGGAATAATCATTGAGTTATCTGCATATTTTTTGACATTCTCTACCACACTTTTTACAATAGTTGCATTAATTTTCAAAAGATCCATTCTAGTCATTCCTGGCTTTCTTCCTGAACCTGCTACTACTACTACTATATCAGAACCCTTCATCTCTGCAAAATCGTTTGAGCCTTTAACTTCTACATCAATTCCTTGCTCTGATAACATGTGGTTGATATCCATTGCCTCGCCTTGTGGGAGTCCTTCAACAACATCAAGTAGCAAAATTTGATCATCTAATTTCTTCAAGGCTGAGAATAATGCTGCATCTCCACCTACTTTCCCAGCTCCAATAATTGTAATCATGAAAATCATCGCTGATTTTCAATAATTAAATCTACCCAAGAATTGTGTCTGAACATCAATTAGCAGCACTCCTAAGATCTTAACAGAAATTGAAATTCACAAACATTTAGACGAATTTATAAGTATTTTCAATAATTTTTAATCATGGTTGTAGTAATTGATCCTCAAATTGCTGGAATCTCTGGAGATATGCTTCTATGTTCTTTAATTGACTTGGGTGCTGACAAAAAAAGAGTCATAGATGGAATTAAAATATCTGAAAAATTTCTCTTAAATTCATCAATCAAAAAAATTGATTTTCAAAAAATTCAAAAACATGGAATTGAATCTCTTCAACTGCTTTTAGAAATTGACGAAGAAACTCATGAACGAAAAGGTTCTGAAATTAAAAAGGCAATTACTGATTCTGTCAAATCAATAGGACTCTTAGAAAAATCACAAAAATTTGCAGAATCCTGTATTGATACCCTGATTTCTTCTGAATCTAAAATTCATGGCATTCCTGAAGATTCTGTCCATTTTCATGAGGCATCAAGTATTGATACTCTGATAGACATTGTAGGAATAACAATTGCATTAGAAGATTTAGGTTTGTTTGAAGAGAAAATTGTCTGCTTGCCTGTTTCAGTTGGTGGGGGAACTGTTACTTTCTCGCATGGAACAATGTCTAATCCTGCAAGCGCGATTCTTGAGATTTTCAAAAACTCAAATTTAATCATCAAAGGCAATGATTCAAAGGATGAACTCACTACTCCTACTGGAGCATGTATTTTAGTCAATTTAACAAATAATGCTGTGGAATATTATCCTTACATGAAAGTTGATTCGATTGGTTATGGTGCAGGACAAAAAAATTTTGAAACTTTTTCAAATACTCTTAAAATTATACGAGGATCTCAAAATAATTTTACGATTGACTCAGTTAAGATTCTTGAAACAAACGTGGATGATGTCTCTGGTGAAATACTTGGGAATCTAATTGAAAAAATTATGAGCAAAGGTGCAAAAGATGTTTCAATTTATCATGGAATTGCCAAGAAAGGAAGGCCCACCAATCTTGTGTCTGTGATTTGTGATGATGACAAAGTGGATGATATTGTTGATTCTTTAATTTTAGAAACTGGGACTTTGGGAATTAGAATCTCTAATTCTAATCGCTTTATTGTTCCAAGAACAACACATAGTGTATCTCTAACATTAAACGGTAAATCATTTGTAGTTAATTACAAAAAATCTACTTTCAAAGGAAAAACTGATTTTAAAATAGAATTTGATGATTTGAAGAAAATATCGAACACCGTTGATAAATCCATTAAAGAGACAGAATCATTACTAAGAAAAAAGATTGAGACACTGGAGAACTCTAAATGACTGATCTTGATGAACTTGTAAATTGGTTTGAGGACAAAAATAAAGTAATGGTTGCGCTTTCTGGCGGTGTTGACAGTGCACTTGTTGCATATGCTGCTTTTCAAAAATTAGGAGATTCTGCAATTGCAGTTACTGCTGATTACAAAACGTTGTCTGAGGAAGAACTGACTACTGCCAAGGATGTTTGTACTGAGATAGGAATTAGACAACTTTTCTTGGATTACAATGAGCTTGAAAATGAATATTTTACAAAAAATGATTCAGATCGATGCTTTCACTGTCGAATGGAGTTGGGAGATCATCTGATTGAATTAGCAAAAGAACATGGTGTGCAGATTATTGTTGACGGTACAAATATTGATGATTTAGGAGATTATAGGCCTGGGATTGAAGCACTGAAACAATATGGGATTAGAAGCCCTCTTGTTGAGACGGGATTCTCGAAATCTAAAATTAGGGATGCAGCAAAATCTGTTGGATTATCTGTGTTTGATAAACCATCTAATTCTTGTTTGGCATCGCGTATCCCTTGGGGACAAAGAGTTACCGCAGAAAAATTAACTCGAATAGAATTTGGTGAAACAATTGTCAAACAACTTACAAAACTAAAACATGTGAGAGTTCGAGATCTAAATGGTTCTGCCAAAATTGAAGTTGATAAAGACATGATATCTATATTTGATGAATCTATTTTAGAACAAATTACTGAAAAATTAAAACTCGTTGGATTTAGTTCAGTTGAAATTGATCAGGAAGGGTATAAACCAGGAAAAATCAATGTGATTGCAGATTGATTTATCTTGATAATGCTGCATCCACTAAAATTCATGAATCTGTTTTAGATTCAATGCTGCCTTATCTCAAAGAACAATATGGAAATCCATCATCTATTCATCGCTATGGTAGATTAACTCATAAGGCAATTGAAAAGGCCAGAAAACAAATTGCATCTTTAATCAATGCTGAACCCTCTGAAATTCTAATCACATCTGGTGGCACAGAATCTAACAATACGGCATTATGCGGAATTGCCATGAAAAATCCTGCGTGCAAGATTATTACATCTTTAATTGAACATGATGCAATTTTAGAGCCTTGTAAAAAATTGTCTCAAAATGGATTTGAGATTGATTATCTTCCAGTTGACTCCTTTGGAATGGTGGATTATTTGGAACTTGAAAATCATATTTCTGAAAAAACTTGCCTTGTTTCGATCATGTTTGGAAATAATGAGGTAGGTACCATCCAACCAATCTCTGAAATTGCTAAAATTTGTAATGAAAAAAAAATCATATTTCATACTGATGCTGTACAAGCAGTTGGCAAGATTCCGATTGACGTCAAAAAATTAGGTATAGATTTACTATCTATCTCATCTCATAAACTCTATGGCCCAAAGGGAGTGGGCGCACTATATATCAAAAATGGTATTTCCATTGATCCTGTAATTTTAGGTGGTGGTCAAGAAAATGGTTTGCGTTCTGGAACTGAAAATGTAGCTAATATTGTTGGATTTGGAAAAGCCTGCGAGATTGCTAAAGCATGTTTGGATGAAAATATGTCTCATGTGAAAAAACTACGTGATTACATGATTAAAAGAGTATTAAGTGAAATTCCCGAAGTTAAACTAAATGGTGATTCTGAATGCAGATTGCCAAATAATGCCCATTTTACCTTTCTTGGTGTTAATGGAGAAGATCTAATAATCAAACTCGATGAATTTGGAATTGCTGCATCTACTGGTTCTGCCTGTTCTGTTAACACACAAAAGGCATCGCATGTTTTAGATGCAATGGGGTTCTCTCTAGAACAAATAACAGGATCCTTGAGATTAACTATTGGGATTTTTAATGATGAAAAAGAAATTGATCAAACAGTTGAAGTTTTGAAAAAAGTTGTAAAAGAACTTCGCTCAGTTTCTCCCTTTAAAGAAAAATATTCTTTTGGATTACACTAAATTTTGAGTTGAAATTTCTTCTGGGTCATTACAATTGTTGTCATAATTCCTACGATGAGGATCATTACAGCAATTGTACTGAATTCTGGAACTACATAAGTTCCAATAATCTCGATATCTGAATCTCCCTGTTCAAAATTAATTGTTATTACCCTGGATTCTGAACCTACAACTGATTCTTGGTATGCTACCTCTATTCCATCTATTAGAATAATGAATGTGTCATCTTTCCCGTCTTGTTTTTCTGCTCCTATGAACTCTCGGGGCAAATCTAATGTGATCAGCCCTTCATCTATTGCATCCACTTGTACAATTAACGCAAAAATTTCAGAATCCACTACCATGTTTTTTACTGTTCCGCCTCTGATGGTATATTCTACATCGAATGTTCCCTTGCTTCCAGCATCTACTTCGAAATTGGTTGTAGTTTCTGATGCTTCTGATTTTGGAGTAAACGAAAATGAGCTTTCTGCTATGTGTTCTTGGTAAAACGCTCTGATGGTGTATTCGCCACCTTTTTTCCATACTCCGCCTTCAGCGATAATTGTTTTTGTGAAAGTACCATCTTGGGCTACAATGATCTGTGCAATTTCAATTATTGCACCTTCCTGAACAATTTGTATCAAAACTGGCGTATCGCCAATTACAGTATTTACATTTCCAGAAATTACAATTGTATCTCCTTCATCATAATGGTTATCGTCTGTTTGTATAGTTATGATGGACTCTTGTGCAAATACTGTACTTGTGGAAATTATCAATAATGCTGATAGAATGTAAAATATTCTAAACTCCACAAAGTTTCAAATGCTCATTTGTATATTTTCTTTACTACTAAAAAATGAAAAAATGAAAAAAGTTGTGTGATTTTAGTATCTTGGCATAATGCTAAGTCTTGACTTTGCAGATACTGCAATTATTGAGATAATTGCTACTGCTAGAATCATGGCTGCAATTGTACCAAACTCTGGTATCACAAAGGTACCTATAATTTCAATTTTCTCGGCGCCAGCTAGGAACATGACTGTTACTTTATTTCTAACTTTGTCAATTTCAACATCATCCCATTGTTCTCCGTCAACTAATACCATGAAGATACCGTCTTGGATTTTCTTTGATGGGGTTACTGTTAATGTTCCATCTTTTTTGGCGTCGATGTTAATGACAATTGATTTGTCATCAGTATTGAGAGTTGCACTTTTTACTACTCCACCTGAAATGCTAAATGGTATGCATTGACCACTTGCAGTTATTTCGTTAACCCCACATTTACTTGGGGTTGGTGTTGTTACAACTCCACCAGTTAGTTCAACTTTTGCACTGTTGCTTTTTTCAACACTACCATAGTTTACTTTAATGGTGTAGGTACCGTCGTATTTCCACATTGCACCTGCTGTGTTTAATGTAGTCTCAAAACTCCTGTCTTCTGCTACATCAATTTGATTGACTGTAACGATGGAGTTGAGTGGACTCACAACAGTAACTGTGACTGGATATCCAGATGCTATATTTGCTACTTGGCCTGATACCATAATCATCTCATTATGATTGTACTCTGTTTTATCTGTCCAAACAGATATTGGGATTGCATCCATCAACATTTTATTTGCTGATGCTTTGGCCTCATCCTGAGCACATCCTACACATGCTGGTGGAAGTTCCACTGCATATGCTGATGACATAGTTAGGGTACCGACTGCAGTCAAAATGGCTAGTAGCGCGAACGACGTACGACTGTTCATCTTGTTGCGAATTGAACCTGTCTCTATTTATGTATATTTAAAAAGGGTACTGTAAAGTGTGCAAGGCTTTCATTTACAAAATTCTTCTGTAAAGTGTCGAGATCTGAAATTCACTTGTATATTTTGTCTCATTGGCGGATTTTGTTTTTAAACAACCTTTTCAAGAAAGTTGTCATTTTTTCATAAATTCCATATTTTAAAAATAATCTTCTCAGTACAAAACTCCTAGTGAAATTGATTGACGCATATGCACCAGTAATAGCCAAATTTGCAACAATAGGATCCTCTTTAATCCAATTTACGGACAATGGTAAAACTATCAATCCAACGATAAATATCAGGGGGTATCCACCTGTCAAATTTGCAAAAGCCTCCATCAAACTCTTTTTGTAGGAATCAATCTGTTCAACCATGTTCTGACATCGGGCTAAGGATTGTTGAACAATTATTCTAACGGGAAATTGATTTAATGTTGGATTAAATCAACTCATATTTTTGAAGCGTTCTGAATAATCGTAATCCATTTGTTTAATTCCTCGACCTTGATACCTGCCCTCTTGCTTGGTGTATCGCCATCAATTCCCATGTGGGAACGAATGTAATTATGAAAAATCTGCATACCTGTAAGGATTGGTGAATCATCTGTTTTTAGAGAACGCATTACCTTTTCTCTATCTATATCGTAGTATGAAAATAAAGATTTGTTGGGTAATGATAAGATAGGATTAGTAGGATTGGCAATAGCATTACTGATTGTAGCGTTATACATTGGAGGATCTGATATTGAACCAGCATTTGTGAAAGTTGCATTTGTGATAGGATGTTTACTAGGAGTTATAGTTTCAACAATAGTTGTAGTGAAATGGGATTGATTCATTCTTTTTTCTTTTCCCTTTCCATATGGACACCAAATCGATAACTAGCAATCATTGAAAGAAAAGTGCACTAACTAGCAAAAATCCTATGAAATCACTCAATCAACCAACCCCTGAAAAACTCGATTATCGAATTTTTCAAGGCTTTCAGGTCTAGATACTTTACACGAGAAAATATCGATGAAAGCCTTGCACACTTTACAGTGCCTTAAAAAGAGAAAAAAGTTGTGAACTTAGTATCTTGGCATAATGCTAAGTCTTGACTTTGCAGATACTGCAATTATTGAGATAATTGCTACTGCTAGAATCATGGCTGCAATTGTACCAAATTCTGGTACTACCACTCCATCTTTGATATCCACTTGAGTTGAAGCGGTATATTTTGGATCGTCAAATTGTTTTGCGCTTACAGTATAGAATCCATTTTGTTTCCATAATGGTCCACCTGTGGTAATTTCTTTAGTAAATTCTCCATTAAGCATTGGTGATACTTGAGCTACCGATACCACATTTCCGTTTGGTGCAGTAATAGTCAAAGTGACATCTTGACTTACTCTGTCAGTGGTACCTTCGATATTGATGGTTGTAGATCCTATGACTGCATCTGCATAAATTTCAATTCCTTTATCTGTTGCAACATTTGGTGTGGTATACACTAATCCTGATTCCATGTTGGTTTCAGTTACAAGCGTTTTTTTCGCCATTCCGTTTGCTACTTCAACAAGTACTTTTAGTGTGTACAATGAGTTTTGCTGCGGGCTTTGCATGGCCTTTATAGTATAGAATCCATTTTCAGTCCATGTTGGACCAATTTTGAATTGTGTTGCAAATTCTCCATTGACATCTGGTGAAACCTGAGCAATTCCTACTACATTATTTCCACTTGGGGATGTTACTCTAAATGTAACATCTGTAATTTTTGAAATTGTCTTACCTGTTACCATGATGATTTCTGAATCTCTATCTGCCTGAGCTGTGAGGCTCATTCCTTGACTTTGAGCAAAAACATCTTGTTGAATTGAGGTCATTGAAATTAATGACAATGCCATAAGGGCTATCGCCATTGATGTTGTAGATCGTTTAAAATTCATCCTAATTCAACTTCAGATATCTTGTTATTTATGTATATTTAAAAATGGTTCTGTGTATTCTATGGGGGCTTGAGTTATTGATTTTCTCTTGTAAAGCGGCGAGACCTAGGAAAAATATGTGTGGCTTGTAAGTCTCCTCAGTTTACACATTAAAAATAGAAAAAAAGATGAAATTTAGTATCTTGGCATAATGCTAAGTCTTGACTTTGCAGATACTGCAATTATTGAGATAATTGCTACTGCTAGAATCATGGCTGCGATTGTACCAAATTCTGGAACTACAAATGTACCGATTATTTCGATCTCTTCAGCTCCTACTGGGAATGCTATGGTGAGAATTCTCTCCGTTGCTGATGTTGTTTCTTCAAAGTCTACTTCTTCTCCGTCGATTAAGACAAAGAATTCATCATCTTCACCATTCATTGTTGCATCCAACACTGATCTAGGGATTGTCAGGGTAAGTGAACCGTCACTTGTTGCATCGATAGATACAATGAGTGAATTTGCTTCTACATCAGGCATTATACTTAATAGTTTTCCACCTGTTATTGTGTATCCTATTAAATCATTAGAACCTTCAATTGAAACAGTTGTATCAGTCACTCCTGTATTCTTTGGTGGAGTAATTGTAGATCCACCGAATTCAAATGTTGTTTCTGCTGATCTGTTTTCAGTTCCGTATTGAACTGTGATGGTGTATGAGCCTTCTGCTTTCATTAATGCCCCACCAGCAGTAACTTCGGTACTGAATTTCTTATCAACACCAACTGTTACTTGTGCAATTGATACCAAGTTTCCGTTAGGAGCCTTTACAATTACACTTACTGGAGTGCCAGAATACAGATCTCGTACTTCACCTGTTACTAGAATTATTTCACCTTCTGAATATGATGATTTGTCCGTAGTAACAACAATCGAGTTTTGTATTTGTCCAAATGCTGGTGTCATACCAATACTTACAATCAAAATTGCAGATAAGGTAAACACCGTTAGATGAGCTTTCATCAATTTTACGCGAAAAATAATGCTATTTAAGGTTACGATAAAATTTATTGACTAAAAAGAAAAAAGACTAAGCGCTGACGAATTTCAGATTAGATATATATTAACCCGAGCGTGAGATTTTGACAGTTTGTGTGTATTATTTACCGTTACATTTAATGTTCTAAATGGGGGTTTTGTAGTTGGCAACTAAAAAAAATCAAGTTCTAGTACCAGATCATATCTATGTTCCAAAACATGAGATTATTTCAAAACAAGAAGCTGAAGAAGTTTTAAAAAAATACAATTGTAAACCAACTGAATTACCCTTAATCTTTGTAAATGATCCTGCAATTTTGGGACTTGGAATAAAACCTGGTGATATGATAAAGATTACCAGAAAAAGTCCGACTGCTGGTGAAAGTCTCTATTACAGATACGTGGTGGAAGTATAATGGCAGATCCATCCACAAAGCGTTGGCCAGTAATTCAAGATATTCTAAAACGTGAGGGTATTGCACGTCAACACCTAAACTCATTTGATGAATTTCTAGAGAGAGGACTTCAAAGTATTATCAATGAAGTAGGACAAATTGATATTGAAAATGCTGAATATCCTTACAAAATTCAACTAGGTAAAGTCAAACTTCAACAACCAAGAATGATGGAACTTGATGGCTCTATTACTCATATTACTCCAGCTGAGGCACGATTGAGAAACGTTTCATATTCTGCCCCTGTCATGATGGAGGCAAGTGTTGTAGAAGATGGAAAAATTTTGGAATCTAGATTTGTTCATATTGGCGATGTACCAGTAATGGCAAAATCAAATGCTTGCATCTTACATAATTTCTCTACTCAAAAATTAATTGAACATGGTGAGGATCCAAATGATCCTGGTGGTTACTTTATCATTAATGGTTCAGAAAGAGTAATTGTAGGATTAGAAGATCTTTCTTACAATAAAATTATTGTAGATAGAGAAACTGTTGGTGGAAATATTGTTTTCAAAGCTAAAGTATATTCATCAATTGTTGGATATCGTGCAAAATTAGAACTTGTAATGAAAAATGACGGTTTGATTGTAGCTAGAATTCCTGGTTCTCCAGTTGACATTCCAGTTGTCACATTAATGAGGGCACTTGGATTAGAATCTGATAGAGAAATTGCAGCAGTTGTATCTTTGGTGGATGATCTTCAAGATGAACTAGAAGGCTCTTTTGAAAAAGCGGGAGATGTTCCAACATCTAAAGACGCCATTGTTTACATTAGTAAAAGAATTGCACCTGGAATGTTAGAGGAATTCCAAATTAAACGTGCAGAGACTTTACTAGATTGGGGATTGTTACCACATTTGGGTAAACATCCCGAAAATAGAAAAGAAAAAGCACAATTCTTAGGTGAAGCCGCTTGTAAATTATTAGAATTAAAACTTGGTTGGATTACACCTGATGACAAGGATCATTATGGAAACAAAGTAATCAAATTTGCAGGACAAATGTTGGCAGATCTCTTTAGAACTGCATTTAGGAATTTGGTTAGAGATATGAAATACCAATTAGAAAGATCAGGTCAAAAACGAGGAATTAATGCTGTAGCTGCTGCAATTCGTCCTGGAATTATTACTGACAAACTAAACAATGCGATAGCTACTGGAAACTGGGGACGTGGACGTGTCGGTGTTACTCAATTACTTGATAGAACAAATTATCTTTCAACAATTAGTCATCTTAGACGAATTCAATCTCCTCTTAGTAGAACACAACCAAACTTTGAGGCAAGAGACTTGCATGCAACTCACTTTGGAAGAATATGCCCAAGTGAAACTCCTGAAGGATCAAATTGTGGTTTGGTGAAAAACCTCGCCCTATCTGGAATTATCTCAGTAAATGTTCCATCAGAAGAAATTGTGGAAAAACTCTATGATCTTGGAACTGTTCATTTCTTTGATGCCAAAGAAGATTTGAAAAAAGACGGAACCAGAGTTTTTGTTGATGGTCGTTTAATTGGATATTTCAAAGATGGCCAAGAGATAGCTGAATCTCTAAGAGAACTTAGAAGAAATTCAAAGATTCATCCTCATGTTGGAGTATCATTTCATAAATCTGATATTGAAGGTTCAACAAGAAGACTTTATGTGAATTGTAATGCAGGACGTGTTTTACGACCATTAATAATTATCAAAGATAACAAATCCTTGTTAACTCAAGATTTGTTAGATAAAATCTCCAAGAAATTACTTTCGTGGACTGATCTTTTGAGAATGGGAGTTTTGGAAATGATTGATGCAAATGAAGAAGAAAACTGTTATGTTACATTAGATGAAAAAGATACAAAGAAACACACTCACCTTGAAGTATTCCCTCCAGCAATCTTAGGTGCAGGAGCTTCTATCATTCCGTATCCAGAACATAATCAATCTCCAAGAAATACATATGAATCTGCAATGGCAAAACAAAGCTTAGGATTTTCAACACCAATGATGAATACCAGTACATATGTTAGACAACACTTCATGCTATATCCGCAAGTTCCAATTGTAAATACAAAAGCAATGAAACTCTTGGGATTAGAAGATAGACCAGCAGGTCAGAACTGTGTTGTTGCAGTACTTCCATTTGATGGATATAACATCGAAGATGCAATTGTCCTTAGCAAAGCATCTGTAGATAGGGGGCTGGGAAGAACATTCTTCTTTAGAATTTATGATGCTGAAGCAAAACAATACCCCGGCGGAATGCGTGATACTTTTGAGATTCCTAATGCTGAAGATAACATTAGAGGTTACAAGGGAGAGCGTGCATATAGATTACTTGAAGAAGATGGCGTTGTTGCATCAGAAGCTCCGGTAAAGGGCGGAGATATTTTAATTGGAAAAACCAGTCCTCCAAGATTTATGGAAGAATATAGAGAGTTTGAATCATCTGGTCCATACAGAAGAGATACTTCTATCGGTGTTAGACCATCTGAAACAGGAGTTGTAGATACAGTAGTTATGACTCAATCAAATGAAGGTGGAAAAATGTACAAGATTCGCGCAAGAGATATGAGAATTCCTGAAATCGGTGATAAATTTGCATCAAGACACGGACAAAAGGGTGTACTTGGAATTTTAGCTAAAGCCGAAGACTTGCCATATACTGCAGAGGGAATGTCTCCTGATGTTTTGATTAATCCTCACGCATTCCCATCTAGAATGACCGTTGGAATGATGATGGAATCTATTTGTGGTAAGGCTGCTGCATTTCGTGGAAAGCGATTTGATGGCTCTGCATTTGTCGGAGAAAAAATGGATGAAGTAAAAGAAGTAATGGATGCACACAATTTCAAATATTCTGGCAAAGAAATAATGTATGATGGTAGAACTGGAAAACCATTCCCCGTCGATGTTTTTATTGGAGTCGTATATTATCAGAAACTCCATCACATGGTTGCTGACAAAATCCATGCAAGAGCACGTGGACAAGTTCAGATGTTAACTAAACAACCAACTGAAGGTAGAGCAAGAGGTGGTGGTTTGAGATTTGGTGAAATGGAGAGAGACTGTTTGATTGCTTATGGAGCTTCTATGATTCTAAAAGATAGATTACTTGACGAATCTGATAAATCTGATATTTTTGTCTGTGAAAGATGTGGATTGGTAGCTTATCATGATGTTAAACAAAGAAAATATGTATGTCGGGTTTGTGGTGATAAAGCTAAAGTCTCTTCAGTATCAGTGGCGTATGCATTCAAACTACTCTTACAAGAAATGCAGAGTCTTAATGTCGCACCACGTCTATTAATCAAGGAGAAAATCTAATGTCACTTCAAGCTATCAAATCAATTGATGGAATCCGTTTTTCGGTATGGTCTCCAACTGAAGTTCGAAAATATTCTGTTGCTGAAATTACTGCACCTGAAACATATGATGAGGATGGAATGCCAGTTCAAGGAGGTCTTATGGATGGAAGACTTGGTACACTTGAACCTGGACAAAAATGTCTAACTTGTGGAAATACTGCTGCTAGATGTCCTGGACATTTTGGACATATTGAACTCGCAGAGCCCATTTTACATATTGCATTTATTGATAACATCTACAAACTATTACAATCAACATGCCGTTCTTGTGCAAGACTCAAAGTACCCCAAGAAGATTTAGATGAATTCAAAAAAATCAAAGACAAACATGCTGCATATACTGTAATTTCTCAAAAACGTATCCCAGAACAAATTATAGAAAAAGCAAAGAAAGCAAAAGAATGTCCTCATTGTGGTAAAACCCAATACGAATTGGTCTTTACAAAACCAACAATCTTCGTTGAAAAAACAGAGATTGGTGAACATAGATTACTTCCAATTACAATTAGAGAAAGATTTTCACAAATTCTTGATGAAGACTTGCTTCTTTTATCCTATGATCCAATTACTGCAAGACCTGAATGGTTTATTCTTCAGGCATTGCCTGTTCCACCTGTAACTGTAAGACCGTCAATCATTCTTGAAACAGGAATTAGATCTGAAGATGACTTGACACACAAAATGGTAGACATCATTAGAGTTAACCAAAGACTAAAGGAAAGCAAAGAAGCTGGAACTCCACCACTAATTGTTCAAGACTTGGTTGATCTGCTACAGTATCACTCTACAACATATTTTGATAATGAAGTTTCTGGAATTCCTCAAGCTCATCATCGTTCTGGACGTCCACTCAAAACATTAACTCAAAGACTCAAAGGAAAAGAAGGTAGATTTAGAGGTTCATTATCTGGAAAGAGAGTTGACTTTTCAAGTAGAACTGTAATTTCACCTGATCCTAACTTGGATTTGTCTGAAGTTGGAGTTCCTGAACAAGTCGCTATGAAACTAACAATTCCTGAAATTGTTACAGAATGGAATATTGAAAGAATGCGAAAACTTGTAATTAATGGACCTGAGAAATTCCCAGGTGTAAACTATATCGTTAGACCTGACGGTGTTAAAATTAGATTAGACTTTGTGGAAGATCGTTCTACCATTGCAGAAACTCTTGAGATTGGTTATCTGATTGAAAGACATCTTGCAGATGGTGATATTGTCATGTTTAACAGACAACCTTCACTTCACCAAATGTCCATCATGGCTCATTATGTGAGGGTGCTTCCAGGCAAGACTTTCAGATTACATCCTTCAGTTTGTCCTCCATACAACGCAGACTTTGATGGAGATGAGATGAACCTCCACGTTCCTCAAAGTGAGGAAGCACGAGCAGAAGCGATTCTTTTGATGAGAGTCCAAGATCAATTAATCTCTCCAAGATATGGTGGTCCAATTATTGGCGCACTCAGAGACTTTGTAACTGGAGCATATCTTTTAACAAAAGACGAAACAACTCTTTCTATTCAAGATTTCTCCAATCTTGCAATGCTTGGAGGTTACAAAGATGCACTTCCAAAACCTGCTACTAAAACAAAAGACGGCCCAGCATACACTGGAAAACAACTATTCTCATTATTCTTGCCAAAAGACTTCAATTACGTTCTCACATCAAAATGGTCAAAGGGAACAAATGGTCCTGCAAAAGATGTTGTAATTAAAAATGGCGAACTCATCAGTGGTGTAATTGATAAAACCTCGATTGGTGCAGAAGAACCGGAAAGTGTCTTACACAGAATTACAAAAGACTATGGAAATGCAGTAGGTAAAAACTTCCTAAACTCTATTCTAATTATGGTAAAACAATTCATCACAAGTTATGGATTTAGTTATGGATTCGGTGATCTTGAAGTACCAGAAAAAGACAAACAACAGATTCTCAATGATATTCAAGAAACCTATGACATTGTATCTGATTTGACTAATCAATATGAAAAAGGAACTCTCAAACTTACCAGAGGTATGAGACCTGAAGAAGCACTTGAAGCATACATTGTAAACGAATTAGGTAAAGCAAGAGACAAGGCCGGCTCTACTGCAAATAACTCACTAGATAATTCTAATGCTGGAAAAATTATGGCAACCACTGGTGCCAGAGGTTCGTCGCTAAACGTAGGTCAGATGGCAGGTGCTTTAGGCCAGCAGTCAAGAAGAGGTAATAGACTCCATGATGGCTATCACAATCGTGCATTGACACATTTCCAAGAACATGATAATAATCCAGATGCACACGGATTTGTAAAATCCAATTACAGAGAAGGTCTCTCTGCATTAGAATTCTTCTTCCACGCAATGGGTGGTCGTGAAGGACTTGTAGACACTGCAGTTAGAACACAACAAAGTGGATACATGCAGCGTAGGCTGATTAATGCACTAGAACACATTAGATTGGAATATGATGGAACCGTTAGAGATCCACACGGTCACATTGTTCAATTCCTTTATGGTGAAGACGGAATCGATGTTGCAAAAAGTGATCACGGTGAAGCATTTAATGCTCACAGATTAGCTGAATCTCAAACAATGATTGATTCAGGCAAAAAGGCAACAAAAGATGAAATTGATACTATGATTAAAAAATACACAAAGACATTCAGTCCAAGACTCTCTTCACTGGTATCTGAAGCATTGCATGAATCAACCCTAAGTAAAGATGGTGTAGAGGCAGTATGTAAGAAAGGATTATTACTTTACAACAAAGCCAAAGTAGAACCTGGACAAGCAGTGGGAATTATCACTGCTCAATCAATTGGTGAACCTGGTACTCAGATGACTTTGAGAACGTTCCATTTTGCAGGAATTAAAGAAAGAAACGTAACCTTGGGTCTTCCTAGATTAATTGAACTAGTTGATGCAAGAAAGAAACCAGTTACGCCAACTATGGATATCTATCTTGACAACGAGTCAAAGAAATCCCGAGAAAAAGCAATCGAAGTTGCAAGAAATGTATTGCAAACAAAAATCAGCGCATTAATTACAAACAGTGAAACTGATTACTCTACTGAAATTAAATTAATTCTAAGTGAGAACAGACTAAAAGAGAGAGGATGTTCAATTGCTGAAGTTGAAGCATCACTTGCATCAAATAAGAAATTCAAGATGGAAACAGTAGGAGAACTAATTACTCTCAAACTAGTTGAAGAATCTGATACTGCAACAGTAATTGCAATCAGAAATAAAGTTCTAAACACCACTGTAAAAGGTGTTCCAGACATTGAACGTGTAACTCTTGTTCAAAAAGATGATGAATGGGTTATCCAGACAACTGGCTCTAACATTGCCAAAGTTCTTGAAGTAAAAGGCATTGACAAAACAAATGTCAGAACAAACAACGTGTTTGAAATTGCAGGAACTCTGGGAATTGAGGCTGCACGAAACGCATTGATTGATGAACTTAATCATACTCTGGGCGACCAAGGCTTAGAAGTTGATAACAGATACATCATGTTAGTATCTGACTTAATGTGCTCTAGAGGTTACATGCAACAAATTGGAAGACATGGAATTGCCGGTACTAAAGACAGTGTTCTTGCAAGAGCCGCATTTGAAATTACAGTTCCTACAATTGCACATGCTGCACTTGGTGGAGAAGTTGAACAACTCAAAGGTATTACTGAAAACGTAATTGTTGGTAGCAATATTCCAATCGGCAGTGGAACTGTTGATCTATACATGCAAGTAAGCAAGAAAAAATAATCTGGTAATAATTATGGCCGATGAAATTACAAATCTCATGAATAACAACAAGGATAAAGTGGTCTTACTTCGATTAAGAAACACAAGAACTGTTCAAGGCGTTCTAAAAGACTTTGACATTCACATGAATTTAACATTAGATGATGCTGAAGATGTTACCGAAGAAAAACATGAAAAGATTGGCAAAGTACTACTTCGTGGTGATAATATTTTACTAGTGTCTCTTCCTGAAGAAGAATCTTAAACTCATCAAACATTAAATTCAATATGTGATAATTTTTGTCATGTTGTTATTTTTGATTTCATTAATTTTATTCCCTGCATTTGGTGCAACAATTCCTGATTATGATAATCCGTATTCCCCAATTTTTACAGACAAATCATCGTACACATGGACTGACAAAGTAAAGATAACGATCATTGCTCCAAGCTGGAACACCGATAAAGACTTGATTGACTCCATCGGAGACACTGAAGACCATCCAATTAAAATTTCAACAAGAGATCATTCGCTAGAACCCTATAGATTTACCGAGACCGATGTGAATTCTGGAATTTTTACCGCCGAGGTAATTCTTACAGGATTTTTTCATGATGCAGACGGTGATGGTGATTTCGATACAAATCCTAGAACTATGGGTAATGGTCCGACCAGTGGATTTCTAGAAGTTGAAAGGGATTCTGCAATTACAATATCCTTTGAATTTGCAGATGGTGTGGTGTTAACTGAATCTGCCCCAGTAACATGGAATGTTGGAACAATTCAATTCATGCAAGAAATTTTTTTCACGTCAGATTCTGTGAATATTAGAATAGTTGATCCTGATATGAATCTCAACCCTGAAGCACTAGATCATATCCCAATCCAAGTTATCTCCGATTCTGATGTTGCAGGAATTGAAGTTGATGGTATTGAAACATCTGAAAGTTCAGGAATGTTTACTGCTACCGTTTCTTTAACTCAGAGTTCAACTAGTGGTAATCGACTGCATGCAATACCTGGTGACAAAATTTCTGCAAAATATGATGATTATACATTGCCCAAGCCTTACTCAATTTCAGATAATCTTCCCCTTCAAACTTTTGCAATAGTTGATTCCTCTGTTCCACCAATTGAAAGGATAGAGCATCTATCAATAACATTCTCTGATCCACTTGGAAATCCATTACAGTCATTTACAGAAAATCATCAAATGCAAATAGTTGGAACAATAGTTAATCCAAATGAGTTTGATCAGAAATTTGTTTATCTTTTCCAAGTAAAAAATGAGCAAAATATTGTAGAGTCAATATCATGGGTTCAAGGTGAATTATCCTCTGCGCAAAGTCTGGATGTGTCGCAATCATGGACTCCAAAAACATCTGGAAATTACAAAATTGAAACATTTGTATGGAATTCTATTGCGGATCCAACTGGACTGGCACCAATAATGTCTACTTTGATCACAGTTGAATGAAAAGTATAATTTCTACGTGATTATTAAATAGAAAATTACAAAATTTTGTTTGTGTTAGGATATCTGCTTGGAATTACGTTAGTGTTAACCGTACTGTCTCCTTTTGTTTTTTCAGACGTTTTTGCTGAGACATTTGTCGTAAACACTGACAAGCAATCCTACAATGTTGGTGATTCACTGACTGTTTCTGGTGAAATCCTTGACTTTGGAATGCCAGTAATTGCTATGAGTATCTATGACCCTGACGGAAAAATCTTAACTGCTAACAATCTAGAAATCTCCCCTGAAAAAACTTTCACAAAAACACTTTCACTCGATTCTCCATTTTATGCAAAAGCTGGGGAGTACAAACTTAAACTAGCATATGGGCAAATCACTGAGGATCATTATTTTCTAATTAATGGCGAATCTGAATCTGAACTTGTTGTTCCGATATCTGCAGAACCGGAAATTATTCTTCTTTACACTGACAAAAAGCAATATACTGACAATGAAATAATACACATCACAGGTATTGTTTCCGCATTGGGTTCTCCTACCGCATTGATAGGAGTATATGATCCGTATGGAATGCCTGCTGGATTTTATTTTGGTACAATCAATTCTGATTTGGAATTTTCAACTAATTTTCTTGTAAAAGACGGTGTGAATTTTAGAACAGAAGGAACTTACTCCATCAAAGCTCATTATGCTGAAACTGAAGCAATTTCTTTTTTTGAATATCATAAAGATTTTCAAACTGTAATCGAAGAATCCGCTGAAACAACTGAAGATACTGCTGAAACAATTGAAGATACTGCTGAAACAATTGAAGATACTGCTGAAACAATTGAAGATACTGCTGAAACAATTGATGAGACAATTCAAGAAACAACTGGAACCGAAATTATTGTATCTGATGACAGCTCATCAATCAAAGAGACTTCTAAAGATACTGAATCAAAATCTCAAAATAATTCGATAATCACAAAAACTAATCAAGAAGATATTCAAAAAACAAAAAATTCTGATAGTCAAATTAAAACAATAAATGAAAAAGATAATTCAAAAAAGATTCTCATTGATGACAACAAAAAATCAACTAATCTTTCTGTTGAAGATATTGAATTAGGAATAATTTTAAATCAAATGAATCTTGAATGTGATTCAAGTGTATTTACAGACACAATCTCATACTATGATGGAATGGGTCCTGCATTGTATCGTTTGTGTAACTTTGATGGTTCTTTGAATTTCTTTAACGAATCATTAATTGAAAATCCTGATGATGTGGAAATTCTTGTAAACAAAGGTTCTGCCTTGGGAAAATTGGGATATTTTACTGAGGCTATAGTGTATTATGATCATGCAATCAAAATAGATCCTGACTTTCTACCTGCCAAAAATAACAAGGCCAATGCTCTTGCAAATTTGAAAGATTACGATAATGCAATTTCATTATATGAAGAAATCTTAACGAAAAATCCTAACTATCTTTCTGCAAGAAAAAATCTTGCCCTTGCATTATCTTTTCAATCGCCAGTTGTTTCATTAGTGGATGAGTCTTTAGAATCTGATATTGAAAAAGTAGTTTACTTTGAATCTAATTTGCCACAAGTAACCAATCGAATAAATGATAACCTGGAAAAACCAACAACCTTTTTTGATGAGGTTGGTGTAGTGCTTTCTACTTTGGGTTCTCTATTTGGTTTTCTGAACTAACTTTTTTGCTATGTGCGTAATTTTTCAATAAACCTATAAAGCCCTGTTAAGACGATCGTCTTAAGGAAACGTAAATGAGTAAGATACTTGAAAAATCATTGAAGGATGCACATAAAGAAAATCAATTAACAATGGGCACGAAACAAGTTTTGAACTCTATAAAAAATTCCAAGCTAATTGTATTGTCTCAATCGGTGAGTAAAGAAATAATTGAGAAAATTGAATCAGATGCAAAAAAAGAAAAAGTACCTCTAGTCAACTTTCAAGGAACTTCAGTCGCATTAGGAAGATTATGCGGCTTGCAATTTAGAATTTCAACAATTTCATTCACATCAATAACTGATGCAAATATCAAATCAATTTTAAAAGATACAGAAGCTGAGAAAAAAAATGATTAGTTGCGTTTTAATTAATGAAAGTTTAAATGAGACAATTCTGGTCGGAGATAAATAGGATTTCTTATGACACAGTCAATCAAACTAACAACAGATCAAATGCGTATGATGTCTCTTTTTCAAAATGTTACTGGTGCAACAGCACGTGATTGTGTTGAAGATGAAAAACAAGATAGAGTAATTTTTGTTGTTAATACTGGTAAAATGGGATTGGCAATTGGCAAAGGTGGAGTTCATATCAAATCATTACAAAATATTGTTAAAAGAAATGTGGAATTAGTAGAATATGATGAAGATCCTGCCAAATTCCTCTCCTCATTACTCAATTCAAAACTCATTTCTGAAGTAAAAATAAATACACGAGCAGATGGGACAAAACAGGCAATTGTTATGGTCGACCCAAGAAAGAAAGGAATCGTAGTTGGAAGAGAAGGCAGAAATGCAGAAAAAGCAAGACTACTTGCAAAACGATATTTTGATATTACCAGCGTATTGATTAACAGTCCTGAACGTGCTACTATGGAGATGTAAGATATGAGAAAATCACCACTTGGATTATTTGCTGGCAGAGTTTTAACTACTAAAAAGAAGAGACAGCGATGGGCTATCTCTACATACAAGCGAAGAAAACTTGGTATTGATAAAAAAGCAGATCCTCTTGGAGGGGCTCCACAAGGACGAGGCATTGTCTTAGAAAAAGTAGGCATTGCTGCAAAACAGCCAAACTCCGCTATTAGAAAATGTGTTAGAGTTCAACTAATTAAAAATGGTAAAACAGTTACAGCATTTTTGCCACGAGACGGCGCAATGAACTTTATTGATGAACATGACGAAGTTCACATTCAAGGAATGGGTGCAACACAAGGTGGTGCAATGGGAGATATTCCTGGTGTTAGATTCAAAGTTTTCAAAGTTAACGGTACATCACTTCATGAATTAGTAATTGGAAAGAAGGAGAAACCAAGGAGATAGAAATGGCTGAAACTAAAAACTTGTTATTATTTAGAAAATGGGATTTATCCAATATTGAAATTAAAGATCCTGGATTAAAAACTGCAATTTCTTTGAGAAAACAAATCTTGCCATATACTTATGGTCGCTCAGCTTTGAAGAGATTCAACAAAGCAGATGTCAACATTGTTGAGAGATTAATCAACAAAACAATGCACTTTGGAAAGAAGTACGCAAAGAATACTGGCAGGATGACTGGTAAGAAATCTAAACTACTCAATACAGTAAAAACTGCATTTGATATTATTGCACTAAAGACTGGAGAAAATCCAGTTGAAGTTTTAGTTAGGGCAATTGAGAATTCTGCACCAAACGAGGATACAACTAGAATTGTTTATGGCGGTACTGTCTATCACGTATCAGTTGATGTTGCTCCAATTAGAAGAGTTGACTTGGCACTAAAATTCATCTCTGACGCAATCAAAGAGGCCACATTTTCCAATCCAAAACCAATTGAGGAACACATGGCAGAACACCTAATACTTGCAGCAGCAAATGATCCTAACGCTCCTTCTGTTAAGAAGAAAAATGAGCTAGAAAGAATAGCACAAGCATCACGATAGTAACTTTTTAAAATTTTTTTCAGTAGCCCGAGGCAGATTCGAACTGCCGTCTCCGCCTATCCACTCTTGAGATCCAGAGGGCAGAATCCTTGACCGCTAGACTATCGGGCTACTTGAAGAAATTTTGGTGTTTTAGAATATATTCATTTGTTGTTCTGTTTGAAATTTTTATGATGAATTATTTTTATGGATTTTTTGAAACGATGTGATTACTTTATTCTAACTTCGTGAATTGCAGTTGAATAATCACATTCAGCTTTTAATCGCATGTATGGGATTAATCGATAATGGATTGAATAAATTTCTCCTTCCTTTAATAGAATTCCTTTTTGCATTAATGATACGAGTCCTCTTGACGGAACATTAATTGAAATATTTTGCTCCTGACATATTTTTTGACGTTTATTTTGAAATTGCTTTAGCGTAAATGATACATCATTGACTTCTAACACTAGAGGCCAGATAATTTCACTCCACACCCATCTTCTGTTTTGAGTAGCTGATGCATGTTTTCCTTTTTCACTCAACATTAATAATATCTTCAAAAGATGTTATATCTTAATTGTCGTCTCAAAATGAAATTGAAGAATCATTAAACTTGTTGGAAAAAGATTGGGATGTTGATCCAATACTACGAAAATTCATGTTAGGTAAAATCACCGATGTGTCTGATTATCCACTCAAAGTCAAAGATGTGATTTTTCATGTTCCGTATCTTAATTCTGAGAAAAAATTCATTTTGTGGAAATGTTTTTGGCCTGACTGTCACAACTGTTGTGATAGACAAGGAAGACTACCGTTAACATCTGATGATCTAATTACAATTGGGAAAGGTCTGAAATATCAAAAACCGTCTGATTTTATAAAAAATGAAACTCTTACTGTAACATATCAGGAGCCCGGACCCTCAGGTCAACTAACCACAATGACTACCATAAATTTGAAGAGAAAAACAGACGAGACTCCGAAAGATGATGGAACTCACATCTCTTGCAGATTCCTAGATGAAAAGGGTGGGTGCAGCATGCATCCAGACAGACCTGGAGTGTGCTATCTTTACCCATTTTCTAGCTGGCTTGAAAACGAAAATGGAACTGCACGTGTTCATGCTACATACCAGTTTACTGGAGATTGCCCTGGATTTTATTTGGCAGAAACACTTGACCCTATGAAAGAAGAATTCAAGGACTATTCTAAAACAATTTACGATTACAACATGGCATCAAATAGAACAAACAGAGAAGGGTTTGGTTCTGTAAGTTTTAGTTAGGCTTTGGCAACTTTGAGCAAATCTGCAATTTTGATGTTCATTCCAAATCTGTCTTCGTTCTTTTTCATATAGCGAAATATTGCAATAAAGTCTGGTAGTGCTTTGAGGAAACTAAAGTCCTTGTGAATTTTTGCTCGAACAAAATTAAACACTTTGGCATACACTTTGTAGTGTTGCTCTACTGCTTTCTCATATGCTTTGAAATCATTCATGTTTTCTAAGAATATCTCAACACATTGCATTGATGGAATAATTCCTTCGCCTAACAATGCATAAACTGTTCCTATTGATTCGCCAACCCCTACTACTTTTCCTGAATAGTATGGCTTGCATCTGTCTGGAGTTGCAAGTCTGATTGGTCTGCCCTTTGTCGCAATTACTTTGCCCCCGTGTTTTTGCAAAAATTCGTCAGTTGCCTTTATGTGATTTTTATTGTAATCTCCTGCTCCAATATGTGCCCATTTCTCCCCTAGTGGGAAATACCAAAAGTATCCTGACATTCCAGGAAATGGTTCTATGTAAAAGTCATCATATGGAACCCCATTTTCATATTCTACTTTGTATTCATATGTTGGCAAAAAGAAATCTTCTTTTAGCTTTGGCAGATAGACTCTGTTGAATCCAGTACAGTCAACTATCATGTCATATTCTTTCTCTAGCTCTTCAAGTTTTGGGGATTTACCATAAATTATCTTTGAATCTTTTATGAAATCTTTGATTAATCCTAATTTGTTATATGTGCATAACCCTTTGAGTCCGATGTCAAACTTTACATCATTGTTCATTTTGACATGCATGTTTTTTCCATCATGAATCAAAAAATCATTAAAATCTCTACCCGTCTTTTTGCAAAAGTCTGTCAGTACTGGTTTTATTGTTCCCCATGCACAAATCGAATCATGTCTCTCTTCGGTATTTCTTTCATACCCTACAACTTCGTGTTCTGAATCCTTTAGTCTGGCCACGAGATAAGATCCTGCAACACCCATTCCCATCACTGCAATCTTCAAGATGTCTTGCGATCTTTGTATGCCTAATAAATACACTATCTGGAAATTTAGCATGTTACGTTGATTGCCACTAGTAGGAAAAAGTAGTACTGGTTAAATATCAAATTCACAAATTAATTTTGAAAAGGCGTCTGTCGTCTGAATACAACAGTTTCAGGCCTTAAGACAATCGCTGTCATCAGATAACTCTGGTTACTGATCTTAAGCGAAGAGCTGTCATCTGCATTCCTTTTAGGGGCAGATCTTAAGCTCACCTTTATTTTTTATTAAGTTAAATTTGGCACATGTTTTGTTTCTATCATGAATACATTTGATGCAATAAAGTCTAGACGTTCAATTAAGAGTTTTAAAAATTACGAAATGACCAAAGACGAAATCAATCAATTATTAGAAGCTGCAATTTTATCTCCAACTTCATACAACATTCAGAACTGGAGATTTGTAATTGTTACAGAGCAGAAACTAAAAGACCGAATTTCTGAACTATCCTACGGACAAAGACAAGTTGCAGAAGCCTCTCTAGTTATTGTTTTGTGTGCTGACTTGAAGGCATGGAATAGAAATCCTGAGCGATACTGGAAAAACGTTCCTGAGGAATCTCGAAATTACCTAGTTAGCGGTATTAAACAGGCCTATTCGGGTAATGAAACTCTGGAAAAAGAGCAGGCAATTCGCTCTTGCGGGATAGCTGCACAGACCATCATGCTTGCAGCAAAATCTATGGGGTATGATAGCTGTCCTATGGAGGGATTTGATTACGGAAAGGTCGGAAAGCTGATCAACCTTCCTGATGATCATATAGTTACAATGATGGTGGTAGTTGGAAAAGCTGCAAAGGAGGCAGCACCACGTGGTGGACAAATTCCATTATCTGATGTGGTCTTTGAGAATTCATTCTGATGTAGCACATTTGCAAAAATTGTGGAATAGGCTGTAGTGCATTTCCCGGTATTGGAAAACCATCAACTCTGATAGATGTGATAAACTTGTACAGAAACAGAAATTTAAAAAACCAAACTAGATTCCAATACGCTTAATTTGATTATTCGTGCAGCATTTCTATGGATAAGCGCGATGGTCTTGTTTTACTTGGAATCTTTGCAGTTGGCAGCATTGCAGTGTCTCTAATGATATTCCTTGCAAGAGGCATGATCCGTAACCCCTTTTTGGATTAGATTCTAAACTTTTCATCAATGATGCAAGTATGAAGTTGCATTCATGATGGAATTGTTTTAATATGTATGCAAATCGTCAAAATTTGAAGTGGGAAAACGCATTACAATTGTATTGGACGATGAAATCATAAAAAAATTAAGAATCCTTCAAGCAAAGAGAATTAGTAAATCAGAAAGCGCAGTGAGTTTTTCTAATGTAATTAATACTGAACTCAAAAGATTGCTCAAATAAACTCAATCAATTATTAACTAAACTCTCAAGTGATAATCCAAAATATGGACTGTCACCAGATCTGAGTGTCTTGATTAACTCTTTCTTAAATTCGTATATCTCTTTTTGACTTTTCATGGTTTTTGGTTTATTTGCATTCTGATAATGTTGACTATGCAATAACTGCAAACCCCTAGTTGATGTTCTGTCTTTTTGATTATCACTATAACCTGCCCTTTTAGGCTTGATTCCTCCTAGATACACTCTCATGATTTGCAATATGTTGAAATGCGACACTGAGGCATACGCCAAATCCATGTTTTGCCATTTCGCAGAAGGGCGTCGAAAACCGTGCTGCAAGCAAATCCTGGGATTTTGTATTGTTCATGCTAAACTGATTTCATGGGATTGCAGTATTATTGGGATTAATGTTGTGAATTGAGAAAAATCCATCTTGATGTAAAAGACCAAGACTATCTTGACTTTCTTAGTATCTGCATTGAAGAGGATTTGTCAGTTGAGGATAAACTCAAAAACATCATTAGATATCATCTGATAACGTACAGAAATCGAGGAAAAATTCAAAATCAAAAATTATTATAAGAATCGACAATATTTTCTAGCACCACTGTGTGATCCTATTATGCATTGTAATGGTAACTGCAAACAATACATTGCAAAGAGCAATCTTGACGGTGGAAGATACGAGCAGGGCCAAAAACGATGTCCTGAATGTGAAGTGTTTATTTTGTGGGATGGTTTGTGGTGTCCTTGCTGTGGTAGATTACTGCGAACAAAACCACGTGCCAGGAAATTAAAAAACAAAATGTCTCTGAAAAGAAGATAATTCTAGTGTGTAAAATTTGAATACAATGTTTGTTATGTGCCAAATCTATTCCAAAATTATGGATATAAAACTCATGAATTCATTTACGAGTTTATGGGTGATTAGGTAATAGTATCTACAAGAAAAAATGATTAAAACCCTGCATTTACCATTGCAATAATTTTCTGTACTATACTATCATGATTTGATAAAATCTCAGTTGATACCAATATGAGATCTTTATCATGATAAACGGTAATCCACTTTACGTTATATCTTGATTCTACTGACCAGTTTGTTTTTCCTAATTTTACGTCAAATACTTTGTTCATCTTTGCCTTGAGGAGTGCTTCTCTGTGGACTAGCTTTGTCTCTGGAACTGTTAGTTGCGGAGTGATTCCTTTTTTTCTATCATATGCCTTTAGCCTTCCACACTTGCAAAGAATTCCTACAAATCTGATTGTTTTGTCCATTTTTATGATATCTTGGCATAGCCGATTTTCTGGTCTTAATACTTGCACAATTATGATAAATTAGAAAAACTTTGAGGCTGGAAAATAATTTTCTTGACTATTTGGTGAAAATGTAACCTTTGGTTTTTATCAGATAAATGATTCTATTACTTTATGGTGCTAGTCTGGATTGGAATTGCAGTGGGAATTTTGATTGTTGCGATTTTGATAATAAAGGCTACCAAGACTAATCCTCGCGAAATTGCTGGAATGACTATGGTTTGCAAAAAGTGTGGTACTGAAACTGGCGGAATGGCCTGCCCCAAATGTACTAAAACATTTGGAGTGTAGATGATGAATAAGAAAGTAATTTTTGGTATTGTACTTGGTGTTGTTGCAATTGCTGTAGTTGGTCATTTTGCTAGTGAATCAAATCAAAATCCTGCCACTGATAGTGATGAGGCAGCATGGCAACTGTTACAAAAAACATACCTTGATTCAGAGTGTAAGGAAAAGTACATGGGTCAACCTGATGCGATGCAGGATTGTTTTGATAGAGTAGCAGAAGAACAAAGGTTGAACCCACCACTCAACCCTGAATTTACATCCACTGCGCCACCCTTACAATTATCTGCAGTGTCTGATTTAGATTGTTTGGGAACTGCTCAATGTTTTATTGGAACTGTAACTGAAATTATTGACGGTGATACCATCAAAGTTGATGGGCAATCAGTTAGATTTGCATTGTCTTCGGCACCTGAGATAAAAGGTTATGATGGTGTAGATGCTAGGAATTTCATTGAAACGATCTGTCCTGTTGGCTCTATGGCAATGGTTGATGAAGATGATGGACAAATTCTTGGCAGTTATGGTAGATTAGTAGGTATGGTTACCTGTAATGATGTTAATTTGAATTCTGAATTATTAGATTCAAATTTAGGCTATATGGAATTCAGATTTTGTGATTCTAGTGAGTTTGCTGGAGAATCTTGGGCTGTAAAGCACGGATGTGAATAGATGGGATTCAAGGATTGGTTTGTAGATGATAAGACTGGTAATTATTCAGTCAAAGTGCAGTGTACTGGATGCCAAAGAATAACTGTAGTGAAAATTCCCTCTGGAAAAACTTTTGAGAAATGGAGTGAGAAAATAAAATGTGGTCAGTGTAATGGTAGTTGGATAAAATCTACGTAAATAATTCAAAATATTTTTAGAAATTCTTTGGTATGATTGATAAAAAATGAGATCTAGACTTTTTCACGTGTAAATGGGATTTTTTTAGAGACGACTTGTTCTACTAGTCGAATTCAAACCTTAAATTTTACTCGATCAAAATTGCAGGTTTGAATGGCCTTGCATGTCTTGCCTTTCCTTTAGGATCATAGATATCATCATCAGCCTCTGAATACACTTGAATCTCTACTTCGAACTCCTTCTTTCCAATACTTGATAATTCTGCAGACAAGAATTCTTTTTCATCAAATTCTGCAGATTCTAATTTCATTTGTTTTATTTCTTCAGATTCAGAGTGCAAGTCTTTGATTACTTTTTGTATGTATTCTGGCATTTTCTTGGCATCTGTTGTTTTAGGATCCGCAATCAATTCTTTCATTACAACTCCCATGTTATTTTGACCGCCTACCATAATTTCCAATATCTTGCGATACACAGTTTTTTTGAATTCATCAGAATTTACATATATTACAATTTTCTGTGGAGTAATTTTTGTAACTTTGAGAATATTTGCAATGTCATTGATCGTTGATTTTAACAACTCTTCGGATTGAATTGATGTTGCATAGACATTTTCTTTAGAATATTCTGGCCATTGTGACTTTGATGCTAGTCCTGTTTGGCCTAATTTTTCCCACATCTCTTCAGCTATGTGTGGTGCAAATGGTGATAGCATTGCAACTCTGGCTGAATTGATCTTGTACAGAATTCCAGAAACATCTTTTCTTTCTTTAGCCTGGACTCTTTTGTTGTACCAGCTCAAATCTGATTCAAATGAAAATAGTATGTCGTGTAACCCTTCACGTAATCTCATCTTTTCAACTGCTTCAGTAACCTGAGATATCAAATTCTGTGCCTTTGATAAAATCCATTTATCTTCAGCTTGTAATTCTGAAATCGGCTCATTTTTGAGCCTAGAGCACTCGTCAAGTAATGATTCTAACTTATTTTGAATACCTGTAACTGATTCCATGTTAAAATCCGCATCTTGTAATAACTCAGCTGATGAGATGATGGCTAGTCTTATTGGGTCTGCTCCATGATCCCTAATTGCAGCTCGCAGCGGAATGATGTTCCCCATACTCTTACTCATTTTAGCACCGTCCATCATGACACTGCCATTAACCACAATTTCTTTAGGCCATAATTTTTTATCAAATATTGCAACATGATTTAATATAAAAAACGACAAGTGATTCTGCACCAAATCTCTACCTGAATGTCTTGAATCAACTGGATAGAAGTAGGTGAATTCTTTTTTCATTGCATTGATTACTTCTTCAGAAAGTTTAGAAGTACTTGCAGCCAATGACGCATCTCCTTTCTCTAACAAAACATAATCAAAGAATTCTTTTGTCAAGTTTTCAGGTTGCACTGTTCCATCATTTACAAATCGTGAAAGAGTATAGTATGCCATGTAAATTACACTGTCTGATAGTGACTCTACAATCCAATCCTTGTCCCATGGAAGTTTTGTTCCTAGCCCTTGCTGTCTTGCACATGCCCTTTCATGTAACCAATCAATTACCTCTTTGAACTCTGTTTTGATATTATTTGGTAGAATGTTCATCTCATCAAGACAAGTTCTAGCCAATTCTTTCCACTCTTCGTCTCCATAATTGAGAAACCATTGATTGTTCAATATTTTGACAACGCATTCTGCCCCACAACGACAATGCACTGGAGCATTTTCAAGTACTGGAAATTTTTCTAGATGATTGTTCTCTTGTAGCCATGCTCTGATTTTATCTCGTCCAAACTGTACTTTTTCGTTGTTAAATTTATCACATTTTTCATTTAGCTTTCCATCTGTGAATTCTTTGAGGTACAATTCCTTTGTTGCCTCTTCTAGTTTTTGGTCTGTTTGGTCTGATACTCCTAATTTTTCACAAATCTCTTTTGCAGGAATAGTGCCGTATCCTTCAGTAGCAATAATTGGTATGGGTTCTATTTTTGAGGCTAATTCATGTCCTTTAGCCTTTAAATCCATCAAAGCCTGATAATCTTTTGGTGCATGAGCTGGCACTGACATTACAAGCCCTGTTCCCATGCTAGGCTCTACAAAATCAGCTGGCAATATCGGGATTTCTCGTCCATCATGATTTGTGGCATATTTTCCAATAATTTCACTTCCCTCTATTTCCCCCTCGACTGTCACTTGTTTTTCAAAAAATGAAATCTTTTTTGCACACTCTTCTGAAACTATCCATTTCTCACTATCTACTGCAACTTTTTTGTATGTTACATTTGGATTGGCCCACAAATTTGTAATTCCAAAAATTGTTTCAGGCCTTAGTGTTGTTACTGGAAAAATAAAATCACCAAACTTGAATTTGATTAAGAAATTTTTATCATCGATCTTTGGTTCAACATCGCCCATTGTATCATGTTGTGATACTGGATTTTGATCATCAGGGCACCACCCAACTGGATGGCTTCCTTGGATGATCCTGCCCTTTTCTTTGAGTGTTGTAATTTGCCACTCGATAAATTTCTGATATCCTGGAACTATGGTTGTGAATTCTCTACGCCAATCAATGGAATAACCCATCTCGATCATTCCAGATTTTATCTCTTCATGAAAATAATCTGCAATCTTTATTGGCTCAACAAATGTCTTGATGTCTTCTTCTGGGACATGGTAAATATTTCGCAGTCCGTCGAGAATTTCTTTTTCTCCAGCTTGAATTCTTCTTGCCATGCCAAGTACAGGTGTCCCAGTATAATGGAATCCCATTGGAAATAGCACATTGTATCCTTTCATTCTGTAAAATCTTGCGTGCACATCAGCTAGCGTGTATGTTCTTCCATGTCCGATGTGTTGTGGGGAGTTAGGATAGGGGTACGCGACTGTAATGAATTTTTTTGGTTTCTCATTTGGGTTTGTCTCAAAGTCTTTTGATTCAATCCACCTATTGCGCCATTTGGTCTCTATTTCATTCCAGTTAATTGTCATAATATCATCCTAAAATCATTGATTTTGCTTTGGCTATTGCCTGCTCCATTTTAGATGTGTCTTTTCCACCGCCTTGGGCAAATTTGGAATCTCCGCCACCAGATCCTCCTAAAATTGAGGCTATCTCCTTTGCAATCATGCCTGCATTTACACCTGATTTTTCTCCTGCATATACCAAAATGCGAACTGTAGGGCCTGATTCAAAAATTCCGCAAAATGCTGTAGTTGCATCTTTGGCCACTAGTTTTTTGCCAAAGTTTAGATGAAAATATTCGTCATAGTTTTCACTTGCTGTAAAGCAAAGTTTGTTTTTGATGGTAATGCCATCGATGTCGCCTGATTCCCCAGCTAGAATTTTTTCTAATATGATGGGGATTTGCTCTCTTGCTTTTTGTTTATTTTCCTCTCTTCTCTTTTCTAGTTCTTGTCTTTGTGTATCTTCCAGCTGTTTTTGTTTTGCTTCAATCTCCTGTTGTTTCACATATTCAAACGCATAAGGGCCTGAAACAAATTCCAGACGAACCACTCCATCTTGAATTCTTTTAGTCTTTGTAATTTTGATTAACTCAATGTCTCCTGTTTTTTTAACATGAGTTCCTCCACAAGCTTCTACATCTTGGTCTTCTATTGATACAATTCTTACTGACTTTACTGGAACTACACCTCCCTGGTAAATTCTAAATCCGTACGTCTGCTCTGCAGTTCCTCTATCAAAATAATCAATGTTTACTGAAAGGTTTTGTTTTACCATTTTGTTAGCTGCATCTTCTATTTGTTGTACTTGCTCATCAGTCAATGAAGAGTGATGTGTAATGTCTAGTCTGGCATGATCATCGTCTTTGAATGCAGAGTGTTGCCAAACCCAAGAGCCCAACACACCACGTGAGGATGCATTAATGATGTGAGTACTGGTGTGGTTTTTTGTAATATTTGCCCGTCTTGATTCATCAACTTTACACCTTACAGTATCCCCTTCTTTTGGAGTGCCGCCTTCTAGTTGGTGAACGATAATGTTTGCATGTTTGTCTACGTTAATCACTTTGAATCCTGCAATGGTGCCGTGGTCTGGTTCTTGTCCCCCACCCCTTGCATAAAACGAAGTTCTATCTAACACAACTTGATCATCAAATACTTTGATGACTTGAGCTTCAAACTCCATTGGGTCGTCTTTGTAGAATAGTGTATCTGTTTCAGGTATGTCTTCTAATGGTAATTCTGTAATTGCTTTTTTCTTTTCAGACTGATGCAAATCAGATAACTTGGAATAAAATGATGATGGAATTTCTGCAATTGCATCAACTTCCTTGAGATATTCAGGCGTGATTCCATCTGATTCGTACAAAGTAATCAATTCATCCACACTTGGAGTTTCTCTTTCGCGAATTTTATCTGCCTTTTTCTTCATGTGGACTTTGGATTCTTCATAACGCCCTGCTTCAATTTTTAAAATCTTTTTGACGTCTTCTCTTTTCTCATCAAGCTCAGGATAGGTATCTTTGAGATAATCAATATGAGTATCAATCAAATCATCTATGTCTAGTTTGAGGTTCAGCTTGCTAATTGTTGCATTAATTCTTCGCAACATCATTCTAAGATTGTATCCGCCACCAACATTGCTTGGAAGAGCACCATCGGTAATTGCAAATATCAAAGTTCTAAGATGATCTGCAATTAGATATGTTCCTTCAAGCGGTGTTATCATTCTGTTTAGTTGCTCCTCTGTTAGTCCGGCTTTTTTTATTGCATGACGTCTAACATCATTAAGATCTTCGTAATCATCTAGCGCTTTTGCAATTTCTGTAAAGTATTTTCGTAAAATCTCAGAATCTGAATCAATTCCAATTGTGTTGAATAATTTCTGATTAATTGGACCAAAGCAGCAGTCATATGCAGTTGGTGTGCCCATGGTAATCCATGCAAATCTCTCGAGTCCTGCACCCATGTCGATTACTCTCTGGTCTAATGTGGTGTGTTGTCCTAGATCCCCCTGGAATTCTGTAAATACTGCATTTCCTAGTTCTAATCCTCTTACAAAATATTCTAGTGATGGACCAAACGAGCCGCCACCGGCCCATACGTCTTCAACAAACACAACTTCCTCTTTTTTAATTCCGAACTGATCAGTTAGCAATCTATAATCCAAGTCAATACATTCATCCTTCCAGTATCCTTTTCCCTCTGGAATGCTGTGCTGTCCAATCATACAAAAACTAGAAAAGTGTCTGCCGGTTACTCCGACATTTTCTAAATCCTTGAATCTCAAACAAGTTTGTGGAACCACTAGAGGGTTTGCAGGAAATTCAAATACTACTTTAGAGCCCATTACTCGCTGAAAATCTACCACTGATGCAATCGTAAAGAATAGATCATCACGCCATCTGCACACTACAGGATATCTGCTTACTGAGGTGTGGTTGTTTTTTACAAAAAACTCTTCCACTTGTTTCCAAGCTTGAGTGTAATCAAATCTTTTTGAAGTTGGAGGCTCTCCGATAAACGAATAAGTGTCATCTGCATCATCTGGACACAAATCTCGTCCAGAATCTAATGTCCAAAAGAATCTGCCACATTTTGTACATGATTTTCTTACAAAACCCTGTTCTGCAAATAACTTGACATTGTAATATCTGTCAGGATCTGATGAAAATTCTTTTAGAATCTCTTTTTTATCCAACGATGAAGACTGTCTTATTCCGATATTAAGAATTACCGCTGACTAAATGATCAAGATAATTGTCTTTATTTGGACGATTCAAGTTTTTGAATATGTGCCAATCAATTTTTTGTTCGTGGAAATGATGAGTTTGTAGGTATTTGGAGTAATCAATTACTTCCTTTTGAACCTAAAGGGTGGTTAATGGAATTTCGAACAGAAATTCAAAATAAAATAAAATTGCTAAAACCCACATCTGACAAACCCTTTATTCAAAATTTGTTTCAGCAAAAAAAGATAAAGCAGATTTTAAAAAATTTGTAAAAGTACAATCATTGGATGACTGGTAAAGTAATTGTTAGTTAGATTTCCCTCTTTGGGACAAACCATGTCTGAAAAGAATGAATTTGATCCTCAAAACTGAGTATTTTGTGTCTAATTTAGGCTCAAAAATATATCTATATGTGTTTCCAGTGGAAATACTGCTTGATAATAATTATCTAGTCAAATCACATCTCTAAAAAAGGCAGTTCACAGACTAGAGGCGACAACTGACATGAAAATTTTAGAGATATCTTTTGGACTATTCCGAGAATCAGACATCAAAAGACTAGAAGATGACTATGTGAGATAATCTAGCTCCAGACTTTTTCTTTGAACGTCCATTTTTTGTTCAGTATGAAATTGCTAAATGCTGCAACACCTACTGCCAATACAAGTGAAATTGGATATGATATGCCACCTTCATCTACCAAATAATATACCATTCCAAGCTGAACCAGCGCTCCGATGGAGCTGAATCCTGCAAACTTTCCGTACTGGGCAAGGGTTCTTTTTGCGGAAAAATCCTTGTCCTCAAACGTCCAATACTTGTTGAGAACAAAATTGCTGGTTATTGAAAACACTATTCCCATCATTGTTGCATGAATATACCACATGTCTGCGCTCAAGGAAAACAGCATTGATGCAAGATAATTTACCCCAAGTCCTGATGCGCCAACTGTGAAGAATCTTGCAGCCTTTGAAAGGAATCTCACTGATGTGCGTCTCTCTCTTATGCTTCTTCCATACTTGTATAGTTTCCAGACGGACTTGCAGTAGTCAAGAACAGTTGATGCCCCAAGTTTGCTTGCGCCTTCCTGTCTGTCAGTAAAGGTATATGGAACTTCCTGAATTTTGGCGCCCTTTGTTTTCACAAGAATTTCAAGCAGCATCTTGTATCCTATTGCGTCAAATTTCAGTCCCTTGATGATGTTTTTCCTAAACATAAAAAATCCGGACATTGGGTCATGTGGCTGGATGCCAAGACCCCTCTTTGCGATGGCAGTTGCAATCTTGCTCATTAGTTTTCTCTTAAACGGCCATCCCTGAATAGAGCCTCCTTTGATGTATCTTGAAGCAATTACAATGTCACAACTGGTCTGTCTTAGGGTCTCAATCATTTTTGGAATTATGTGCGGGGGGTGAGAAAAGTCGCTATCCATTACTACGATGGTGTTTCCAGCTGCATACTGAATCCCATTTAATATTGCTGAACTCAACCCGTTCTTGGCTTTTCTCTTAATCACATTGATTGTGTGGTCTGTCTTCTCTTTTATTGAATAAAAATAATCTTCGGCAATCTTTGCTGTTTTGTCTGGCGAATTATCATCTACTACTATTGTTTCGGCCTTGAGATTTTTGGGAATTGAGTTTTGAATGTGCTCTAAAATTCCACAAATGTTCTTTGATTCGTTATATGTGGGGATAATTATTGATATTTCTGTAGACTGCAACAATGTGGTTTTTTCTGGTTTGGATTAAAATGTTAAGGTTGATTTTTTTGATTTCCTGCCATGTTTAAGTCACCTGCTCTGACGTCAATTGAGAATCCCTCGTGATTTACCCTCATGTTGGTATATGGGTATATTCTGGTATCAAAGTCATTTGCCTTGCCTTGAAAATACTGCACTGAATGTGTATTGTTGTATGCCTTTACCAGTTCTATACCTCTATTCTGATCCAACATAAAATGTGAATCTGCAACTACCGTGATTCCATTGGTTTTAACTGGTTCGAATAAAATCATTGCATAGTCTTTTGGGACATTATCCATATCAAAAACATCATAAAGAATCCAAGTGTACACCGGGCTTGCCAATATCGTGCTTTGCTCATCGTGGTTTTCAATAACATATGACAGGGCTTCAAATTGGTTGTACGACAAATCATTTGTTATGATTAGAATCGTACTTGAAAATCCAAATATCAGAATTGCCACAATGACGGTGTAGTATATTTTTGATTGCAGGTATTTTATTTTCTTGGGGATCTCTAATAACCATATGCTTGCAGCAATGCACATGACTGGAATTATGGGAATCCAGTGGAAATACTGCTTGAATCCTATTAGTGACAAAAATAAAACAAACGGAACAAACCAAAACAACACAAACTTGTTTTTTGTAACTGCAGCGTAGATGATTCCTGCCATTCCTATTACGAACAATACCGGATCAATTAGAAGAAAAGATCCAATAATTTCAAAAATACTGTTGCTTCTCTGGCTTTGCCATGATACGTCTCTTACCCACAAATCAAATTGATCCAAAAATATGCTGTTTGCAGGCCACAATAATGGGATCAGCAATACGGGAATTATCCAAATTAGTATGTCTGAAAACTTTTTTCTCTTTTGGTAAACCAACCAAATTACTAGAGGGATGAAAACAAATGCGGGAACTTTTGTAAATATCGCTAGTCCTAGCATGATTCCTGAGATTGAGACAAGCCAAACATTTCCTCCAGGCTTAAACCGTATTGCAAGTAGAATTGATGTAAGCAAAAATGGCAATAAAATCGAATCAAGCAATATTCTGTCAAATACCCATGTGTATGGCATCACTGCAAACAGCAAAGATGACAGCAATGCTGCATTCCTGCCGAATTTTTCTTTAGCTATTTGATAAACAAGTAGAGTGCTTACAACTGCAATTGTTCCCATGAATATTCTTGGAACGAGATAGAGATTTTGAAGTGATGCAGGATCAGTAGATGTGTTGTCTGGTGGATAGTTTGCAATTTGTAGTATTCCTGCTAGCACTATCTGACCAAAATACGGGTGATCATAAAGATAACTCTCTTGCGGGTTCCCAGTTTCTATCATGTTCATTGCTCTTCGCATGTAGATTCCCTCGTCAAAAAAGATGTCGGGGAACCCGACTGGATTTATGAGGTGGATAAAAGTTGCAAGAATCAGCGGGATTAGAATAACGTATTTTCTGTTCATTTTTAGAATTCTTCTTAATATCGTCATATTTTAAGAAGGGTAACTTACCATCATATCTTTTATGCATTTGCCATGAATGTCTTCAGAAAAATTTTTTATGCCACTTTGGTTTTGGGTTATTTGAAATTGATATAATTAAAAGCAATTATGTCCGATTGGGTAACGATAAATAGAATACATAATGCAGTAATTTCATGTTTGGCAAGAAACCTACTCTAAAAGAAGGAGTTCATGTTTTCTCTGTAAAAAAGAATGGCGAATTCAACGACTTTATCTTCGGTGTAGTAACTGGAGTAGACGGAAAAAAAGTAGGAATCAATGGTGTGATTGTTAACCCGATTGGTCTGAAAAACAAGATTGAGCAGGGAAAAACTGGAGAGCGTTCCAGAGAAATACTGGAACATCCAACACCCGACAATGTTGTATTGGCCCTTGTGTATAGAGTAGAACATGAAAACTTTACGGGAATTCTAGATCTTGATGTAGACAAATGTGATATCTTGCCTCCGAAAATTTATGCTATGCTTGATGGATGGATTCGCGAATCCCTGCCAGAATTTCTCAACAAAGTTTTGTCCTTGCCTCAAGGTGCAGAGCGAGATGAAGCAAAGCGAGTATTGCGAAACAGAATGGATACATTGATTGATAAAAATCTCAAACGAACACTATATGCCGTTTGCCGAAGTCTGAAGATTTTGAACTGAATTTTTGATTTCCAGGCGTGAGATCTCCATAGTTTTATATTATGCACTAAGAAAATCTCGATATAATGGAATATGTTTACGCTGCTTTACTTCTTCACAAACTAGACAAAGAAGTTAACGAAGCAAACCTCACATCAGTTGTTAAAGCATCTGGAGCAGAGGTAAATGATGCTCAAGTTAAAGCACTAGTAGCAGCCCTAGCCGATGTTAACATCGATGAGGCAGTCAAAGCCGCACCTGTAGCAGTTGCAGCAGCCGCCCCAGCAGAGGCAGCCGGTGAAGCAAAGAAAGAAGAAGCACCTAAAGACGAAGGTAAAACCGAAGAAGCAGCCATGGAAGGATTATCCTCACTATTTGGCTAAACAAATCTTTTTTCAATTTAATTTTTGATCTTTATTTTTTCTAGCTCGATCTTCATTAATCTTAATTAGTAATCTTTGTGCCATTGTAATAATTGGTAGATTTCTCTTTTCCAATAGATGGCTTTATCAGTATTTTAGACTATTTAGGCACAATTGCATTTGCAGTAACAGGAGCTTCCAAAGCAATCTCTCATAAATCTGACGTCTTTGGAATTATAGTTTTGGCAACAGTAGTTGGTGTTGGTGGTGGAGTAACACGTGATGTAATCTTTGGACGATTCCCAACTGCTTTTTCAGATCCGATCTATGTTTCTATTACTGTGATCACAGGAGCTTTGATGTTCTTTGTTTTTGCCAAAATGAAAAAACAGATGAATGTCTGGCTAATTTTTGATGCAGTGGGATTGGGTGTGTTTTCTATACTTGGGGCATCAATTGCATACAATGTAGTTGGATTGAATTTCCTTCCAATGCTCTTTGGTGGAATGATCACTGCAATTGGTGGTGGAATACTAAGGGACGTCTTTGTTAGAGAAATTCCAATCGTATTTGTAAAAGAAGTGTATGCAGTAGCATCAATTATTGGAATTGTAATATTTTATGTTACTTTATCTTCTGGTATAGAAATACAAATCGCATCAATTATTGGGATCGTTTCTGCTACTGGAATTCGATTACTTGCAATGAAGTATAACTGGAATTTACCCAAAGTTAGAGAAACTTGAATTGTTTTAAAAATAAAACATCATGCTGGAACAGATAATTTTTGCAAACGTGTATAATGAGTTCTTAAAAAATCCATGATCTTTCTATCTTCGTTTTTGTCAATTGGAGCCCCATTTGCAAGAATGCTCAGATATTTTAAATCTGATTCTAGTAAATGAAGTGATTTTTTGACTCCTTCATCATATTTCATACTCAAAAATTCTACAATATTGTCTTCTAATCGTAAAATATCATCTTCTAACTTCTTAATCTCTTCTCGTATGTCTGAATGCACAGATAACCGATTAACTATATCGAAGATAAATTTCATTATTTAGTTTCTTAATTGTTGTAAAAAATTGTACAAAAAAATGAACAAATTTTTAATCAAAATCATCCTATTGATTCATCCGAATTAGAATCAAGTTTTTTTAAATGATGCAGAATTGGTTGGTTTATCTTATTTTTGTCTCTGAAAAACTCTGTCAAGAATTTGGCGTGCATGTTAACTTGTACATTTATCCAATACAATTAAGACAATCTAAACTGAATGCATGCACTTACAAAATTATTGGACATGTCAAATGTTGTGTGGAATATGTATTTCAACAAATACTATGGCAGTAAAAGACACTAGTTAATGCCACATGATTTTATGATCTTTTACCTCTGGGTTTTGTTCTCAAAAGAACACTACAACATGGACATCTAACACCAGATACGCTCAAAAAAATACTACACAATGTACATCTTTTTTGCCCATGTTCATATTTTGAGCCGTTTGGAATTTTGTCTCCCTTGAACTCCTCACATACGCCTTTACAAGAATATCCCATTATTTTACACCCTCAAAATATTTGTGACAACAGGGACAAACAGAATATCTTGAAATTAATTCTAAATTGCAAACTGCACAATATTTCCTAAATGTGTTATTCACTGAATTTCTAAATTTTGCATCGGCATCATAATATCCGCATACACTTCTACAGGAATGCTTACTCATCATGCTTTTTCTCCACATTAAAAAATGAGCCACAGTCCTTACAGAATATTCTGTGATTTTGGATATTTACAGCAATATTTCCACAATTAACACAAATTTTGATTGCTTCATTCACTGTTTTCTTATTTGAACCAAATTGTAACTCTTGACTTAGCATACTACTATTAGGAATTATTCCTAATTAAGTGTTATTATCTATTAGGAATTATTCTTAATAACAAATAAATATTAAATAGGATCGCTGTGGTACAGTATCATGCAACATCTAGAGGAAATAGTCTCATCATTAAGGGATGAAGGATTTAGGATTACGCCTCAGAGAATAGCAATAGTGGATTATCTGCTTAAAACTGAGGATCATCCCAGCGCTGAATTGATTCACAAGGTTGTTAGAAAGAGATACCCGATGGTAAGCCTGTCTACGGTCTACAAAACACTAGATCTACTACGAGAAAAGAAACTTGTAAACGAAATTGAGGTAGAAGGAGAAGCACGGTTTGATGCTCATACTGATGAGCATATCAATCTGGTCTGTATGAAATGTGGTAAAATTGATGATATTGATGAAGACTCTCTAAAAGAGATTCAAGTAAAGGCTGCAAAAAAATCAAAATATCTAATTTTAAAGAGTAATTTTGAATTACATGGTTATTGTCATAATTGTAAATCTAAGATGAAATAGATTTTTAAAAAACTAACTTCGTTTAATTACACTGTGTTTTGAGTTTTTTTTGTATGCTTGAAGATCTTTGAATAATGAATTACACAATTTTTGCATCAATGTTAATTTTATGAGTCATGCTGTACATAGCAGGACAACGTTCTTCTGCCATGCTCAACACTTCTTGTAGTTTTTGATTATCTGCATTTTCACTTTGAGCGTCTATTTTAAAATTAATTCCCTCGGTAATTGGTTCTTCTGATAAATCAAAGGTCTTTGCAAAATTGATGTTGCATTCTGTATTTACTTTTAGTTTTGTTAATTTTATGCCTTGATTGGCTGCAATTCCTACAAACGTGCCTACAAAACAAGATGTTATTCCTGCAATACAATACGCCATTGGACCTAGTCTGTTGCCATCCCCACCCAAAAATGATGGCGAATCAATCTCGATTACTTGACTTCCCTTTTCAAAAGGCAGTTCTGTTTTGAATTGAAATTCTGAATTGGAGTCTAAATTCCACTCACCTTGCATCTTGACTGGTTTTCTTAGTGTTTTTTTGTCTTCTTTTCCCATTGCTATAGTATTTGCAACTTTGTCAAGATCCACGTTGTTAATTTTTGTCAAGAGTCATCATTCCGTAATTAGTTATTTTATTACCCAATTTAAAATCAACTGAAATGTTTGTGGGATTATTTCTCTAATGACGTGATGTACATTTACAACCTTCACCGCAAGAATATTGGAAATCTATTGTCATATTTGTAAGTAGAATCATTATCAAGAAAACTAAATCTGTGAATAGCATAAAAAAATCTTGGAAAAAACAGAATAATTTTGTAATAATCGTCTTTTATTTTATCTTTTGAGGTAAAATAACAGTGAATGTAGTGGGGTTGTTTTTAATTTCAATTTTACCTCCGTGCTGTTCCACAATATTTTTACAACTTACTAGCCCTAGACCTGTGCCTTCTTGCTTTGTAGTGAACAAAATATCAAATATTTTTGAGATGATTTTATCTGGAATAGCCGGTCCTGAATTCTCAAAAGATATTGAAATAGAATCATCTTTTTTGAGTGCTTTTATGATAATTTTCCCAGTACCATTCATTGCCTGAATTGCATTAAGAATAATATTTGAAAAAACTGTTCTCATAGATTCAAAATCACACTTAAGTGAAATTTTGTTTTGAGGCATCTCCACAACTATTTGAGTTGGAATTTTTATTCCTTCCATACTTGAATTTAAAATATCAGACAGATCTGTTTCAGTGAAATTCAGTTTTCTTGTACCAAGAAATCCTAATACGTCTGATATCTGATGGTCTATTCGTTTTATTGCATCATACATTGTATTGAATTTTGAAATATCTTTTTCGTATGTCTCTGGATTGTTTGATCTTAAAACGTCCAAAGATGTCTGAAGTATAGTTAAAGGGTTTCTTATGTCATGTGATAGTCTGGATGAAAGTTCTCCAACAGCTTTTAATTTCTCTTCTTTGATAACTTTGTCTGTTTTTATCTGGTCAATTGGAATTATTTTTTTACATTTCACATTAAATTTTTCATGATGTTTTTCTATGGCCGCTATATCTGGTGCTGTGCAAATACAATGCAAGATATTCTCCTTTTCGTTAAAAAGCATCTGGTGGACTAAAACTCCGAACTCGTCTGCATCCTCTTCAAGTCCTGCAACTAACTGTTCTTTGGTATAGTCTCCTAATTCATGCATGTCTAAGAAAATCGGCATGATGTTTGAAAAATCTTGAACTTTAAAAACACATGGATTTATGGTGTTTGTAGGTGTAGTTATTTCAGAATATGTCTATTGTATTGTGATTTTGATTGGCTTTGGTTATGCTGGTGTGTAGTCTTTTGCTTGGCCTGCCACTGCTCTTGCCTGTGCATCTGCTTTTTGCAATATTTGCTCCTTTGTCTCATCTGTCATAAATCCAGATTCTATAGATAATGAGCGAGCATACTGTGCTGCCTTTGTGAGAATCTGTGAAATGTTATCAGCCGTGATGTATGCTGCCTCAATTGACAGTGATACTGCTTCTTGGTGAGCTTGTGAGAATTGTGCTCTGACCTTTTCAACATCTACAATCATTTCTTCTTCTGCATACTTGAGACCCTCCTCCAATGCCGTGTAAAGTGAAATTCCTGCTTCTACTGGCTTGATATCTAATTTACCTAAAATTGATGCTAATTTCTCGTTGATCGTCTCTCCCTTCAATACTGGAGTGCTATCCTTTGCAATCCAAATTGTTCCTTGATCAATCTTTGTTGGGATTCCTGCTTCTTTGAATTCTGTGAGCATAGGTCCTGGTGCAATTCCTGTATTCTTTGCTGGTACGACTATATCGATACTTGCAATGTCTCCTCCTCTTGCTGCCATCATTACTTTGTTTTTTGCCAAAAGCACATTGAGTTTGAATGGTGACATGTTTGTAAACAAGAACATGCATTGTCCTTCTAGATCCTTTGCAATTTCTTTGATTCCGGGAATGTCAAGTGAATCCAATGCCTTTTGTGCAACCTTGTCTTTGATTGCTACAAACTGCACATCGCCTTTGAGGATTTTTCTTAATGGTAAAATCTGTGTAGAGCGAACCTTGTGTAATTTAATGACTGCTAGTACTTTGTATTTTTTTGGCAATTCTTGTAATTGCTGATACATCTGAGTTTTTCTTTTAGGATAAGACGTTCTATTTTCATGCATGCTTCTTTCTAACCTCTTGGATTTGTTTTACTGGTTTACCCATGGTAGTTTTTATCATTATTCTTTTCATGTTCTTCTCACCGTTTGGTAGTTTCTTTTCAATTGCGTTAAGAACAGTATGTGCATTAATTGCCAAATCTGCGTCATCCATTGTTTCATCTCCAATCTTACATGAAACTGACAATGATGCTCTTGTTCTAACTTTGATTGATGATCTAAATCTTGATAAGAATGCGTCAATTGGTGCATCAAAAGGAACTGGTGTTGGCATTTTTCCTCTAGGGCCTAAAAGTTGACCCAAAGTCTTACCGACTGTTGGCATTACTTTGGTATCTGCTAAAAAGAAATCATATTTGTTAATGAATTTTCGAGATTCTCTTTTATTCGATGCAAATTTATCTAATTCTTCAGTTCCGATTACAGAATCTGCATTTGCTTGTTTTGCTTTCTGACCCATCTCTCCTGTTGCCATAATACAAACGGTTGCTGGGGATGTGGTCTTTGGAAGTTGAACGACTTCATTTAGGGCAAACCCTTTCTTTACATCGATATCTTTGAAATTGACAATTAACTCAATTGACTGCGTAAACTTTTTTGGTTTTGTAGCAGCCTTTGCTTGTTTTATCATGTCTACCAACTGAGTCTCTGTGATCATTACGAACATTTTCAAAAAAGCCTACTTAAAATCGTTTAGAGAATGAGGTTTTTAGTTGTCCAAAATTTTAGAAAAATTACAATTTTTCAATTAAATCTTGTAAATCTGGAGGAATTATTTCTCAAAACCTACATATATTAAATCATAAAATCTGTTTTCGATTAAGTTGCACCGTTTTGATGAACTTGATATGAAATTACTTTTTGAACTGACTCGTGATGGATCTATTTCTGTTCCTACATTATCTAAAAAACTTGGAATAAACGCATCTGTACTATATAGCAGAATCAAGAGATTGATGAAGAAAAAATTAATCAAAAAATTCACAGTTGTAATAGATGATTCATTGTTAGGAATTGGGGTCAAGGCATCAGTTGGAATTAATCGAGATCCAAAACAAAAGGACGCAATTCACAAATTATTTATGGAAATACCGGAGGTAGTATCAATTTCTGAGGTTACTGGCAGATTTGATATTATTATCAAGGTCTATGCAAAAGATCTTGAAGCTCTTCATACTATAGTCATTGAAAAAATAGGAAAGGTGCCAGGAATTCAAAATTCTGAAACCTTTGTAGAGTTACAAAAAACAGACAAAGACCCAGTTTATCTTATCCAATAACTTAGAATCTGAAATAAATTATCTGCTGTTTGTCTTCTGATTCAATATCTCTCTAGTTGCTATCATTTAGGAAACTAATCGTGAAAATTACTGAATCCTAAAATTCTCAGTATACCTGTAGGCAACTTTTTCTCTAAACTTTTTTGATATGTGATAACATTATGTCTTTTTTACCACCGGACAAACATCGAAATTTGAATCTGATTTTATCTTCAAAGATTTGTATGTGTTTGTCATTGTATGTGGGAATTGATATGCTCAGTTGTAACTTTTTTAAAATTTAAAGAATTTGTATTTTAAACTGAATTATTATTGGAATTTTGCATCCCATTTGCCTTCATTAATTTCAGCTGTAATTTCTTTTGGGGTCTTTCCTTCTACTTTGACTCCTAATGCAAGACATGTTCCAATGATTGTTTTTGCAACTGACTTTAATGATGATGCATAGGATTTCTCTAGTTTTGTGTTTGCTACTTTGATTACTGAGTCTAATGTCACATCTCCTACCCAAGTAGAACCTGAAGCACCTGAACCTTTTTGAATTCCTGCTTCTTTCATGATTAGCGCAGCAGCTGATGGGATACCAATCTCAATATCATACTTTTTTGTATCTGTATTAACAATCACTGTGACTGGAACTTTCATTCCCTCAAAGTCTTTTGTTTTATCATTAATTGCTTGAATAACCTCCATAATGTTCACCCCTAGTGGTCCAAGTGCTGGACCTAATGGTGGACCGGCTGATGCTCCTCCACCTGTTACTAATGATGATACTTTTTGTTCTCCCATTATCTTGTCAACTCAAATTGAAAATTTAATCCTTCCTAAGCCTCACTTGAGATCTTTAGGTAGTTTGCGTCTACTGTTACTGGTAATTGATATGATGCATCAAGTAAAACTACGGTTGCCTCTTCTTTGTCAACATCAATTCTTGTGATTGTCGCTTTCATTCCCTTGAATGGGCCACCTGTAATCTCTACTATGTTGTCTACTGCTAATTGTGAAACTGTTGATTTCTTTATTAGATATCCTTCGATATCTTTGAACTCTAATTCTCCTCTTAATTGACCACGAATGTGTCTGACTCCTTCAACTGCCATGTATGCATCACTGGGATTGATTGCCTCAATTACAACATATCCCTTTAGATTGTCAACTAGCAGTACTGATTGAATATTAATTTGATTAGCGTTAGCTTTTGCTTCTAATAATCGCATTACCACTTTTTCTTGTCCACCAGTGGTTCTGATTGCAAACAAATGTGATTTTATTTCTTCAGACAATTCTACCTTCCAAATGTAATTACCGAAAAGACAAACTGAATAGTAAATCCAATAGCTCCGACACCTGCAATTCCCATCAAAACTAATCTGAGATGCTGTTGATACTCATCTTTGTCTGGTTTTTTAGCCATTTTCATGGTATTTGCCATGTTTTTCAAAGTCTGCCTAGGGTTCATTGCTGGAAATTAATAAGGTGTCCTTATATCTCTTATCTCATGGAACTGTTAGTTGCGTATCGAGATGACCCAGCAGGTCACAACATGGCCAAATTTCTTTCAAAGAAAATGACCAAAGATGGTGATATTTTCCGCGGAAAATATTATGACTTGGTGATTATTCCAACCCCTGCAATATCTGCAGATTGGTTAGAAGAAAAATATGATTATGATGGATTTGTATTTTTATCAAAACATGCTGCAGAGTCTGGACAATTGGCTTTGACATGCCATAGTACCGGAAATTTTTCTGAAGCAAAGTTTGGGGGCAATGATAGAGAAATTGCAATTCCACATCCTAATCTTCAAAAGAAATATCTGCAAACATTAAAGAAAAACCAATCCAAATTCCCAGAATTTCAAATCACCATAGAGGCAACGCATCACGGTCCTTCTGCATTAACGAAACCTTCCATATTCATTGAGATAGGAACCACTGAAAAACAATGGACTGATGAATCTTTATGCAATTCAGTAGCTTCCTTAGTTCATCAAGTAATGTCTGAGCCAATCCCAGAAAACCCAGTTGCAGTTTGTTTTGGCGGAACTCATTATCCTTCAAAGTTTACTGATGAATTACTTGATGGAAAATATGCATTAGGTACAGTAATTCCAAAACATGCCTTGGAAAATCTTGATACGGAATTATTTTCCCACATTATTTCACAAAACAAGATGGCAACTGCCGCACTTTTAGATTGGAGAGGTCTAGGTTCTGATAAACAAAAAATTCTTGACCTTCTTAAAACTACAAATCTTGAGGTAATCAAGCTTTGAATCTTGAACAAAAGATTTACAAAAAATTACTTGAAGTGCCAAAAGGTCAAATCACAACTTATGGTGAATTAGCAAAGGCAGTTGGACTAAAAAACGGACAACGCGTAGTTGGAAAAATCATGAACAAAAATCCATACCCTGTAATTATTCCATGTCATAGAGTAGTCATGTCTACTGGAAAAATTGGTGGCTATGCATATGGGGAGCATATTAAAACAAAAATGCTCAGCGATGAAGGTATTGAAATTAAGAATGGTAAAATTTTGAATTTAGAAAATACGGTTTACAGGTTCTAATCTTTTCTCTTTTCTTTGATTTCATCCATTAGGAGTCTGAGATGTGCTTTGTTTCTAACAGTATTGCCTCCCACTTTCTTGTATAATGCCCAGAATTCTGGATTGGTCAAGTCTTTTCTGTCTTTTGCAATCTTTAGTAATCTTCTCAATGAGCGAACCTTGGCAACATAAACTTCTTTTTTTCCAACTCTTGCGCCTTTTCTACCTTGCTTTGAACCTTGAGTTATACCTCTCTTGTTTTTCTGATCTTTCTTGTGTTGTGCTCTGCCTCTTGATGTACCTACAAATGGTTTGATTTTGATTGTATTTGCAGTGATGAGACTTCTAATGTTTTCTCTTGTAATTGCATCTGCAATATCATCCAGATGATCAGTATCAAACTTAATTCTGTGAATTCCCACACCTGTGACTCTGGATGCGAGTCTTTTCTTTGCGTTAAGATTTACTACCACTTGCACTCACTCTCGCATTAAAAATTTTGAATTTATTTTCAATTGCTTTTACAATAATCTCTTTTCTTTTTCTAGTACCAACACTGTGTCCAAATCTCACTCCATCTTTTTTTGGATCAAGTTTTTCTAAATCCGATAAATTGAAAACTAAATTATCTGTATATCCTGATGGGTGTAATCCTCTTGCTTCTTTTGGTCCTCCATACCCTACTTTGACAAGTCCCGGACGGCCTCTGCTCTTTTGTTTTCTTTGATGATGATCTATGCCTTTTGGTTTTCTCCAATTGGTCTGTAATCTAACATAACGCCAGCTTTCTGGTCTTACAAAGTCAGGATTGTGTTCTTTTACTTCCTGTCTCTTTGCAATCTTGTCCTTGTTGATAGGCATCAATTTGACTTTTGAATTTTGGAATAAATACGTTCCTAGATACAAAATACATTTCTCATAAGAAAAAGATAATAAGGAAACTTTGGGCGGATCGATATCTCATGAACCAGCCTGGGATTGACAAAATCACTTTTGGAGGCAAAATCCTCTGACTCAAGTAGTAGGTACTGCTGTAACTGACAAATTTTCCTCACAACTATCTAAATTTGGAATAAACCCATCCAAAGTCCACAGAAACCTCAGTGTTGAAGAAATGGTGCGCATTGCAGTTGAAAGAAAGGAGGGTGTAGTAAATTCAACAGGTTCTCTCTCAGTAAATACTGGAAAATATACTGGAAGATCCCCTGATGACAGATTTATCGTCTTTGATGATAAAACCCGAGATACCATTGATTGGGGAAAAATCAACCACCAATTCCCATCTGAGAAATTTGAAAAACTTTTAGAAAAAATGAAAAAGTTTGTTGATAACAAGGAGCTTTATGTTTTTGATGGTTTTGTAGGATCTGATCCTGATAATCGTTTGCCAATTAGAGTGATAAATGATCATGTTTGGCAAAGTATGTTTTCAAGAAACTTGTTCATTAGGCCAACAAAAGAAGAGTTGGAAAACCATGAGCCCGAATTTACTATTTTATGTATTAACGACTTTGTTGCAGTTCCAGAAGTTGATGGAACTAGAACTGATGTCTTTATCCTAATTGATTTGACAAGAAAAATTGTATTGATTGGAGGAACAGAATATGCAGGTGAAATGAAAAAGTCTATGTTTGGCGTAATGAATTTTCTTCTACCAGAACGAGGAATATTTCCAATGCACTGCTCTGCAAACATTGGCAAAAAGGGAGATACTGCACTGTTCTTTGGATTATCTGGTACCGGAAAAACTACTCTTTCTGCAGATCCAAATCGAAACCTAATCGGTGATGATGAACATGGATGGTCTGATAATGGAACATTCAACTTTGAAGGTGGATGCTATGCAAAATGTATCAATCTTAGTAAAGAAGCAGAACCGGAAATTTGGAATGCAATCAAACCTGGTGCAGTTTTAGAAAATGTTGTGCTTAAAGATAATGTTCCTGATTATGATGATAACACGTTAACTGAAAACACTCGAGTTGCGTATCCGTTAGATTTCATTCCAGGTGCAGTAATTCCAAGTGTTGGTGGAAATCCTAAAGTCATTGTATTTTTGACTGCTGATGCATTGGGTGTTTTACCACCAGTTTCTCGATTGACAAGAGAAGGAGCAATGTTTCATTTTATATCTGGTTATACAAGTAAATTGGCAGGAACCGAACGCGGTATCAAAGAACCAAAATCTGTGTTTTCAGAGTGTTTTGGCGCCCCATTCATGCCTAGACCTGCTTCAGTTTACGCTAAATTACTTGGAGAAAAAATTGACAAACACAACACTGTAGTCTATCTTGTAAACACCGGTTGGTCTGGTGGTCCATATGGAATTGGAAAAAGAATAAAGATCAAGTACAGTCGTGCTATGGTCACTGCTGCACTCTCAGGGGCATTGGATACTGTAGAGTATCGTCATGATGATTTGTTTAATTTGGATATTCCAACTGAAGTAGATGGCGTTCCTCCAGAAATATTGGATTCTAAAAACACATGGGATGACAAAGACTTGTATGAATCATCTGCCAAAAAATTAGCAGAGATGTTCATTGAGAATTTTAAGCGATTTGAAAATGTCTCCCCTGAAATAATTGCTGCAGGACCAAAAGCTACTCAATAGATTATCTTCTTTTAATAATTCCAAAAATTCCAACGGCAGCTACTATTACTGCAATTATTCCAATTTGTTTTGTTGGAATGTCTATGTCTAATCTTTGAACGTTTTCTGGTAGTGTAGTTATCTCAATTGTATTATATGCACTTGTTGTGTTTTCATTGGTTCTTATTTTTGCCTCAATCCAATACTCTGCATTCTCATATACTTCCATTGTTGTTTTTTTATTTGGTAACATAGTTGTAGTGTCAACTCTACCGTCTTTGCTGTTTATAACTGAAATTTTTGCAAAACTCCATTCACCTGGATAAAAAATATCGAATGAGATTTTTTGATTTTGCTGACTCACAGAAATTGAACCTTGTGTATAGTGTATCAAAAATGGAATGGTGTATCTAGTTCCGTCATGATTGATTATGATTTTTCCTTCATGTTCTCCAAAATTTTCTTCAGTCACATTCATTTTGATTTTTAAAATATTCCCTTCAAGAATATGCGCAAATTTAATGAATTCAGGCCCTTCAAATTTTACGTCCAAAGTATCCAATGTTCCTTCAATCAATTTTAATTCTAGTTGTCTTTCAACCACTCGATTGTCTGTTGATGCTGTTGATACAAAATTTGGTGGCATGATAATTAATTTGGCCCCAAACGCTTTTCTTATATCCAATCTTCCTGCACCTGCGTCATTTAGGGAGAATTCCTGACCGTAGGCATCTGAAACAGGCTCAACTGTAGTTAAAAGTAATGATTTTATCTCATGGTGGTGAAGTTGTGGATTTTTCTGAAGCAATAAAGCAGCAGCTCCGCTTACATGAGGTGCAGCATAACTTGTTCCGCTTGTGAAATTATATCCTGCATTGTTTTGTGTGGTGTTGATGTATGCGCCAGGTGCTACAAGTTCGGGTTTTATGTAAAATGGTGATACCGGACCTCTTGAGCTAAAATGTGCTACAAAGTCTGGATTGTAAAACAGATGCAAAGATGCAGTCTTTTCTTCTTTGATTGATTCTATTATTTTTAGTCCTTCTTCTCTGTCAATTGATACGACTGGAATCTGTGGTGCATAATCTGGTTCTATAAATTCATGAATCAGTTCGCCCAAAAAAATTCCTGGCACATTGTTATAGACTATCATAGCTTTAGCTCCTGCATAAGCCGCATTACTTTCTTTGATTGAAAAAAACAACAGTTCCCCTTCAACATCGCTTCCTCTCTCCACTATTACAATTGCATCTTTTACATTGAGTTCTTCAAAGTCCTCCATTTTTCCATATCCTGCTGAAATTATTTTCCCTGTTATTGGTACGTCTAATTTTGTAGAACCAATCATTGGAATTACTGTGAATGGTTTTCCATCCACTTCTAATGTTGCAACCAAGCTTGACGTGAGGTTGTTATATGTTGCACCTACAGTTACAGAACCGTGATTTCTACCCGGACTTCCAATTGTATGCAATTCAGGACCATCATTTCCAGCTGCAGTTACTACAAAAATTTCTTTTTCTAATGCAAGATTAACTGCACGCTCAATCTTTGCATTTGTTCTATTAACACCTAAACTAATATTGATAATATCTGCATCATCCTCAACTGCTTTTTCGATTGCTCTGATAATCAAATCTGATGATACCCCTTCTCCATTTTCTGAAACTTTGTAAGCAAGAATTTTTGCTTTGGGTGCAACTCCGACCACTTGTCCATCAGCTGCAATTACTCCTGCTACTTGAGTACCATGACCATTTGTATCTAGAGGCGGCTGGTTTTCATCAATGAAATTATATCCTCCTATGACTTTACCGTTTGGTCCCCATCCAAACAAATCTGGATGATTAAAATCAACACCAGTGTCAATCACTGCTATTTTAATTCCGGTTCCGTCAATACCTTCCATTCTGGGAATGTCAGTTCCAATATATGGCACACTTTTATCCAAATATGCTCGAAATTCATTTTCTGTTTGAACTGTTTGAAACAAAACAAATCCACTTGCAATAACTACAATTAATGAAAAAACTAGGAATTTCACAAGTTTTTTAACGATTTTTGCAAGTAAAAATGAATTGCTTACTAAAGCAATAAATTGAATAAATCCTCTTGGGTATTCATGGGAAAATACACTCTTCCTGAAATGCCATATGCTTATGATGCATTGGAACCTCACATTGACGCAAGAACAATGGAGATTCATCATACAAAACATCATCAAGCATACACTGACAAACTAAATGCAGCTCTTGAAGCATGTCCTGCTGATATCCAATCGAAAGATATCATAGACATTCTGTCTGATATTAATTCAGTACCGGAAGCTCAAAGAAGTGCAGTTAATTTCAACGGTGGTGGATATGATAACCACAGGCTATTTTGGAACAACATGAAAGCAAACGGAGGCGGAGAACCTGGAGGATCTGTTGCTGATGCAATTAAAGATTCTTTTGGAAGCTTCTCTGACTTTAAAGAGAAATTTTCATCCACTACAGCAGTAATACAAGGTAGCGGTTGGGGATGGTTGGTTTACAATCCTTCTTCCGGAAAGGTTGAATACAAATCAATGCCAAACCAAACTAGTCCAAGAACTGAGGGATTAGTACCATTGTTGGGCTGTGATGTTTGGGAACATGCATACTATCTCAACTACCAAAACAAAAGACCAGACTATATCGCCGCATGGTGGAATGTAGTTAATTGGGATGAGGTAGAAGATAGATTCTCTAAAGTAAAATAAAGTTCTAATCTTTATTTTTTTATTCATTACATATTTTGATTTTCAATTACTTATCCATGAATGAATTTATAACCATCTGAGGAAGGTTGGTTGTAAATGAGTGAAGAACAGGCAGAGCAATTAATGCAGCAAATGCAAATGCTTGAAACATATTTTTCAGATTTGTCTCAAAGAGAAGCAACTTTCTTTAGTATTTTGAGAGAGGCAACTGCTGCAATTGAATCCATTCAATCACTTGGTAAAAATCCTGAATCAGAAACCTTGGTTCCAATTGGAATGGGAACATATATTCCAACAAAAATTTCATCAAATAGCAAAATTGTTTTGAATATAGGTGCAGGAGTTGCAGTTGAAAAAGATTTTCCTTCAGCAATAAACTATCTTGAAGCAAGAATTAAAGAAATTGAGATTGCTTTGCAAGACACTGCTGTAAAAAAACAAGATGCAGCAAATCGATTAGAACAAGGAAGGGCGCAAATGAATCAAATGATGCAGGCAATGCAACAACAAAAACCGGGATAAACCATGTTCGATAAACTTCGTAATGCGTTTTCTAATGCAGCGAAAAGTCTTGGTGAAAAAGAACTTAATGAAAAAGACATTGAAGATGTTCTTTTTGAATTAGAAATATCTCTCTTAGAATCTGATGTTGCAACTGAAGTAATTGAATCCATCAAATCTGATCTTAAAGAAAAATTGATTGGTTCTAAAGTTGATAAAAAAGAAATTGAAAAATTTGTTAAAGATAGTCTTATTTCAAGCATATCTGCGTTATTTGATTCAGCTGGAACATACGATCTGTTTGCAAACATTAATGAAAAAAAGAAACAAGGAAAACCCTTTTTGATTTTATTTGTTGGAATTAACGGAACTGGTAAAACTACTTCTTTGGCGAAAGTTGCACATCTATTACAACAGGCAAAATACTCTGTTGTAGTTGCAGCAGCTGATACTTTTCGGGCAGGCGCAATTGAACAATTACGAGAACATACAAACCGACTTAATCTGAAACTTGTTGCTCAGAATTATGAATCAGATCCTGCTGCAGTTGCAAGGGATGCTGTACTCTATGCAAATTCTCACAGAACAGATTGTGTTTTGATAGATACCGCAGGAAGAATGCAAACAAGTAAAAACTTGATGGAGCAGATTGCAAAAATTACCAAAGTAGTTAATCCAGATATGAAAATTTTTGTCGGTGACTCATTGGCTGGTAATGATACCGTAAATCAAGCACGAGAATTTTATGAGCATGTAAAATTTGATGCTTCCATTTTGACTAAAGGTGACGCAGATGCAAAGGGCGGTGCAGCATTATCCATTGTGAAAATTACTTCTACTCCAATTCTCTTTGTCGGAGTTGGTCAAGAGTATCCTGATCTGAAATCTTTTAACAAGAAAACTTTCTTGGAAACTATCTTTGGTTCATTAGATGATGTTGAAATAAAGAAAACCGAAGAATCAGAACCAACACCAGAACCAACACCAGAACCAACACCAGAACCAACACCAGAACCAACACCAGAACCAACACCAGAACCAACACCAGAACCAACACCAGAACCAACACCAGAACCAACACCAGAACCAACACCAGAACC